>FLTS01000001.1:2202812-2517500 GCA_900078405.1 uncultured Stenotrophomonas sp. | reverse complement strand
TATGCGCTGAACCTGGCGGCGATCACCGCGGCGATCTGCATGGGCCGCGAGGTACACGAGGACCGGGCGCTGCGTTATCCGGCGGCGGTGTGCGCCGGTGCGTTCTACATCGTGATCGGGTTGTTCGGGGCGACCGTGGCGGCGGTGTTCGCAGCCTTCCCGAAAGAACTGGTCGCCGCGTTGGCCGGCATCGCCCTGTTCGGAACAATCGGCAACAGCCTTGCGGTGGCGTTGAAGGACGAGGGCGGGCGCGAGCCGGCGTTGCTGACCTTTCTGGTGACCGCTTCGGGATTGTCGCTGGGCGGGATCGGCTCGGCGTTCTGGGGGCTGGTGGCCGGCGGGCTGGCCTTGCTGGTGTTGCGGCGGCCGGGCCACTGACGCTGCCAGCGCCGCCGCGAACCCACCAGCAGAGGCATCAGAGCGGTTTCACCTCGAACACCTGCTTGAGCACATGGCGCCCGCCCGGGGCCAATTCGATCACGTCCGGGCCGACGTTGGCGGCCTCGATGCAGATGTAGTTGCGCCAGCCGTCACCGATGTCCTCCATGCGTTGCGCAGCCTGCTCGCCGGCGTTCCACAGCACCGCCGAATGGCTGCCTTCGGTAGTGATGGCGATGCGGCGGGCGAAGCCGGGGTCGCGCAGCACGTAGCTGCCGCCGGCCGCGGTATAGATGCGGTCGCTGCGGCCGGGATCGCGCGGGTCGCGCAGGTTCCAGTCACCCTGCTGCACGTGGGCGTTGCCGCCGTCGAGCTTGTCGAGATAAGTCAGGCCATCGAGGCCGCCGACATCGACCGCCAGCGCATCGCTGACGTTGAAGTAGTTGTGCAGTGCCTGGGTGAAGGCGGCGGGCTGACTGCCGGTGTTTTCGGTCAGCAGCTGCTGCTCCAGCGTGCGGCCGATGCGCAGCGTCATCGTCAGCCGCAGCGACAGGTTTTCCATTGCCGGCGGGGCCAGTGTCAGCACCATTGTGCCGTCGCTCTCGCGCCGCGCGTCGCGCAACTCCCACGGCACGGTGCGGACGAAACCGTGCGACGGCACATCGCCGCTCTGGCCCTGCCTGGCGAAATACGGCCAGCACACCGGGCTGCCACCGCGGATCGGCGTCGGCGGTTGTTTGGCGCTGGGCGACAGCCACATCACCTCGACACCGTCCTTCGGCACGAACGACAGCAGCTGGCCGCCGAACACGCTGATGGCGGCGGTGGAGAACGGGGTTTCCACCTTCCACGCGGCGAAGCCGTTGAAATCGCCTGCACTCAGGCCTTGCACGTCCTTCATTGGAATCCTGCTCCGCACGATGGGGGATTGGGTGAGTTGCGTGTGATCGGACGGCAGCTTGAACGCGGTGGCGACGGGAGGTTCTGCATTGCGCAGGGCCTGCAGGATGCGGGTGCCGGCACGGCCGTCGGCGTCGCGCCAGCCCAGCCGCTGCTGTTCGATGCGGATGGCGCGGCGGGTGGCGTCACCGACCATGCCGTCAGCGCTGCCGATGGGGTGGCCGCGCGCGAGCAGCAGTGTCTGCAGCGCGCGGCGTTCATTGCGGCCGAGGCCGGGGTCGTCGGTGGGCCATGCGGCCGCCAGACCGCTGCTGCCGCGCAGACGGTCGGCGAGGGTGGCAATGGCCAGCGCATAGCTTTCGGCGGCGTTGTAGGAATAGATCGCGTCGTAGTTGCGGAACGCCAGCAGCGCCGGTCCCTTCGCGCCGGCCGGCAGCAGCAGCGCGGCGGCGCTGTCGCCAGCCATCGTCGGCACTTGCAACGGTGTGCCGTCGGCCAGCAGGAGGCCTAGCGTGCGCCATGCGCTCAATGGCTTGCGCTTGCCGCGGCCGGCGAGGGTGGCGTCGAAGCCTGCGGGGAGGCGTACTTCCACGCCCCACGGCTGCCCGCTGCGCCAGCCGGCCCGCTTGAGGTAGTTGGCGGTGGACGCCAGCGCGTCGGGGATGCTGGCGACCAGGTCGCGGCGGCCGTCGCCGTCACCATCCACGGCGATGCGCGCATAGGTGGACGGCATGAACTGGGTCTGGCCGAAGGCGCCGGCCCAGGAGCCGGTCAGGCCGTCGCCGGCGAGGTCGCCGCCGTCGATCAGCTTGAGCAGGGCCAGCAGTTCGCTGCGGAAGAACGGCTGGCGGCGGCCGTCGCAGGACAGCGTGGCCAGCGATTGCAGCAGCGGCCGCTTGCCGGTGACGCGGCCGTAGTCGCTCTCCACGCCCCATACCGCGACCACGGTGGCCGGGTCGACGCCATACTGCATGGCGATGCGATCGAGCAATTCGCGGTGCGTGGCGAGCATGGCACGGCCATCGGTAACGCGCTGCTCGTCCACCAGCGCGGCGAGATAGTCCCAGATGGGCGTGGTGAACTCGGGTTGGGCGTCGAGCAGCGCCAGCACGCTCGGGTCCGGTGCGACATCGGCAAACAGGCGGTCGAAGCGTTCGGCGGCCATGCCGTTGCCGACGGCGGCCTCGCGCAGGGTGGTGCCACAGGTACCGAAATCGGCGGTGGCGGCCTGTGCAGCCGGTGCGGCGAATGCACAGGACAGGACCAGCAGCGGCACTACCGGGGTCGGTTTCATGCTTGGCTCCTTGCGGCCGCGCAACTCCAGGCGAGGGCCGATGATAAACCGGCCCGCTCAGGCCGGTTGCAGCAGCCGCAGCCCGAACATGCGCCCCGGTGCGTCCCACGCCTGCCGTACACGCAGGCCGGCGGCCGCGGCCATGCCGGCGAACCGGGCATCGTCGTACTTGTGGCTGTATTCCACGCGCATGGCCTCGCCAGCGGCGAAGGCGAACGCATGGCCGGCCACGTGCACCACCTGTTTGCGGTGGCTGACGAGGAAGGTTTCGATGCGCTGCCGTTCGACCACGTAGCGGGCGCGGTGGGCGAAGCCGTGCAGGTCGAAGTCGCTGCCGATCTCGCGGTTCAGGCGCGCCAGCAGGTTGAGGGTGAAGGCGGCGGTGACGCCGGCCGCGTCGTTGTAGGCGGCCTCGATGACCGCCGGGTCCTTGTCCAGGTCGATGCCGACCAGCGCCAGCCCGTGCGGCCCCATCGCCGCGCGCATGCCGCGCAGGATGGCAACGGCCTGTTCCTCGACGAAGTTGCCGAGGGTGGAGCCGGGGAAGAACAGCAGCGTGCGCCGGGCCGGGCGCTGCGCCGGCGGCAACGCGGGCGGGGCGGTGAAGTCGGCGCAGACCGGCAGCATCTCGATGTCCGGGAAATCCACAGCCAGCGTGCCGATGCTGTCCAGCAGCGCGGTGCGCGAGATCTCCACCGGGGTGTAGGCCACCACGTCCACCAGCGCCCGCAGCAGCAGGCGGGTCTTGCGGCCGCTGCCGCTGCCGTATTCGACCACCCGTGTCTGCGGCCCCACCTGCGTGGCGATCTGCGGCAGTACCTGCTGCAGCAGTTCCAGCTCGGCACCGGTGAGGTAGTACTCCGGCTGGCGGGTGATGCACTCGAACAGCGCCGAGCCGCGTGCGTCGTAGAAATACTTGGACGGCAGCGTGCGTGGCCGCGTCGACAGGCCGGCGAGCACGTCGGCGGTGATGGTGGCGCGGTCGGGACGGCGATCGACCAGGGCGGCCGGGAACGGTTCCGGCACGGCCATCAGGCGTCCCTGGCCAGGCGCAGGCCGGCGAACTGCCAGCGCGCCGCGGGCGGGAAAAAGTTGCGGTAAGTGGCGCGGATGTGGTCTGCCGGCGTGGCGCACGAGCCGCCGCGCAGCACGTACTGGTTGCACATGAACTTGCCGTTGTATTCGCCGGCGCTGCCCGGCAACGGGCGGAAGCCGGGGTAGGGGCCGTAGGCGCTGGCGGTCCATTCCCAGACGTCGCCGAACAGCTGCCGCGGTCGGCCCGCATCCCCGGCCTGCGCCGCCGGATGCAGCAGGCCGGCGTCGGCGAAATTGCCGGCGGGCGCGCAGGCCGCGGCCGCCGCTTCCCACTCGAATTCGGTGGGCAGGCGTGCGCCGGCCCAGCGCGCGCAGGCATCGGCCTCGTACCAGCTCAGGTGGCAGACCGGTGCGTCCGGGTCCAGCGCGCGCCAGCCACCCAGCGTGTATTCGCGTTCCAGCGCGTCGTCCCAGTACAGCGGGCGGCGCCATTGGCCGGCCTGCAGCTGTGCCCAGCCATCGCTCATCCACAGCAGCGGCTCGCGGTAGCCACCGTCGTCGATGAAGGCGCGGTATTCGGCATTGCTCAACGGGCGGTTGGCCAGGGCATGCGCCGGCACCAGCACGCGGTGGCGCGGTGACTCGTTGTCGTAGGCGAAGGCCGCGCTTCCGGGCCAGGGTGGCGCGCCGATTTCGACGATGCGCTCGGGGAACTGCAGCCAGCACGCGCCGCCTGCGGCATCGCTCGCCGCGAGCGGCAGGTCGTCACGGTAGGCCGGCTGCAGCGGGTTGCTCCACAGCGCGTGCTTGATGTCGGTCAGGATCAGCTCCTGGTGCTGCTGCTCGTGCTGCAGGCCCAGCAGCAGGTGCCGTTGCGCCGGTTCCTCCAGCACACCGGCACGCAGGCAACGGCCGATGCGTTCATCGACCTGCGCGCGGTAGTCCAGCACCTGCACCAGCGTCGGCCGCGACAGCAAGCCGCGCTGGGCACGTGCATGCGCCGGGCCGATGCTCTGGTAGTAGCTGTTGAACAGCGCCTGCCAGTGCGGATGCAGCGGCCGGTAGCCCGGCTGCAGGCCCAGCACGAACTGCTCGAAGAACCAACTGGTATGCGCCAGGTGCCACTTGGCCGGGCTGGCGTCGGGCATGCTCTGCAGCATCGCGTCCTCGGCCGACAGCGGCGCGGCCAGGGCCATGCTGGCTGAGCGCACCTGGCCGTAGCGCTCGGCCAGCGTGGCCGGTGCGGTCGCGGTGCCGGAAGCCTTCAGCAGGGCGGCGCTGGAGATCTGCATGCCGGCGATACTTGCCCATCGCCGGTTAGCGCGGCGTCATGGTCCGCGCCGGCGCTCAGCCCTGCGCGTCGAGGTAGTACCAGCGGCCGCCTTCGCGCACGAAGCAGCTGTGCTCGGCCATGCGCACCGCGCGCGCGCCACCGATGCGGTAGCGGGCGACGAAGTCCACCTCGGCCGTATCGGCGCCGGTGACATGGTGGCGCTTCACGTCCAGCCCCAGCCATTGCGTGCGCTGGCCCGGCGGATCGTCCAGCGACAATTCCGGCGGCCGGGTAGTGGGATGCCAACTGGCCAGCAGGTAGTCGGCATTGCCGGGCACGAAGGCGCTGTAGCGCGAGCGCATCAGCGCCTCGGCATCGGGCGCGGCGGCGCCGGCGTGGTAGCGGCCGCAACACTGGCCATAGGCCGGGCCAAGGCCGCAGGGACAGGGGGTGATGGCATCGATTGGCATGACGCATTTTCCCACCGGCGCCGCTGCCGCCACCAGCCATCGCCGGCGTATGCTGTCGCGCCCTCGCTCGAGCCCCCCCCATGCTGGAACTGCTGCCCGCCGAACTGCCCTGGCTGATCGTCATCGCCTTCGTTGCCGGGCTGGTGGATGCGGCGGTCGGCGGCGGCGGGCTGATCCAGCTGCCCGGCCTGTTCACCACCCTGCCGCAGCAGACGCCGGCGGCGCTGCTGGGCACCAACAAGTTCAGTTCGATGTTCGGCACCGGCGCGGCGGCATGGCGCTACGCGCGCTCGGTGCGCTTCCCGTGGCGACCGGTGCTGCTGGCCGCGCTGGCGGCGTTGCATGCCCACGGAGGTAGACCCGGTAAACGTGGTCTTGCAGCTGGCCGCGCTGGCGGCGTTCGTGTTCTCGTTCCTCGGTGCCACCGCGGTGAGCCTGCTGTCCAAGGAGGCGGTGCGGCCACTGGTGCTCGTGCTGCTGGTGGTGATGCTCGGCTATACGCTGGCGAAGAAGGATTTCGGCGCGCTGCACCGCCCGCGCGAGGTCGGCCGCCGCGAGCTGGGCATCGCGCTGGCGATGGGCGCGGTGATCGGCTTCTACGACGGCTTCTTCGGCCCCGGCACCGGCAGCTTCCTGATTTTCCTGTTCGTGCGCTTCTTCGGGCTGGATTTCTTGCGCGCCTCGGCCGCCTCCAAGGTGGTGAACCTGGCCACCAACGTCGCCGCGCTGGCGTTCTTCGTGCCCAGCGGCAACGTGCTGCTGGCATTCGCGGTGCCGATGGCGGTGGCCAACATCGCCGGCTCGGTGGCCGGCACGCGCATGGCGTTGCGCGGTGGCACACCGCTGATCCGCCGGCTGTTCCTGGTGCTGGTGGTGGTGCTGATCGCGCGCATGGCGTGGGACACCTTCGGCGGCTGAACGCCAGCCTGCCGATTTGATCCGGCGCAACGCGGGCCGCATGTGGCTGTGCCCATGATGGCGCCGAGGCGGCCTCCCTTGTCGCCCGCGGAGACCCTCATGCACCTGGATTTTTCCGGCAAGACCGCACTGGTGACCGGCGCGGCATCGGGCATCGGCGAGGCCGTGGCCCGGCGACTGGCGGCCGGTGGCGCGCGGGTCGTCGTCGCCGATCTGGACCTCGCCGCCGCCGAAGCGGTGGCGTCCTCCCTTGGCCCCGACGCCCGCGCGCGGCAGCTGGACGTCGGCGACGCCGATGCGGTACGGCAGCTGGTGGACGCCACCGTGGCCGAATACGGCGGTCTGCACCTGGCGGTCAACAACGCCGGCATCGGCGGCGCCAGCCTGCCCACCGCCGATTACCCGCTGGAGGAATGGCACCGCGTACTCGGCGTGAACCTGCACGGCGTGTTCCATTCGATGAAATACGAGATCCCGGCGATCCTCGCCAGCGGTGGCGGGGCCATCGTCAACATGGCCTCGATCCTCGGCAGCAACGGCTGGGCCGGTTCGACCGCCTACGTGGCGGCCAAGCACGCGCTGGTCGGCATGACCAAGACCGCGGCGCTGGAGTATTCGGCACAGGGCCTGCGGATCAACGCGGTCGGGCCGGGCTTCATCGACACGCCGCTGCTGGCGGGCATGGACCGCGCGGCCTACGACAACCTGATCGGGCTGCACCCGATCGGGCGCCTGGGTACTGCGGAGGAAGTGGCGGCGCTGACCTGCTTCCTGTTGTCGGAGCAGGCCGCGTTCATCACCGGCAGCTACCACCTCGTGGATGGCGGCTTTTCCGCGCGGTAATGGCGGCTGATGCGCCGGGAACCTTGCGCTTTCCCCGGTTTCGACGCTGCGGGCGCGTTCAGCGCAGGACCGCGCCAGCCAATGCCATCAGCAGCAACACGAGGACCGGCAGCATCGACAGTATGAAGCCCAATGCGCGGCTGGCCGGGTTGCCGACGTAGGCGCGTCACCCCAACCCACCCTCTCCGCGGGGAAAGGGGCTTGCAAAGCAGGGCCGCTCAGCGCCGCGCGTGGCCCACTTCGATGAAACGCAGGAATTCGGCGCGGGTGCGGGCGTCGTCGTGGAAGGTGCCGCGCATGCGCGAGGTGACCATGCTGACGCCGCGCTTGTGGATGCCGCGGGTGGTCATGCATTCGTGCGCGCCTTCCACCACCACGCCCACGCCCAGCGGCTGCAGCACGTCCTGGATGCAGTCGGCGATCTGCGCGGTCATCTTCTCCTGCACCTGGAAGCGGCGCGCATAGGCCTCGACCACGCGCGCCAGCTTGGAGATGCCCACCACGCGGCCGTCGGGCACGTAGCCCACGTGCACGCGGCCGATGATCGGCGCCATGTGGTGCTCGCAGTGGCTTTCATACTCGATGTCGCGCAGCACGATCATCTCGTCGTAGCCGGCCACTTCCTCGAAGGTGCGCTCGAGGTATTCGCGCGGGTCGTCGTGGTAGCCCTTGAACCAGTCGCCGTAGGCCTCGGCCACCCGCCGCGGGGTATCCAGCAGGCCTTCGCGGGCAGGGTCTTCACCGGCCCAGCGCAGCAGCGTGCGCACGGCCTCTTCGGCCTGGGCCTGGGTGACGGACGGGTTCTCGGGATCGGCCATGACGGGCAGCGCCTGGATTTCGGGGGTGGATATGCTACCAGCCGGGTACGCGGCGGGTACCGCCGCGCGGGGCGCGCAACGACGAAGGGCGCCCCTTGGCGCCCTTGTCCGCTTCCACCTCCCGGCAGCAATCCCCTTCCCTGCGCAGGGCGCAAGGAAGGGCCCCGGGGAGGGGTGTTGCTCTGTTCGCGTGCTTACTTGCCCAGCACGCCCTTCACGTAGGCGACGATGTCCGCGTCCTGCGCGTTGTCGAAGAACGCCTTCTGGAAGCGCTCGCCGCCGATGGCCTGCTTGACCAGCTCCGGGTCGATCGCCTTCAGGCCGTCGATGAAGTTCTTCGACGCACCCTGCTTGACCTGGGCGAGGATGCCGGCGTTGGCCATCTGCGACTCCTTGCGCTCGGCCGGGTAGCCCTGGCCGCGCTCGCCGGCGAAGGCCTTCTCGAAGATGTAGCGGATGTTGATTTCCGCGCCCCAGCCGAAGCCCTTGGCGAACGGCAGCGACAGTGCGTTGCCACTGTTGACCTGGGCGAACAGGAAGGCGTCGGTCGGCTCGATGCAGTAGCCGCAGTACACGCCCGGCCATGCGTTGAGCGACATCATCGCGCCCTGGCCGGTGCCGCAGCCGGCGACGACGAAATCCACCGCCCTGGCGTTGAGCAGCAGCGCGGCGCAGATGCCGAGGTGGATGTAGGTCAGGCGGTGGTCGTTGTCACCGTCCATGCCGACGTTGAACACCTGGTGGCCCTGCGCGGCGGCGACGGTGTTGAGCTGTTCCAGCACCACCGGGTTCTTGGCGGCCTGGCTGAATTCCTGCATCAAGGCGATTTTCATTGCGTGACTCTCTGTTCGATGTGGGGGAATGCGTGGCGCGCGGTGCATCCGCCGCGCGCGCGGGATGCGGCATCAGCGCGCCAGCCAGCCGCCATCGACCGGGATGATGGCGCCGTTGACGTAGTCCGAGGCGGCCGAGGCGAGGAACACCGCCGCGCCGCCCAGATCCTCCGGCTTGCCCCAGCGGCCGGCCGGGATGCGGTCGAGGATGGCCTTGCTGCGGTCCTCGTCGGCGCGCAACTGCGCGGTGTTGTCGGTGGCCATGTAGCCCGGGGCGATGGCGTTGACGGTCACGCCCTTGTCCGCCCATTCGTTGGCCAGCAGCCGGGTGATACCGGCGATGCCGCTCTTGGAGGCGGTGTAGGACGGCACCCGGATGCCGCCCTGGAAGGACAGCATCGAGGCGATGTTGATGATCTTGCCGCGGCCCTGGGCGATGAAGTGCCTGCCGGCGGCCTGGCTCATGAAGAACGCGGACTTGATGTTGACGTTCATCACGTCGTCCCAGTCCTTCTCGCTGAACTCCACCGCGTCGGCGCGACGGATCAGGCCGGCGTTGTTGACCAGCACGTCGAGGCGGCCGAGGCCGGCGACGGTTTCGGCGACGATGCGCTCGACCGGCTCGATGCTGATCAGGTTGGCGTCGATGTTGAGGAAGCGGCGGCCCAGCGCCCGCACCTTCTCGCCGGTTTCCTCGGCCTGGACGATGCCGGCACCGGCGATGTCGGCGCCGGCGGCGGCCAGCGCCACGGCGATGCCCTGGCCCAGGCCGGTATTGGCACCGGTTACCAAAGCGACCTTGCCTTCGAGACTGAATGGATTCGACATGCTGTTCCTCTCCCTGAGCGGTAGTGCGGGTTGGGGCGCCTGCTGGCGATCATTGCCCGGGGCGGTACCGCCGCCGATGCATTGCGGGGCCATCATAGCCAATTGGTAAACCGGTGTCATTTTGCACTGCGGGACACCCGGTTCCCTTTTCGGAACAATGGCTTCGGGGGGTCAATCCAGCGGCGGCTGGCAGGAATCGCGCACGATCAGGTGCGGGCGCACGCTGGCGATCTGCAACGCCGCCTGGCCTTCAGGCTGGATCAGCATGGCCGCGGCGGTGCGCCCGGTGTCACGGGTATTGCGCCGCACCGAGGTCAGCGACGGCCACAGCCGCGAGGCCAGCGGGCTGTCGTCGTAACCGACCACCGACAGCTCGCGCGGGATGTTGATGCCGGTGCGCATGGCAACTTTGTAGACACCGGCGGCCATCTCGTCGTTGCCGGTAAAGATTGCGGTCGGCCGCTGCTTGCCCAGCAGCAGCTTCTCGGCCGCGGCCACGCCCGACTCGAAGGTGTAGCCGGCCTCGATGATGCGTTCCGGCGGCAGCTCGATGCCGCGCCGGGCCAGCGCGCCGAGGAAGCCGGCGGTGCGGTCGTGGGCGGAGCGGTAGGCGCCGGGGCCGGTGACCAGCGCAATGTCACGGTGGCCAAGCGAGAGCAGGTAGTCGGCCGCCTCGGCGGCGCCGTCGTGGTCGTGGGTCACCACCATCTGCGCGCTTTCGTCCAGCGCCGCCGAGGCGATGCGGGTGTAGCGGCAGCCGATCTCGTCGAGCATGTCGGCCAGCGCCTGGTCTTCCGAGGCGCGCGGCACCAGGATCACGCCGTGCAGCTTCTGCTGCTGCACGAAGCGCTTGACCCCCTCGATGTAGCCGGGGCTGCGGGTATCGCAGGGGTGCACCACCAGCTCGAAGCTGGAACCGCGCAGCGCATCGAGCGCGCCGTACTGCATGTCCACCAGGTACTGCGCGGTGGGGTTGTCGTAGATCATGCCGATCAGGAACGAGCGCCGGAACGCCAGCCCGCGCGCCAGCGGATCCGGCGCGTAGCCGACCTCGCGCATCAACGCTTCGACCTTGTCACGGGTGTCTTTGCGCACCAGCGGCGAGTTGTTGATGATCCGCGACACCGTCTTCTTGGAGACGCCGGACAGCCGCGCGATGTCGTTGATCGTCGCCGGCCTGCCCAGGGGCCTGGTCGTGGTGTCGGAATCGGCCTTCTTGCGCAATGACATGTCCTTACAAACCATCCAGCGGAATGGATTCTAGCGAGGCCGCACCGGCAACGGCGGCGCCGGCCGGGCCCCGATGGTAGCCCGATGCAGCCCGATATACCTGCCGCACGGGAAACGGCCACCAGCGGCGGTGGCGTTCAGCTGCGCAGCAGCGCCGGCAGCCACAGCGACATTTCCGGGAAGAATGCCACCAGCAACAGCACCGCCAGCCCGGCCAGCCAGAACGGCCAGATCGTCTTCATGCTCTCGCCGACGCTGATCTTGCCGATGGCGGTGCCGATGAACAGCACCGAGCCCACCGGTGGCGTCACCAGCCCCAGGCCGCCGGCCAGCACCAGCACCAGGCCGAAGTGGATCGGGTCGATGCCGTAGGCGCGCGCCACCGGCAGGAAGATCGGCGTGCAGATCAGGATCAGCGGCGCCAGGTCCATGAAGGTGCCCAGCAGCAGCAACATCACCACGATCATCAGCAGCACCATGAACTTGCCGTGCGCGAACGATTGCAGGAACTCCACCGCCGCCGCCGGCACCTGCAGGTAGGCCAGCAGCCAGCCGAACACCGCCGCGGTGGCGATCACGAACAGGATCACGCCGGTGCTGCGCGCGGCATGCACCACCGTCTCCAGGAACACGCGCCAGCGCAGCTGCCGGTACAGCACGCTGGTGACCAGCAGCGCGTAGACCACGGCGATGGCCGCCGACTCCACCGCGGTGAAGATGCCGGCGCGGATGCCGACGAAGATCAGCGCGACCAGGCCGAGGCCGGGCAACGCGGCGACCAGCCGCAGCAGCACCGCGCGCAGGCCGGGGAAGGCTTCCACGCCGTAGCCACGGCGTCGCGCCACCGCGTAGCCGGTGACCATCAGCACCACGGTCATCAGCAGCGCCGGCACGATGCCGGCGGCGAATTCCTGGGTCAGCGCAAGGCCACCGCCGGCTGCCGCCGAGAACAGGATCAGGTTGTGCGAGGGCGGCACCAGCAGCGCCACCAGCGCCGCGGTGATGCTGACGTTGACCGCGAAGTCGCGGTCGTAGCCGCGCTGCACCATCTGCGGGATCATCGTGCCGCCCACCGCCGAGACATCGGCGATGGCCGAGCCGGAAACGCCGCCGAAGAACAGCGAGGACAGGATCGACACCTGCCCCAGCCCGCCGCGCAGGCGCCCGACCAGCGAGGCGGCCAGCGCGATCAGGCGCTCGGAGATGCCGCCACGCATCATGATCTCGCCGGCGAAGATGAACAGCGGGATGGCGATCAGCGAGGCGGTGCCGGTGCCGGCGGAAACCTGCTGCACCAGCACCACCGCCGGCAGGTCGAGGTAGAACAGGGTGGCCAGCGCGGCGGCGGCCAGCGCGTAGGCCACCGGCACGCCGATCAGCAGCAGCGCAGCAAACACCAGGAACAGGATTGCGATACCCATGATTCAACGGCCTCCTTCGGCGGCGATCGGACGCAGCGCCAGCCACAGCCGGTTCAATGCAAACACCGCCATCAGTGCACCGCCGATGCTCAGTGGCAGGTAGTTCACGCTCTGCGGCAGCTCGGCGCCGGCCGCCTTGATGTGCAGGCCGTCCATCCACAGCAGCCAGCCCCACCAGGCCAGCACCGCGCCGATGGCGGCCACCACCAGCTGCACCAGCGCATCGATCAGGCGCTTCAGCCGAGGGCCGAAGTGGTCGTGCAGCAGGTAGAAGCCGAAGTGGCGGTTGGTGTGCACGCCGGCAGCCGCCCCCAGGCTCATCGCCGTACTCAGCAGCAGCAGCGTGACCGGCTCGGTCCAGCTCGGCGAATCGTTGATGACGTAGCGGGCGAACACCTGCCAGCCCTGGACCACCACCAGCCCGAGCAGGGCGGCGGCAGCGATGTGGATGACCAGGCCGGCCAGCTTTTCCAGCACGCGCTGGGCGCCGGCCGGGGCGGGGGATGGATGGGTCTGTGACATGCGCGGCGGGCCTCAGGCGAATTCGCGGATGCGGCGGTGCAGGGCGGCGATTTCCGGCTGGCGCAGGTAATCGCGCAGCAGCGGGGCGGCGGCGGCGGCGAACGCGGGGATGTCGACCTCGTTGGCCTTCACCCCGTGGGCCAGCACGTCCTGCCGCGCCTTGTCCTCGGCCGCGTCCCACTCGCGGCGCATCACCTGCACCGATTCGCGCGCCAGCTCCAGCAACAGGCGGCGCTCGTCCGGGGCCAGCGCGTCGAAGCTGCGCCGCGACATCAGCAGGATGTCCGGCGCATACGAGTGGCGGCTCTCCGACCAGTAGTGCGCGGCCTCGAAGTGGCGGCTGGAATGGAAACTGCGCATGTTGTTCTCGGCGCCGTCGATCATATGCGTCTCCATGCCGGAGAAGGTCTCGCCCAGCGACATCGGCGTCGGGTTGGCGCCGAACAGGCGCATCAGCTGCAGGAAGATGTCCGAGCTGGCCACGCGCAGTTTCAGGCCATGCAGGTCGTGCGGCTCCACGATCGGGTGCTTGGTGTTGTAGAAGCAGCGCGCGCCGGAGTCGTAGATCGCCAGGCCGACCAGGTCACGGCTCTCGAAGCCGGCCAGCACCTCATCGGCAATGCCGCCATCGAGTGCGGCGCGCATGTGCGCGACCGAGTCGAATACATAGGGCAGGCACAGCGCCCGGGTCAGCGGGAAGGCATTGTTCAGCGCACCGGAATAGACGCGGGTGATGTCGATGGCGCCGAAGCGCGCCATGTCGATCGCCTCCGACTCGCGGCCGAGCTGGCCGGAGTGGTACTGCGCCAGCCGCAGGCGGCCACCACTGCGGCGCTCCAGCTCCTGCCCGATCCACTTGACCGCGGTGACCGTGGGGTAGTCGGCCACGTGCACGTCGGTGGCGGTCAGCAAACGGCTGCCCGCGGCTGCGCCGCCGCCATTGCCGGAACAGCCGGCCAGCGCCGACGCGCCGAGCGCACCCAGGCCGGTGGCGAGAAAACCTCTGCGAGTGATCATTGCGCCCTCCACGCTTGTCCGCCGCAGGCGCCGCTCAAGCGGCCACGGCCTTACAGGAAATTTCACCGTAACCTTCGAAGCGAATCACGGCATGCTGGCCGACGGCAATGTCGTGGATGCCGGTGGCGTTGCCGGTGGCGATCAGGGTGCCGGCGCGCAGCGGCCGCCCGCGCCGCGCCGAGCGCGACAATGCGAACGCATAAGCCGCATGCAGGCCACCGGGCAGGTTGTTGGCGCCGCCGATGCCGACCACCTGGCCGTCGATCTCGGTGCGCGCCAGCAGGCGCGACGGGTCCAGCCGGGTCCAATCGGCAATCTCCGCCCCCAGTACCAGCCCGTTGTTGTTGCCGAAATCGGAGACCACCACCCGCGGCCCCAGCACGTTGATCGTCGCCAGCGGGCTGCTGGCCACTTCCACGCCGGTGAACAACCGCGCAGGCAGCGCGGCGGCCTCTTCCGGGGTCCAGTCGAGCTTGTCGGGCGGGGCATCGGCCTCCATCCGCAACACGTACTCGGCCTCCACCGCGGCGAAGCCGCCGGCCCCGGAAAACACCGGTATGTCCACGATGCTACCGGTAGCATTTTGCAGATTGCGTGCGAACACCGGGCCCAGCAAGCGCTCGTCGCCCGACACGTCGCGGCGCTCGGCGGCGATGTAGCCGATCTTCCAGCCGACCACGGCGTCGTCCCAGCGCGCGATGGCCAGATCCTGCACGCGGTAGGCGGTGACCAGATCCGGCGGGATCGCGCCGGGGAAATCCGCGAGCGAACGGCCGGCGCGGCGCGCTTCCACGAATTGGCGGGCGATGTCGTCCAGCGCGGAAACCGCCGGCTCCTGGCTGCCTTGGTCGTTGCTCAAGTGATTCTCCTGGTGGCGTTGCTGCACCGCCCATCGACAGTGCTGTGGTTGCTGTATATGGTAAACCGGTGTCATCTGGCAATGTGCAATGCACCACGTCATGTCCCGGCACCGTACCGCGAGGTTTCCCATGTCTCCGTCGAATGTCCTCAAACCCCTGCTGTTGCTGGCTCTTGCCACGGTTTCCGGGCTTGCCGGCGAGCCGGCACTGGCCGCCGGTGAAGCCGAACCGGTAGCCGCTTCGCCCGACCGCGTGGCCCTGTGGCCGGGCGGATTGGCACCGGGGGACAAACCGTTGCCCGAACCGATGCAGCTGGTCGAGCGCAGCGCCGACCCGACGCTGCCGGACCGTTACGTCACCCACGTCAGCGAGCCCTTCCTGGTGGTGTACCGCCCGCGCCGGCCCAATGGCACCGCGCTGCTGGTCATCCCCGGCGGCGGCTATAAACGGGTGGTGCTGGACAAGGAAGGCAGCGCGCTGGCGCCAGCCTTCGTCGAGCAGGGCGGAGTAACCCTGTTCGTGCTGCGCTACCGGCTGCCGGGCGAGGGCCGCGATGACCGCGAGGCGGCGCTGGCCGACGCGCAACGCGCGCTGCGCCTGATCCGCCATCGCGCCGGCGAATGGGGCGTGGACCCGCGGCGCGTCGGCACGATCGGCTTTTCCGCCGGCGGGCATCTGGCCGCACGGTTGGGCACCGGCTTCGACCAGCCGGTGTACCCGGCCACCGACGCCATCGACGGCACCAGCGCACGGCCGGATTTCCAGCTGCTGATCTACCCGGTCATCGACATGGCCGGGCCGGATACCCACCCCGGCTCGCGCGAACGCCTGCTCGGCACGCAGGCCACGCCGGAGCTGCAACAGCGTTATTCCATGCAGACGCGGGTGCGCGCCGACACCCCGCCCACCTTCCTGCTGCACGCCGCCGACGATGACGCGGTGCCGGTCGGCAACAGCCTGATGCTGTTCGACAGCCTGCGGCGCGCCGGCGTGGACACCGAGCTGCACGTGTTCCCGCACGGTGGCCACGGCTTCGGCACGCGCGGCACCACCGGCCTGACCACCGCCGCGTGGCCGCGGCTGGCGCTGGACTGGATCGCCGCGCAGACCGCGGAGGCCACCCCATGACCGCCACGCCCGACGACCCGCAACGCCGCCATTTCCTGCGTACCGGCGCGTTCTGCACGCTCGCCGCCGGCCTGGCGGGCACCTTGCCGGCCGCCGCCGCCCGCGGCCAGCCCAGCCCGATCGCACGCGTGCGCAGCGGCCGCATCGCCGGGCAGACCGAACACGGCATCCACGTGTTCCGCGGCATTCCCTATGGCGGCGACACCGCACCACGGCGCTTCCGGCAGGCCTTGCCCGAAACCCCGTGGCGCGGCGTGCGCGACGCGCTGGACTACGGCCCTTCGGCGCCGCAGAACGGCGGTGAAGGGCCGGGCAGCGAGGATTGCCTCTTCCTCAATGTGTGGACGCCAGCCCTGCGCGACGGCGGCAAGCGCCCGGTGCTGGTCTACATCCACGGCGGCGGTTTCAACAACGGCTCGGGCAGTGCCCCGCTGTACGACGGCGGCAACCTGTGCCGGCGCGGCGACGTGGTGGTGGTCAGCGTCAACCATCGGCTCAACCTGTTCGGCTACCTGTATCTGGCGCAGGCGGGCGGCGAGGCCTTCACCGATTCCGGCAACGCCGGCCAGCTCGATCTGGTCCAGGCTTTGCAGTGGGTCAGCCGGCACGCAGCCGAATTCGGTGGGGACGCCGGCAATGTCACCGTGTTCGGCCAGTCCGGCGGCGGCGCCAAGATCGCCACACTGATGGCGATGCCGGCCGCGGCGGGGTTGTTCCATCGCGCCTGGACGATGAGCGGCCAACAGGTCACCGCCGCCGGGCCACGCGCGGCCACCCAGCGCGCGCAGCGGGTGCTGGACCACTTCAAGGCCGGCCCCGACGCGCTGCGCACGCTGCCGATGGAAAAACTGCTGGAAGCGCTGAAGATCCGCGACCCCTCGCGGGTGGAGGACACCGCGCTCTACTTCGGCCCGGTGCTGGACGGCCGGCACCTGCCGGCGCATCCGTTCTGGCCCGGGGCCCCCGCGCAGTCGGCCGGCATACCGATGGTGATCGGCAACACCCATGACGAAACCCGCGCCTTCCTCGGCGGCGACCCGGCCAACTTCGCACTGGACTGGGACACGCTGCCGGCCAAACTGGAAGCGCAGCAGTACGTGGACCTGGCACCGTCACAGGTGATCGCCGAATACCGCCGCCTGTACCCGCACTACACGCCGTCGGAGGTTTTCTTCGCCGCCACCACCGCCGGCCGCTCGTGGCGCGGCGCGGTGGAGGAACTGGAAGCCCGCGCGCACCAGGGTGCGCCGACGTGGGCCTACCAACTGGACTGGTACGACCGCGGCGGCGCAGCGGACCGGCTGCGCGCGCACCACACGCTCGACATCCCGCTGGTGTTCGACAACACCGGCCAACCCGGTTCGCGCACCGGCACGGGCGAAAGCGCCACGCACATGGCCGCGACAATCAGCGATGCCCTGCTCGCTTTCGCCCGCCACGGCGACCCCAACCATGCCGGCCTGCCACGCTGGGAGCCGTACACGCTGCCGCGCCGGCAGACATTGGTGTTCGACGACGAAAGCCGGCTGGCCGACGACCCGCGCGGCGGCGAGCGCCGGCTCTACCGGCAAGCGCCCTTCATCCAGCGCGGCACGTTCTGAAGCAACGCAGGTCGGGGCTATGCCTTCCGACGCCTCGTGGATCAAGCGCCAGGGGGGCATGCCAAGTGCATGGAACGTCGGGGGCGTAGCCCCGACCTGCGGCGAACGGAATGTTCACCGGTTTGCCCTAGACTGGCGGCATGATTTCAGATGCAACAGACACCCGCTTTCCCGACTTCGCCGGTCGCCAGCGGCTGGTGGACGCGCTCGATGCGGCAACCGGCGCCACGGACACCGCCACAGTGGTGGCGCGGGTCGAGCGCGCGCTGCTGGCCGCCATCGCCGACCCGCTGATCGTGCTGCCGGACTGCGTGCACGCACCGATCACCGAGCACTACGCGCGCCGCGAGCTGTACCGCAGCGCGCGCCACGGCTACAGCGTCATCGCCATGACCTGGGGGCCGGGGCAGGGCACGCCCTTGCACGACCACGATGGCCTGTGGTGCGTGGAAGGCGTGTGGCAGGGCGCCCTGCGTTTCACTCCGCACCGCCTGCTGGAAACCCGCGGCGAGCGCTGCCACTTCGCCCCCCTGCCTACGTTGGCCGGCGAACGCGGCAGCACCGGCAACCTGATCCCGCCGGACGAATACCACGTGCTGCGCAATGCCAGCGACGATGCAATCGCAATCTCGGTGCACGTCTACCAGCGGCCGCTGGAACATTGCACGGTGTTCGTGCCGGAGGCCGGGTGTGAGGGTTGGTATCGGCGCGAGAGCCGGTTGATGCAGACCGACACCGTCGCATAGATGCGGGGCTTGCCCCGCATGGCGCTTTCCCGATAAAGCCCGGTGCCAACCTATGGCAATGGCAGGCGGTTGTTGAGCAGCGTCACTTCTCCCTCATCGCCTTCCTGCAGCACCCGCACGCTTGCTCCGCTGCGCTCGAAATCCACCGGCAACACCAGTTCCACCGTCGTCGTGCGCGGTTGCAGATCCGATGGTGCCTCCAGCGCGGGGATCGCAACGCGCGCCATTTCGCGGCCACGCGCGTCCTCGATCACCGCATGGCCGGGCAGCGTGGCGACATGGCCGAGGCTGTGCACGGTCAAGCGCACGCGCCCGTGCTCGATCTTCAGATCGCCACGGCCGATGCCGAGGTCGGCGCGGGTTTCCACCGGCGTGCCCGCTTCGAGCAGCTCGAATTCGAACACCTGCGCTTGCCCCGGAGCGAAGCGCAACCCGGTGCCGACGCTGCGCTCCAGCACCACCTCGCGCACCTGCGGCCTACCGTCGATGGCATCGTCGCCATCGCGGTCGATGCCGCTGCGGATGCGCCACCTGCCCGCGGCGACGTTCCAGCCGGTCATCACCGCGTCCACCGGTTTGTCGCCGAGGTTGTACGCAATGACCTTGAAGCGCTCGCGCGATGGCGCGTGCACCAGCAGCGCCACCTGCTCGGCGGCGCCGGGCCGGGCGAAGCGCCAGCTCACCGTGTGGCCGGGCCAGCTCTGGTTGCGCTTGAGCGCAATGCCGCCCAGCCGCAGCCGTTGCAGCAATTCGCTGGGCGCCTCGACGCGGTCGCTCCACCAGTGACCTTCGGTGTTCATGTACTCGCGCTGCGCTTTGGCCTGGATGCCCTCGGCGTGCAGGGTTTCCAGATAACGCTTGTCGCCACTGGTTTGCCATGCAACGACGTTGGCAAAACCGGCGCCCCCCTTGTCGGCATCGGCCAGCAACTGCCGGCCCCAGTCCTGCTGGCGGCCGAGCACGTCGATGAAGTTCTCACCAAGGTTGGACAGCGCGCCGGGGCCGCCGCGCACCACGCGGTAATCCAGCGCCTTCAGGTATTTGTCGTCGCCGCTCCAGCGCCATGCCGCCCAGAAGGTGTGCATGACGTCGCCGCCGCCCGAACCCTGGTTCAGCTCGCCGCCGCGGGTGGCGCCGGTGGCCCAGTTGATCTCGTTCGGCAGCGCCCAACGGCCCTTGTCGTCGCGGTAGGCGTGGGCGAGGTAGCCGTCGGCCAGGCCGGTGACCAGCTTGCGACCGGTCGGGTCCGCGTTGTATTCGCCGATCAGGAATGCCGGATGCAGCGCCGGGAACGAATACGGCTTCTGCCACTGCCAGTTCGGCTCGCGGTAGACCTTGTTGCCGCCGTACCAGTTGCTGGAGAACAGCAGGTGGCCCTGCGGATTGGGCAGGACGATGCGCTCGTCGAAGGCCTTGACCGTTTCCATCAACCGCTCGACGGTCAGCGGATCGCCCCAGTTGAGGTAGAGCATCGCGCTGTTGGCGTTGATGCCTTCCTCGTAGGCGTGCAGTTCGTCGGTCTCGATGCTGCTCAGGCCGTTGGCGAACATGCCGTTGCGGTACACCGCATCGGACAGCGCGGTCAGCGAGGCATTGAGCCGCTCCGGCTCCACGCCCATCAGTGCCAGCCCCGGCCATTGCTGGGTGAGGTCGGTGTCGTCGGAGATGCCGCCGCCGAAATCGCCGTAGCCGACCTGGCGGTTGTCGATCCACCAGTCGACGAAGCGGCGCACGTACTTCAGCTCCTCCACCTGCCGGAACGCCCACAGCGGCACGCCCTTCGGCGGCTGCGGCTGGGTGAACGGCGGCCGGCCCTGGCTGTTGTAGCTGATGTAGTTCCAGTACAGCCGGCCCAGTTCGTGCTCCGGATCGACCCGCAGCAGGTCGCTCAGGTCGGCATACACGCGCGCATACAGGCGCTGGCGCTTGGAGGTGGTGTGCTCCTCGACCAGGAAGGCCCAGTTGTCGCGCACCTGGTTGAAGCGGTCGGCAACGTGTTCGGTGATCGCCTCCTTGCGGTCCTTGAACACCAGCCGCACTTCGGCACCGTCCAGCGAGGTGGCGTTGAAGCCGGGCGCGGCCGAGGCGATGGCGATCCACAGGCTGTCGGCGGTGAGGATGCGGTCGCGCAGGTCCAGCCACAGCGTGCGCGCCTGCCCCGGCTTCACCGACACCGACACGTCGATCATGTCGCGCGCCGGCCAGATCGGATCCTTGATGCGGATGTCCAGCGGAATCACGCCGCCGCCGGGGCCGTCGTGCGTGGCCGGCAGGTCCAGCGCGGGAATATCGATGGCCACGCCGTCCAGGCCGTCGTGCATGTTCTCCCAGCTGTAGGCCCAGCTGCGGATCAGCGGCTGCGCCGCCGGTGCGTCGCCGACGCCGGACGGCACCAGCACGTGCACGATGGGTTGCGGGTGCGCCGGCAGCGAGCCGGTGGGGCGCATGCGTGAACCGGCACCCTTCGGCAGCGCCATCACCGTACTGCGCTCATCCGGGGCAAAGCGTCCTTCGATGTAATCGCGCAGCACGGCAAGGTTGGTGTAGTCCGGCAGCACCTTGCTGTCGATGATGTAGCGCTGCTTGACCGTGCCTTGCGGCTCGGCCGCGTCACTGACCCGGTAGCCCCAGATTTCCTGTATTGGCGTTTCCTGTTCGGCGTTGGCGAAGCGCAGCGTGCCGCCGGTCTGCGCGGCGAATTCGTCGACGCTGCGTACTAGGCCGCGCGGACGGGTGAACAGGGTGCCGGCGCTGCCCCGCAGTTCACCGAATGCCGCGCCGCGGATTTCGATGCGGTTGACGGTTTCGCCATCAGGCACGGTCAGGTCGAGGTTTTGCCCGCCCTCGACGTAGGTGTTCCAGTCCGGCAGCTGGTAGTAGTCGTCGCGGCCGGGCAGGCGCGAGCGGTTGTAGACGCCGGGCCACGTGGTTTCGGCGATGCCGTCGGTGCCCTTCCACATCCACTGCTTCTTGTCCTTCACGTCGGCGAACTCGACCTTGCGGATCGTCGTCACCGGCGTGGCCAGCAACGGCGGCGGCGCGCCATCCCAGCCGTGGCGGTGCCACCACGCGCGTTGCGAAACGGTGGCCGGCTCGCCGCTGCGCGGCTGCGCATTGCGCGCCAGCGCGGCCACGCCTGCGGCATCGAGCATGCGGTCATGGACGCGGATCTCGTCGAAATCGCTGCCGCGCAGGAAGTTGTACCGGCTCTGCACCTGGTACGGCGCCATCACCCGCCCGGCCAGGCCGAGCTGGTCCAGCGCGGCGTCGTAGTCGCCGGTGGCGACGGCACGCGCCACCTCCCTGCCGTCGAGGAACAGGCGCACGCCCTTGTCCTCGTCCCAGGCAAAAGCGATGTGTTGCCACTGCTCCGGCGCCGGATTCGTCTCCAGCCGGAAGGAAACACGGGTACGGGCGAGGTTGGCGTCGGTGACGAAGGCGTCGAAGCCGTGGCCGTTCCAGTCGATGCGCAGCCACGCCATGTCCCAGCTGCTGTGGTCGGCATAACCGACGCGGAAGATCACGAACGGCGCCTCGCCCACCGCGTAGCGCGAGCGCCAGAAGAACGACAGCGTGCCGCGTTCGGCGCGGATGTTGCCCGGCGCGTTCCACGACAGCACGCCATCGTCCTGCCACTGGATCGCGCGGCCGTGCATGCCGTCGTCGACCAGCGCCACCTTGTCGCGGAAATTGGGGACGGCATCGCCCCGCGCCACGTCGGCGACGAAGCCGTCGTCGGCGGAGACATGGAACAGCAGTTCCGGCGAGGAAGAGTGCGCCGCCGCCGGGAGAGCGGCGGACAGCGCGGAAACCAGCAACAGCAGACCGAGGGTACGGCGGGTGGGGTGGGGTGACATCGTGCGTCTCTTGGAAGCAGGCGGGCGGCATGCCGGTTCCGCGCGCGGTGGGCCAAGTTAGCGACGCACCTGCGTCATCACATCCTGCGTCGCACCATCGGAAGCCCTTCCCGGCATTGCGCCGGGAAGGGTTTGCAGCATCAGAACCTGTAGCGCAGGCCCACCGTGTAGGTACGGCCGGTCTGGCTGTACTCCAGCGGCAGCGACACCGACGGGTTGGCCACCCACGACTCCTGCGCCTCGTTGGTCAGGTTGGCGCCCTCCAGGCTGACTTCCAGGCGGTCGTTGATGCGGTAGTGCAGCGAGGCATCGACGATGGTGCTGCCGCTCTGCCCGTGCACGCCGTTGGCCTCGCTGTTGAAGCCGGCCTCGGTGCCCGGCACCTGGATCAGGTAGTCGTTGCGGTTGGTGGCCGATACGCGCCCGGAGAAGCGGTCACCTTCGTAGAACAGCGTGGCGTTCCACGAGTTCTTCGACTGCCCGGTCATCGCCGCCTTCTGCGCGGCCGCGCCGGAGGACAGCAGGTACTGGATGTCGGAATCGACGTAGGTGTAGTTCAGCTGCGCGCCGAGGTTGGACCACTTGCCCGGCAGGAAGGTGAACGGCTGCACGTAGTTGAACTCCACGCCCTGCAGCTTGCCGCCGGGGGTGTTGATCGGCACGGTGAATACGAACTCGTCGGTGGGGCTGGCCGTGGTGCCTTCGAGCAGGTTGGCCGGCAGGCCGCTGTCGGCGTAGACGCGGCTCTCGCGGGTGTTCTGGATGAAACTGTCGATGTCCTTGTAGAACAGCGTCGCGCCAAGCATGGCACCTGCATCGAAATACCACTCGAAGCCCAGGTCGTAGCTCTTGGCGCGCACCGGGTCGAGGAACGGGTTGCCACCGCTGACGGTCCTGGCACTGCCGCTGACGTTGACCGTCACACCCGGGGTCAGGCTGCCCAGGCCCGGGCGCGACATCACCTTGGCCGCGGCGAAGCGCACCAGGAAGTCCGGGGTGAGCTCGGCCACCAGGTTCAGCGACGGCAGGGTGTCGCTGTACTCGCGGCTGACCGTGGTCGCCACCGGAGTGCCACTGGCGGTGGCGATACCCGAAGACGTCTGCTTGGTCTTGACGTAACGCACGCCGACGTTGCCGTACAGCGGGATCGAACCAATCTCGGTGGAGAACTGGCCCATCAACCAGCCACTGCGGTCCTGCTCCTCCACGCTGCGCATGCTGGCGGCATAGTCGGCCAGTGCGAACGTGCCTTCGTTGCTGAAGATGTCGAACAGGCTGGCAATGGCGTCAAAATCGGGTACCACCCACTTGCCGGGCGAGCCGCTCAGGCCGTTGAGACTGGCCAACTCGGTCATGTCCGCAGGCACGATCCGGTCACCGCTGCTGAAATTGGGTACCGAGGTTTCGCTGCCGCGGCGACGCTCCATCGACTCGAAGCTGTAGTCCTTGGCCTGCACGCCGCCGGCCAGGGTGAACGACGGACCGGCAACCCAGTTGAACTCCAGTTGCCCATTGTCGAACTCGTTGGTCACGTAGTTCTGGCGCATGCGGATGGTGGACAGGGTCCAGCCGGTCGGATCGGTCGGATCGATGCCGTAGTTGAACACCGGCTGGGTCAGGCTGTTGCGGTAGTCGTAGCTGTAGCCCTGCACGTTCAGCTTGTCCATCATGATGGTGGCCTGGACCGGGTTCTCGTGCTTGGACTTCGAGGTGCCGATCTTGCCGGTGATGGTGAAGCTGTCGGTCAGCTTGTGCTCGCCGTCGAGGCTGAGCTGGTAGAAGTCCGTGCTCCATTCGTCATGGCGGTTCTCGGCGCGGATGTCGACGTTGTCCATCTGTGCATAGACCAGCGCGCCGTTGCGCACCTCGCCGTCGTTGACCAAGATCTCGCGCTTGCCCAGTGCATCGGACTTGCTCAGGCCATTGGCCTCGATGTACTTCTCGTCGCGCTTGGCGTCGATCTTCGAGTACAGCGCATCGAGGTTGAAGCTGGTGCGGTCGCTGGGCTTGAACTGCAGCGCGCCGGTCACGCCCAGGCGCTTCTGGTCATGCTCCATCAGCGTGTAGCGCGGGAAGCGCGGCGCATAGACGTCCGAGCGCAATGCATCGGTGAATGCGGAGTCGGGGTTGAAGCCGCCGTTGGTGGTGCCGCCGGCCCAGCGCACGGTACCGGTGCCTTCTTCCACCGTGTCGCGTTCGGAATAGGCCACCGACAGCAGCGCGCCGACCTTGCCGTCGGCCCAGCTGTTGGCGATCAACCCTGCAAAGCGCGGCATCGCCGATTCGGAGGCGTCGTTGTAGGCACCCTGCACATTGCCGACGATGGTCAGCCCGTCGTAGTCGAACGGGCGCGCGGTGCGCAGGTCGACGGTGGCGCCCAGCGAGCCCTCGTCCACGTCGGCCGAGGCGGTCTTGCGCGCAACCAGCTGCGAGAACAAGTCCGAGGCGAACACGTTGAAGTCGAAGCCGCGGCTGCGGTTGGTGCCGCCCTGGCCGTCGCTGCTGCCGACGGTGCTCAGCGCCTCCATGCCATTGATGCGCACGCGGGTGAAGTCCGGGCCGAGGCCGCGCACGGTGATCTGCCGGCCTTCGCCGCCGTCACGGGTGATGACCACGCCCGGGATGCGCTGCAGCGATTCGGCCAGGTTGCTGTCCGGGAACTTGCCGATGTCCTCGGCGACGATGGCATCGACCATGCCGGCCTCGCCACGCTTGATGTCCAGCGCCTTCTCGACGCTGGCGCGGTAGCCGGTGACGGTCACGGTGTCCAGTTCGGTCGCGGCGGTGCCGGCATCCTGGGCGGCGGCGGTACCGGCCAACGCCAGGCTGATCGACAGTGCGAGCAAGGTAACCGGTGTCTTGTTCTGCTTGCGGCAGGAATACATGTGCTTCCCCTCTCCAAAGGCCAACATGCGGTATGAATTCGTTATACCCGCGGTCAATGACACCGCTGGTCAAAACCGAAACTAGCAGGACTTCCGGAGGCGGGCATCTTGCAGCGCAACAGAGGGGCGAATCGCTGCAACCCATTGTCTTTGGGACATTCCGGGACTGTATCCGGGCGCCACGAAGGGACACCCGGGCCACATGACACCGATGGTCAAATTATCGTGCCATCATGCCGGCGAACCCCCGACCTGCGACTGGAGTCCCGATGCATTCCCCGCGTGTTGTCTGTTTCGGCGAGCTGCTGCTGCGGCTCGGCGCCCCCGGCCACCAGCTGCTGCTGCAGAACCCGTCGCTGGACGTGCACTGCGGTGGCGCCGAGGCCAACGTCGGCGTGTCGCTGGCGCATTTCGGCCACGCCGTGGCGATGGTCGGCGTGGTCGCCGACAACCCGCTCGGCGCGGCGGTGGCCGGTGAGTTGCGCAAGCATGGCGTGGATACCTCGCGCGTGCGCCGCGAAGAAGGCCGCATGGGCCTGTACTTCCTGACCACCGGTGCCGGCCACCGGCCCAGCGAAGTGGTCTATGACCGCGCCGACTCGGCCTTCGCCAACGCGCGTGCGGACAGCTACGACTGGCCGGTGTTGCTGCAGGGCGCGCAATGGCTGCACCTGTCCGGGATCAGCCCGGCGCTGGGCGCGGAAGCGGCGCGCGCCACGCTGGACGCCGCGCGCGCGGCCTGCGCGCTGGGCATCAAGGTGTCCTTCGACGGCAACTTCCGGCCGAAGCTGTGGGAGCGCTGGGGTGGCGACGCCAGGGCGATCCTGCGCGACCTGTTCGACTGCGCGCACATCGTCTTCGCCGACCACCGCGACATCGGCGTGGTGCTGGGCGGCGAGTTCACGCAGGCCGACGCGCAGTCACGCGTGGACGCGGCTGCGGCAATGGCATTCGCCGCGTTCCCGCGCCTGCAATACCTGGCCTGCACCCAGCGCACGGCGCACAGCGTCGGCCACCATTCGCTGGGCGCGATGCTGCTGGGCCGCGACGGCACCCGCGCGGTGGCGCCGCAGGAACAGCTGACCGGCATCGTCGACCGCATCGGCGGCGGCGACGCCTTCGCCGCCGGCGTGCTGCATGGCCTGATCGAAGGCTTCGACGCCGAGGCGACGATCCGCTTCGGGCTGGCCGCCGGCTGCCTGAAGCATTCCATTCCCGGCGACTTCAACCCGGTCGGCGTGGCCGAGGTGATGGCGCTGGTGGGCGAGGGCAGGTTCGATGTCCGGCGCTGACCCGCGCGTGCGCGCCATGCTCAAGCTGGCGCCGGTGATCCCGGTGTTCACCCCCGGCGACGTGGACGACGCGGTGCAGGTGGCGCAGTCGCTGTTCCGCGGTGGCCTGCCGGTGATCGAGGTGACGCTGCGCACCGCCACCGCGATGGCCGCGATCAAGGCGATGGCCGAGGCGGTGCCGGATGCGGTGGTCGGCGCCGGCACCGTGCTGAGTGCCGCGCAGATGGAACAGGTGAAGGCCGCCGGTGGCCGCTTCGCGGTGTCGCCGGGCGCCACCGACTGGCTGTATGCCGCCGCACGCGATACCGACCTGCCGCTGCTGCCGGGCGTGGCGACATCCTCCGAGCTGATGCGCGGGCTGGAGCACGGGCTGGACACCTTCAAGTTCTTCCCGGCGGTGCAGGCCGGCGGCGCGGCGATGCTGTCGGCCTGGAACGGCCCGTTCAGCGACGTGCGCTTCTGCCCCACCGGCGGCATCAGCGCGCAGACCGCATCGCAATTCCTGCACCTGCCCAACGTGCTGTGCGTGGGTGGCTCGTGGCTGACCACGCACGAGCTGCTGCAGGCCCGCGACTGGGCCGGCATCGAACGGCTGGCGCGCGAAGCGGCGGTATTGCCCGGCTGAGGCAGCGGCAACTGTGGATGCGGGACTCGCCCCGCATGGGATTTTCCCGGTACGGCCCCGTGCCGGGCTACGCCCCCGACGTGCCATGTCCACCCTGCGCCGTGCATCGGGATGCAACCCCGACCTGCCGCTGTGCTTTCACTCGTTTCCCGTTCCTCTCCACTCGTCCCTGATTCTTACCGCGTCCACTGCCATTCCAGGCCCAGCGTCCAGCCACGCCCCGGCCCGGGCTCGTAATAGCGCCGGTTGCCGTCGTTGACGATGACCGAGCCGATGTAGCGCCGGTCCAGCAGGTTGTCCACGCGCGCGAACAGGCGCAGCGGGCCGCGCGTGGTCGGCCATTGCCGGGCGGCTTCCAGGTTCAGCAGCCCGTAGCCGGGCGCGCGGGCATCGCCGAGGTCGCTGGCGGGGGTGGCGGCGGCCGCCACGGTTTCGACCGCCAGCTGCCACGGCCCCGGTTGCCAGTGCCAGCGCGCGAACAGTTGCTGGCGCGGCACGCCCGGCAGCGCGGTGCCGGCCGCCACCGGATTGCGCGGCTTGGTGCAGGGCGCGGGCAGACCGGTGCAGGTCAGGTAGCCCTCGCGCACCGTGGCCTGCAGCCAGGTCCAGGCCAGCTGCAGTTGCCCGGTTTCACCGATCGGCTGCCGCCAGCCCAGCTCCACACCCTGGCGGCGGGTCGCGCCGAGGTTGCGATAACTGCTGCGGCCACCGCTGTTGGCGGCCACGGCCAGTTCGTCGTCGGTGTCGGCGCGGAACAGCGCCAGTTCCAGCCGCGCACCGGCCTGGCTGCGCCACTTGGCGCCGAGTTCGAGGTTGCGGCTGGTGGCTGGGGACAGGTCCAGCGCCAGTCCGGCGCCACCATCGGCGCGATAGCCCAGCTCGTTGAAGGTCGGTGTCTCGAAGCCGCGCCCGGCCGAGGCATACAGGCGCAGGTCGTCACCGGCACGGAACACCAGCCCGGCCACCGGCGTGGTGGCTGCATAGTCGCGGCGGCCACTGTCGTCGGGGTTGTCGGCGGTGACGTAGTGGTCGTCGGAACGGAAACGCACCCGGCTGTGGCGCACGCCGGCCAGCAGCGACCAGCGCGGCGCGAACCGCCACCAGACCTGCGCGAACCGATCCATGTTGCCGACCCGGTCACGCTGGTCGCGGCGCAACCGGCCCTTGACGCCCAGCGCATCGCCGGCGAAGTTCTCGTGACCGGTGCGGTGCTGCCGCTGGCGGTCGGCATTGGCGCCTACCACCAGTTCCAGCGGCCGGCCGGCCAGCGCGCCATGCCAGGCCCAGCGCGCGTCCACGCCGCCATAACCGCCGTCCAGGTCGATCACCCCGCCCGAATGCAGCGGGCTGGCCTGCGGCGCCGGCGGGATCGCCAGGAACTGCTCGACCGTGCGCTGTCCGGCATGGGCCATCAGCCGCCAGGTCTGGCGCTCGCGGTCCAGTGTGTAGACCACGCCGGCCTGTGCCTGCCGCACCGACTTGCGGGTGTCGTACTGGGTCGCCACCGCAGTGGCCTGCCGCGGATCGTCGCGCACCTGTTCGCGGGTCAGGCCCAGCGGGTCCTGCGCGTGCGGGGCGTCGAGGACGTTGAACAGCAGGTCCAGCCGCTGCCCCGGCGCGAGGTCGAAACCCAGTCGTGCATTGAGCGATTCCCGCCGAGCCGCGCCGTGTTCGCGCCAGCCCTCGGTGCGGTAGTGGCTGGCGGCGATGTTGTAGTGCATGGCGTCGGCCTGCCCACGAAGCTGCAGGCCCAGGCTGAAGCTGTTGTCGTTGCCGACGGCGGTGCGCAGCCGCCACGGGTCGCCCGCCTGGCCATCGGCGCTCCACAGTTGCACCACGCCGCCGGAAGAGTTGCCGTACAGCGCCGAGAACGGCCCACGCAACACCTCGATGCGCTCGGCGCCGAGCAGGTTGAAGTGCGACAGCTGGCCCTGGCCATCGGGCATGCTCGCCGGCATGCCGTCGACCAGCAGGCGCACGCCGCGCACCCCGAAAGTGGAACGCGCGCCGAAGCCGCGGATCGACAGCTGGGTGTCCTGCGCGAGGTTCTGCCGCTCGCGCGCCAGCAGGCCCGGCACGCCGTTCATGGCCTCGGACACCAGCGCGCCGCGGCCGTTGCCGGCCGCGTCCACGTCGATGGTGGTCATCGAGGCGGGCAGCTCGAAGTCATCGACGGCGTGCACCCGCACCGCCTGCACCTGCACGGCGTCCAGTACGGCGGGTGCCGGGCCGGCCAACGCCACGGCCGGCAACACCATCGCCCATCCACCCACCGGGAAATACCGTTTGCTCCGCGTCATGCCGGCATCATCCCCGATCGCGGGCCAACCCGCGCCGGCACGGGACGGTTCCGCCTGAAACCCTGCCGCCCACCGCCGGCCCTGTTAGGATGAACCGGTTTGACCGCGCCGTGCGGTCGTGCCGAATTCCTCCCCTCCCACCACCGCTACGAGTACCGCCGTGTCCTTCTTTGCAAACGTGGAACAGGTGCCCGGTGACCCGATCCTGGGTCTGACCGAGGCCTACAACGCCGACAGCCGCGCCACCAAGGTCAACCTTGGCGTCGGCATCTACTACGATGAAAACGGCCGCATCCCGCTGCTGCGCGCGGTCAAGCAGATCGAAGGGCAGCTCGCCGACGAGGCCAAGCCGCGCGGCTACCTGCCGATCGACGGCCTGCCGGCCTACACCCGGGCCACGCAGGAGCTGGTGTTCGGCGCGGATTCGGAACTGCTCGCCGCCGGCCGCGTCGCCACCACCCAGACCATCGGCGGCAGCGGTGCGCTGCGCGTCGGCGCCGACCTGCTGAAGAAGCTGCTGCCGCACGCCACCGTGGCGATCAGCAACCCGAGCTGGGAAAACCACCGCGCGGTGTTCGGCGCGGCCGGCTTCGACGTGGTCGACTACGCCTACTTCGACAACGCCAGCCACGGCCTGGATTTCGCCGGCATGGTCGCCGACCTGCAGAAGCTGCAGCCGGGCACCGTGGTGCTGCTGCACGCCTGCTGCCACAACCCGACCGGCGCCGACCTGAGCACCGAACAGTGGCAGCAGGTCGCCGCGCTGCTGAAGGAACGCCAGCTGTTCCCGTTCATCGACATGGCCTACCAGGGCTTCGACAGGGGCATCGAGGCCGACGGCCAGGCGGTGCGCATCGTCGCCGAGGCCGGCATCGACAGCTTCATCGTCGCCAATTCGTACTCCAAGTCGTTCTCGCTGTACGGCGAGCGCGTTGGCGCGCTGTCGGTGGTGGGCCCGAACGCCACCGCGACCAAGGCCGTGCAGTCGCAGGTCAAGCGCATCGTCCGCACCATCTACTCCAGCCCGTCCACCCACGGCGCGGCGCTGGTCGCCGGCGTGCTCGGCAGCACCGAGCTGCGCGGCCTGTGGGAAGCGGAGCTGACCGAGATGCGCGAGCGCATCCACGCCCTGCGTGCCGGCATGGTGCAGAAGCTGGCCGCGCTGGGTGCGCCGGAATTCGGCTTCATCCAGCAGCAGGCCGGCATGTTCTCGTACTCGGGCCTGAGCAAGGCGCAGGTGGACCGGCTGCGCGACGACTACGGCATCTACGCCGTCGGTACCGGCCGCATCTGCGTGGCCGCGCTGAGCCAGAAGAACCTGGACTACGTGGCCAAGGCGGTCTACGAAGTCAGCCGCGGCTGAGCCGGTTGCACCACCGCATCGAAAGCCCGGCGCAATGCCGGGCTTTTTGTATCGCGGGTGGTACAGGTTGCATTGCACAGGTGCGGGGCAAGCCCCGCACAGGGCTTGCCCTGGCAAGCCCGGCACCTCGTCGCTGTCTTTATCAGGACATTTCCTGACCCTGATTCGCAAAACCACGGACAACCCGCGACAATGGCGCCCCTTTTCCCGAAGGCAGCCACCGTCCATGTCCCGCACGTCGTTGACCCGCTTCCTGATCGAAGAACAGCATGCCCGGCGCATCAACGCCGACCTGCGGCAACTGGTGGCGGTGGTGGCGCGCGCCTGCACCAGCATCTCGATCGCGGTAAGCAAAGGCGCACTGGGCGGTGTGCTCGGCGACGCCGGCACCGGCAACGTGCAGGGCGAGGCGCAGAAGAAGCTGGACGTGATCTCCAACGAGATCCTGCTCGAAGCCAACGCCTGGGGCGGCCATCTGGCCGCCTGCGCCTCGGAGGAGATGGACCACAGCCAGCCGGTGCCGTCCGAGTACCCGCACGGCGACTTCCTGCTGCTGTTCGACCCGCTGGACGGCAGCTCCAACATCGACGTCAACGTCTCGGTCGGCACCATCTTCTCGGTGCTGCGCGCCCCGGCTGGTGTGGACAAGCCGGGCGACGAGCACTTCCTGCAGCCGGGCACGCAGCAGGTGGCGGCCGGCTACTGCATCTACGGCCCGAGCACGATGCTGGTACTGACCCTCGGCCACGGCACCCACGCCTTCACCCTGGACCGCGAGACCGGCGAATTCGTGCTGACCCAGCGCGGCATGCAGGTGCCGGCGGACACCGGCGAATTCGCCATCAACATGTCCAACCAGCGCCACTGGGAAGCGCCGATGCAGGGCTACGTGGCCGCCCTGCTGGCCGGCCGCGACGGCCCGCGCGGCAAGGATTTCAACATGCGCTGGATCGCTTCGATGGTGGCCGACGTGCACCGCATCCTCACCCGCGGCGGCATCTTCATCTACCCGTGGGACCGCAAGGACCCGTCCAAGCCCGGCAAGCTGCGGCTGATGTACGAGGCCAACCCGATGTCCTTCCTGGTCGAACAGGCCGGCGGCGCGGCCACCGACGGCCGCCGGCGCATCCTCGACATCGAGCCCGGCCAGCTGCACCAGCGCGTGCCGGTGTTCCTCGGCTCGCGCAACGAAGTGGCCGAAGCCACCCGCTGCCACCGCGAGCATGACGCGCGGGGCTGAACCGCCACATCCCCGCGGATGCCGTACACCTGCTCCCGGCAGGCCGGAGCTACGCCCCGACGCTTGAATGTCCGGATATACGGGGCGTCGGGGACGGAGCCCCGACCTACGTGAACAGCTCGCCCTGCGGCGAGGGCTTGCGCGGCGGCACCGGCGCAACGAAGCGACTGCAGTCCAGCCACGGCCACTGCTCGCGCGAGGCGTCGAAGCCCAGCCGCTTCCGCGCCAGTGCGAAGCGCCGCGCCAGCAATTGCGCATACACGCCTTCGCCGCGCATGCGCTTGCCGAAGCGGCCGTCGTAATCCTTGCCGCCGCGCAGCTGGTTGATGGTGCTCATCACGTGCTCGGCGCGCTGCGGATGGTGCGTCTGCAGCCATTCGCGGAACAGCGGCGCCACCTCGTACGGCAGGCGCAGCAGCACGTAGCCGGCGCTGCGCGCGCCGGCCTCGCGTGCAGCCTCCAGCACCGCTTCCAGCTCGGCATCGTTGATCCACGGGATCACCGGCGCGACCATCACGCCGACCGGGATGCCGGCCTCGTGCAGCCGCCGCATCGCCCGCAGCCGTGCATGCGGGGCCGAGGCGCGCGGTTCGAGTCTGGCCGACAGGTGCGGGTCCAGCGAGGTCACCGAGAAGTGCACGCTGACCAGCCGTTGCTCGGCCAGCGGCGCCAGCAGGTCGATGTCGCGCTCGACCAGCGCGTTCTTGGTGATCAACGAGAACGGATGCCGGGTTTCCAGCATCACCTCGATCAGCTGGCGGGTGATGCCGAGCTTTCGCTCGATCGGCTGGTAGGCGTCGGTATTGATGCCCAGCGCGATCGGCTTGACCACGTAGCCGGGCCTGGCCAGTTCCTTGCGCAGCAGCTCGGCGGCGTTGGTCTTGGCGAAGATCCTGGTCTCGAAATCCAGCCCCGGCGACAGATTCAGGTAGGCGTGGGTCGGGCGCGCGAAGCAGTACGAGCAGCCGTGCTCGCAGCCGCGGTACGGGTTCACCGACTGGTCGAAGCCCACGTCCGGCGAGGTGTTGCGGCTGATGATGCTGCGTGCGGTTTCAACGCGCACATCGGTGCGCAGGCGCGGGGCGGCGAACTCCTCGCCCTCCTCGGCCATCCAGCCGTCATCGACCGCTTCGCTGGTGCGGGTTTCGAAACGGCCGGGCAGGTGGCTGCTGGCTCCGCGGCCCTTGATCGGAATGGATGTCGGCATCGGCCCACGCTAACGCGGCGCCGTCGCAGATGCAGCGACGCGGCGTTCAGGCTGGCCCGCACGGCATCCGCAAACCGGCACCGGGGCTGGCTAGAATCGCCGGCATGCGCGACTTCCTGCACACCCTGTGGACCACCCTGTCGGCCATTCCGCATCTGGCGCAGATACTGGCGGCCACCTACGTGGCCTACCTGCTGTTGCTGGCCTGCTACATCGTGCTGCAGAAGCGCGAGCCGGTGGCGACGCTGAGCTGGATCCTGTCGCTGGCGGCACTGCCTTACCTGGGCCTGTTCGTGTTCTACCTGTTCGGACCACAGCGCATCGTCCGCCAGCGGCTGCGACGCGGGCGCTCGCGCGAGGGCATGGAGGCCTACAACGCGGTCTGCCCACCGGATGCCGAATGCACCGAACTGGCGCGCGTCGGCCAGGCCACCACCGGGCTGCCGCCCAGCAGCGCCACCGCGGTCGAGTGGCTGGTCGACGGCGCGGCCACCTATGCCGCCATCCTCGCCGCGGTGGCCGGCGCACGGCGCCACGTCAACCTGGAGTACTACATCTTCGAACCGGACCATGCCGGCACCGCGCTGCGCGACGCGCTGGTCGAGCGCGCCCGGGCCGGGGTGAAGGTGCGCCTGCTGCTGGACGCCGTGGGGTCTTCGCGGATCCGGCGCCGTTTCCTGCGGCCGCTGCTCGATGCCGGCGGCGAAGTGGTGTGGTTCCACCCGCGACAGCTGCTCAAGCCGTTCAAGCGGCCGTGGCTGAACCTGCGCACCCACCGCAAGCTGGTGGTGGTGGACGGCACACTGGCGTTCACCGGTGGCATCAACATCACCGACACCGAGGACGAAAGCCGCCGCGCCGACGCCTACCGCGACCTGCACATGCGCATCACCGGCCACGTCGTGCGCAGCCTGCAGCTGGTGTTCCTGGAGGACTGGATCTACGCCAGCGGGCAGGGCAAGGCGCATTTCGATCGCGAGGACCTGTTCCCCTCGGACATGCCCGGCCGCGAGGACGGCACGATCCAGGCACAGGTGCTGGTCTCGGGGCCGGATTCGTCGTGGGAGGCTATCCACCGCATGCACGTGGCGGCAATCCAGGAAGCCAGCCGCCGGGTGTGGCTGGTGACGCCGTACTTCGTGCCCGGCGAGGCCGCGCGCATGGCCTTGACCTCGGCCGCGCTGGCCGGGCTGGACACGCGCCTGCTGGTGCCGCGGCGCAGTGACTCGCTGTTCGTCACCCTGGCCGCGCGCTCGTATTTCGACGAACTGCTGCAAGCGGGCGTGAAGATCTATGAATACGGCCCACGCATGTTGCACACAAAGGCCTTCATCGCCGACGACGACACCTGCATCGTCGGCAGCGCCAACTTCGACCACCGCAGCTTCCGCCTGAACTTCGAGCTGTCGATGCTGTACCACGACCGCAGCCTGACCGCCGCGCTGGAAGCCCTGCTGGAGCAGGAATTCGCCCGTGCCACCCAGGTGCAGCCGGAGCACAAGCCTCCGCTCTGGCGCCATCGCCTGCCGGAGGCCTTCGCCCGGCTGGCCTCGCCACTGCTCTGAGTACTCGCCGCGATGCATGCCGTGCAGTGGCCGGCACCGCTAAACTGGCGACCTTGCCGGGAGGTACCCATGTACTGGTTGTTCCTGCTGTTCGCCATCGGCGCTTTTTTCTTCGCCCTGACCACCACCCACGCCGGCTTGCTGTGGCTGGCGCTGCTGGCAGCGTTGGCTTGCCTGCTGCTGTGGGTCCGCGGCCTCTACCACGCCCGTACCGGGGGTGCCTTCACCGCCACGCCGCGCGCCCTGCATCCGGCAGAGCTGCAGGCGATGCGTGAACAGCTGCGTCCGGCCGCCCCGCCTCCCTCCAACCTGCCGCCCGAAGGACAGCCGCAGCCATGACCCGCCTGAGCGTCAACGTCAACAAGATCGCGGTCCTGCGCAATTCCCGCGGCGGCGGCGATCCGGACGTGGTGCGCGCGGCGATGACCTGCCTGCGCGCCGGCGCGCACGGCATCACCGTGCACCCGCGGCCCGACCAGCGCCACATCCGCGCCGACGACGTGCTGATGCTGTCCGAGCTGACGCGCCAGCACGACGTCGAGTTCAACATCGAAGGCAACCCGTTCGCGCCGCCGCGCCCCGGCTACCCGGGCCTGCTGCCGCTGTGCGACCAGGCCCGCCCGGCGCAGGCCACGCTGGTGCCCGACAGCGATGGCCAGCTGACCTCCGACCACGGTTTCGATTTCCAACGCGACGGCGAACGCCTGCTGCCGCTGGTCGCCGCGCTGAAGGACTACGGCTGCCGCGTCAGCCTGTTCGTCGATGCCGGCAACCCGCACATCGCCCGCGCCGCCGAACTCGGCGCCGACCGCATCGAGCTCTACACCGGCCCCTACGCCGAGGCCTTCGCCGCCGGCAGTGCCGATGCGGCGGCGATGTTCGCCGCCGCCGCCCGCCGCGCACAGGCCGCGGGGCTGGGCGTCAACGCCGGCCATGATCTGTCGCAGGCCAACCTAGGCCACTTTCTCGCCGAAGTGCCGGACGTGCTGGAAGTCTCCATCGGCCACGCTCTGATCGGCGAAGCCCTTTACGATGGCCTGGAAACCACGATCGAGCGCTACCTCGGCATCATCGAATCCGGCACCTGAATCCACAGAAGCGGCAGGAGTGGCACTGCAGGAGCGACGTCAGTCGCGACCTGGCTTTGAGGCAGAGCCCCTGCCGCGACTGGTGTCGCTCCCACGAAAGCAGTATTACCGACAGGCCCCGCCGTCCGGCGCCATATTGGTGACGAACCACCCGCAACTCCGGTCATCCGAATAAAAAACGCCCCCGGCAAGCGGGGGCGTTTCCAGTCGCGTCATGACTTGGTGTTGCGTTACTGCACGAAGCCGATCTTCTTCATCTGGGCGTTCTTGGCCTGGGCCAGAATCCTGGCCATGACCTCGTACTCCGAATCCGGATTGGCGTCGATGCGAAGTTCCGGCTGGTTGGTCGGATCCTTCTGTACTTCTTCTTCCATCTTCTGCTGCAGGTCGGCCACGTTCACCGGGCTGTTGTTCCAGTAAACCTGGTTGCTCGCATCCACCCGCAAATCGATCGGCGGCGGCGGCTCGCGCGTCACCGGCGGCGGGTTGAGCACGCGCTGCGGCAGGTCCACGGCGATCGGGTAGGTCATGATCGGCGCGGTCACGATGAAGATGATCAACAGCACCAGCATCACGTCCACGAGGGGCGTGACGTTGATGTCGGCCATCGGGCCCCTGCTTCCACCACTACTGAATGCCATCGCTTATTGCCCCTTTTCTTTGGTGGCAACGAAACCGACGTCCAGCATGCCTTGGCCCTGCGCGATCCTGGTCACTTCGTTGATCACGCTCATCTTGGTGGTCTTGTCACCACGCAGGTTCAGCGGCGGCTGCGGCGTCTGCTGGGCAGCCGTGGCGAAGCGCGACTCCAGGGTCTCCTTGGAGACCTCTTCGTCGTTCCAGTAGAGCGTGCCGTCTTCCTTGACCGCCACCGTGATCGGACCTGCACGCTTTTCGGCGTCGTCCGGATTGATGTTCAGGTTGGCCTCGGGAAGCTCCACCTTGACCTTGTGCGACATCAGCGGCGCCGTGATGATGAAGATGATCAGCAGCACCAACATCACGTCCACGAGGGGCGTGACGTTGATCTCGGACATCGGGCCGCTGCTGTTACCACTACTGAAAGCCATAACGGGCTCCGTCTATATCTCGTTGCTAGGACTGCTCTGCCTGCGGCTCAGCGGACGCGCGAGCCGGTGGCGAAGAAGTCGTGCAGATCGTGCGCGAAGGTGTCGAACTTGCTGACGGTCGCGCTGTTGATCTTGCTGAAGAAGTTGAAGGCGAACACGGCCGGGATCGCGACGAACAGACCGATGGCGGTCATGATCAGCGCTTCACCCACCGGGCCGGCAACGGCGTCGATCGAGGCCGAACCGGTGGCACCGATCTTGATCAGCGCGCCGTAGATGCCCCACACGGTACCCAGCAGACCCACGAACGGAGCGGTCGCGCCGACGGTGGCCAGCAGGATCATGCCACCCTGCAGCTTGTTGGACTCGCGGGTCACGGCCTGGCGCAGGGCGCGGTCGACGAACTCCGAACGGCTCAGGGTCTCGGCGGCACCGGCCTGCTGGTGGTGCGCGGCGGCCTGGGCGGCGTCCAGGGCGATCTTGGAGAACGGCTCGGAAGCCGGCTGTTCTTCCATCGCACGGATGGCGTCCTGGGCATTGGCGGCATCCCAGAACAGGCCCGGCACGCGGTCGGAGGCCGACTTCAGGCGGGTGGTGCGGAAGATGTTGATGACGGTCCAGTACCAGGACATGGCCGACATGATCACCAGGGTCAGCAGCACGACCCAGGAAACGGCGAAGTCGCCCGGCTTGGAGGTCATTTCGTGAATCAGATGCTCGAAGCCCATCTGCGAGAGCGCGTTGTTTGCGTTGCCCCCGGCAGCAGCGGCGATGAAGAGTTCCTGCAGCATGACGCTTACCTTTGTTGTGTGTGGTGTTGAAGGGTGTAGCTAGATCGAACGGTTCCCGGATGGCGGCCGGTGGGCCGCCAGGGGGATCAGCTCAGCGCAAAGTTGACCGGGACGCGGACGCGGCCAGCCGCCTTCTGTCCATTGATGATGGAAGGGTTGAACTTCCACTTGCGTGCCGCATCCATTGCGGCGCGATCGAGGTCGCGGTTACGGCTGGACTTCTCGACAGACACATTGGTGACGTTGCCGTTGGCATCGACATCAATGATCAGGATCACCTCGCCCTGGATGCCGGCGCGGAAGGCGGCCGGCGGGTAGCGGGGGGGATTCATGTTCTTGGACGAGATGTCGACGCTGGCCTGGATGTCGGTCGGCGGAGCCGGCGGCGACGGCGGGGCCGGCGGCACCACGATGTCCGACTCGCGCGGTTCCGGCACGTCCACCACCGGGGCTTCCGGCGGCGGCGGCAGCGGCGAGGGCTTCGGCGGAGCCAGGTTCTTCACCGGCGGCGGCGGGGTGTCCTGCGGCGGCGGCGGCGGCGGCGGCGGGGGTGGCGGCGGCGGAGCGTCGACCAGCGTGACCATGACGTTGCGTTCCTTTTCCGCGGCGGCCTTCGGGGCCACGGCGGGGATCAGGAGCATCATCAGGGCTGCCAGATGGAGTGCGATTACGAAGGCGATGCCGACGATCCGGGGCCAGCTCAGGCCTTTTTCCTTCTCGCCGTCATACCTGTGGTGGAAAACCAGTTGTTCCGTCATGCGCCAAGAACTCGTTAGTGGGGTCGAGGCACCACTGTTACGGCACCCCCTGATTCAGCGGTGCATGACACCGCAGGAACCTCCAAGCTTATACCAATCCTGAGCGGCTGCGCATCACGCATGCAGCTGTTCAGGCGTTATTCGTGCTTACTTCAGATTGATGATCTTGTTCGCGTCGGCCGGATTCTTCAGCCCCCCCTTGGCCAAGGCGTCGCGGGCAGCCTGCTTGGCTTCGGGGATGCGTCCTTCGGCATGCAGCACGCGTGCCAGGTTCAAATAAGTCTCGCCGTTGCTGGAAAGCGGTGCCGCCTTCTGCCACGCCTCGATCGCCTGCGGGAGCTGGTCGCTGTAGTAGTAGGACTGCGCCAGCGCCAGGTAGACGTTGTAGTCCGGCTTGAGGATGCCGTTGCCCAAGCCCTCGTTGATCACCGCAATGACGTCCTTTTCCTTGTTCTCGGTGTTGGCGTAGATCGAGTACAGCTGCTTGTACTCGCGCTCTTCGGTGAGCTGCCCGGCCGCGCGCAGCTGGTCCATCACCGCCGCGGCCTTGTCCATCTGGTCGGCCTGCATGTACATGCTGGCCAGGTTGAGCTGGCTCTTCTTGTCCGCGGGGTTCTTCGCGGCGAGCGCCTCGGCTTCCTTGACCGCTTCGGCGGTCTGGCCAGCTTCGGCGTAGGAGGCCATCAACAGCTGGTTCCAGCTGTCCTTCGGTTCGGTCGAAGCGGCGATGGCGGCCTTCAGCACCGGGATCGCTTCGGCATATTTCTCGGTCTGGTACAGGGCCTGGCCCTTGATCACCTGTTCCTCGGGCTTGTTCGACTTGGACTCGGCCAGGTACTTGTCCAGGTTGGCCAGGCCTTCGTCGTACTGCTCGTCCTGCAGCTGCAGCTGGGCCAGCATCAGCAGCGCCTGGTAGTGGCCGTTGTTGTCCAGCTGGTCGAGGGTGATGGCCTGCTGCAGGTATTGCTTGGCGCCGGCGTTGTCGTCGAGGTTGTAGGCGGCCTGCGAGGCGAGCTGGTTGGCCACGGCCTTGTCGTAATCGTTGGCAGCGGCGTTGGCGATGATTTCGTCGGCCAGCGTGCGGGTTTCCTCGAACTCCTGCTTGTTGTAGGCGGAGAACAGCTTCTGCAGCTTGCTGCCCATCTTCGAGGAGGACTTGGCCTTGGGCTCTTCGCGGGTGGCTTCCGGGTACAGCACTTCGGGCTTGTCCGAACCGCGATTGCGGCGCTCGCTCGAGCGGTCGGCCGAACGCGACTGGGCGACCGCATCGGCAACCACCACGCCACCGAGCACGGTCGCAACGAGGACGGAGAGCAGGGCTTGCTTGTGGCTGCGCGAAATCATGGGGTCACCTCTTTGAAACCGCCGGGGCGGTGCAGGAACGGACGGTCTGGAAAAACGGAGCCGCCAAACGTAACAGAAAAATTTTGATGGAGAAATCACTTGTGATGCTGTAGTGCATCACTGTCCGCCAGCTGAACGGCATGCTTGCCGCTCATCCGCAACGCGGAGTCCGCCCGGTTTGCCGCGCCTGCCGGTATATGGGCTGCAGGGCCGGAACGTCGCGCTGCAGCTCGCGGATGCGGTTGGCCGGGTCCGGGTGGGTGGAAAGCCATTGCGGCGACCGCGCACCACCGGCGGCCATCATGTTCTGCCACAGCCACACTGCCTGCGCCGGGTCGAAACCGGCCTGCGCCATCAACCGCTGGCCGACCACGTCGGCTTCGCTTTCCTGGGTACGGGAGTTGGGCAGCAGGATCAGGCCCTGCGCGCCGATGCTGCCGAACTGGTTTACCGCGCTGGCCGCGGTATCGCCGTAGGCGGCGCCGGCCAGCACCCCGAGGATGCCGAGGCCAACCTGGGCGCCCTGTTGCCGGGTCAGGCGTTCTTCGTGATGGCGCGAGATCACGTGGCCGATTTCGTGGCCGAGTACCGCCGCCAGCTGGTCCTGGTTCTTCGCCACGCTGAGGATGCCGGTATTGACGCCAACCTTGCCGCCGGGCAGGGCGAAGGCATTGGGTTCGCTTTCGACGAACAGCGCGGTCTCCCAACGTACGCCACGGTACTGTTGCGGCAGTTCGGCCACCAGTGCGTTGACCACGCACTGCACGTAGGCGTTCTGCTTGCCGTCGCGGCTCAGGGTCTGTTTGGCCTTGGTCTCGGCGAAGGCCTGCGCACCGAGCTGGTCCAGCTGCTGCTGCGACACGCCGCCCACGACCTGGCGGCGGCCGGTAGGCGAGGTGGTAGTCGCGCAGGCCGCCAGCAGCAGCACGATGGTGATGCCTGACAACACGGATTTCATTGCCATCCCCCCTTTGACCATGGCTGCAGTGTGCGAATGGCCGACTTAAATTTCCGTGATTTTGGCCACCACACCCGAACGCGCGTTCATTGCAGGCCGAAAACCACCAGTGCCGCCAACGCAATGGCGTTGTTCAACGCATGCGCGGCCACTGCGGCCCACAGGGTGCCGGTCCTGCGGTACAGCCATGCGAATGCGGCACCCATGCTGCCGTAGACCAGCCACAGTTGCAGGATTTCCGCCGGACCATTGTCGCTGGTGCCGGGGATTTCATGGATCAAGGCGAAAGCGGCACTGCTCAGTACCATGCCCAGCCACGGCCGGCTAGCAGCCCACAGGCGCCCGAACAGCACCCGCCGGAACAGCAGTTCCTCGTAGGCCGGCGCCAGGAATACCGCGAAAGCAACCAGAAACAATGGGTAATGCGCCACCGCCTGTTCCATCAACGGCAGGTTGGTCGGCGCCGGCTCGATCCCGAGCTGCTTGCCGATCCAGGCGATCAGGCTGCTGCCGGCAAACACGCAGGCGGCCACCAGCAGGGTCCAGCCCCAGGTGGAAGCCCGTCGCGCGGCCTGCCCGGAGATGGCCCGTTCGGCCGGCGCGGCGCGGCGGCGCCAGAAATACAGCAGCAGGGCCGCGCCTCCGGTGGAAACCAGTGCCATCAGCAGCTGTGCCAGGGCGCCGGGGGTACCCATCAGCTTGGCCACTTCCTGCGCTGCGGGGGCGCCGGCACCGCTGCGCGCGGCCTCGATGCCGACCTGGATGCCGCGCCACATGCCCCAGGCCAGGCCGCACAACAAGCTCAAGCCGAACAGGGTCGCCGCGGCGATCAGCAGGTCCAGCCAGAAAGCGGCCAGCGGCGAAGCCGGGCGTGGAGCAGTGGCAGGCGGGAGCGGGGAAGGGATCGGGACCGACGGGGGAGCGGACATCGCAAACCTGTGCAGTGGCGGCGGGCGGACATGAAGAGCGACAGGACACCCGTTCTCACGGCGAAGCCGCCCGAAGGGTGGCGCACAGGGATGTGTGCCATGAAAACGGGCGCCGCAGGATGCAGGCGCCCGCCTTGATCGGCCGATTGTGTCAGATATCGAGATTCATCACCTTCAGCGCATTGTCCTCGATGAAGTCACGGCGCGGCTCGACCACGTCGCCCATCAGGGTGCTGAAGATCTGGTCGGCCTCCACCGCGTCCTCGATCCGTACCTGCAGCAGGCGGCGGGTATCGGGGTTCATGGTGGTCTCCCACAACTGCTCGGGATTCATCTCGCCCAGGCCCTTGAAGCGCTGGATCTGCCGGCCCTTCTTGGCTTCCTCCATCAACCACGCCTGCGCCTGGGCGAAGCCGGTGACCTCGGCCGAACGGTTGCCGCGGTTGATGGTGGCGCCTTCGCGGATCAACCCGTGCAACAGCTGCGAGGCCTGGTGCAGCGGGCGCAATTCGCCGGATTCGAACGCGGCCAGCGGCAGCACCTGGATGTGCTCCTCGCCCATGTGACGGCGGGTGACCAGCACCGCGGCCGGGCGCTGTTCATTCGGTTCCTGCAGGGTCAGGGTGAAGCGCGGGGTGCCGAGGCTGCCCTGGTTCAGGCGGCTGGCCAGCGCGTCCAGGCCTTCCCCGGCGGCGGCACTGCGCAGGTGCTCCAGGTCCATCGGAGTGAAATCGACCAACGCTTCGAGCAGGCTGCGGTCGTAACGGTGGGCATTGCGGTCGATGGCGTCCTGCGCGGCGGCGTAGGTCATCAGCAGCTTTTCCAGCGCCACGCCCTCGATCGGCGGTTCGCCGGCGGCCGGCACCAGCGAGGCGTTTTCCACCGCGCTGTTGGCCAGGTAGGCGTCCAGCGCCGGATCGTCCTTCAGGTACAGCTCGGTCTTGCCCTGCTTGATCTTGTACAGCGGCGGCAGGCCGATGAAGACGTGGCCGCGCTCGATCAGCTCCGGCATCTGCCGGTAGAAGAAGGTCAGCAGCAGGGTGCGGATGTGCGCGCCGTCTACGTCGGCGTCGGTCATGATGATGATCTTGTGGTAGCGCAGCTTGTCCGGGTTGTACTCGTCGCGGCCGATGCCGGTACCCAGCGCGGTGATCAGCGTGCCGACCTGGTCGGAGGCCAGCATGCGGTCGAAGCGCGCGCGTTCGACATTGAGGATCTTGCCGCGCAACGGCAATACCGCCTGGTTCTTGCGGTTGCGCCCCTGCTTGGCCGAGCCGCCGGCGGAATCGCCCTCGACGATATACAGCTCGCACAGCGCCGGGTCTTTTTCCTGGCAGTCGGCCAGTTTGCCGGGCAGGCCGGCAATGTCCAGCGCACCCTTGCGGCGGGTCAGGTCGCGGGCCTTGCGCGCGGCTTCGCGGGCGCGGGCGGCATCGACGATCTTGCCGGCGATGGCCTTGGCTTCGTTCGGATTTTCCTGCAGGAATTCTTCCAGGCGCGCGCCGAACGCGCTTTCCACCGCCGGGCGCACGTCCGAGCTGACCAGCTTTTCCTTGGTCTGGCTGGAGAAGCTCGGGTCCGGCACCTTCACCGACAGCACCGCGATCATGCCTTCGCGCATGTCATCGCCGGTCAAGCTGATCTTGGCCTGCTTGGCGATGCCGTTCTGCTCGATGTAATTGTTAAGCACGCGGGTCAGCGCGCCGCGGAAGCCGGCCAGGTGGGTACCGCCGTCCTTCTGCGGGATGTTGTTGGTAAAGCAGTACATCGTTTCCTGGTAGGAGTCGGTCCACTGCAGCGCCGCTTCCACGGTGATGCCATTTGACTCGCCGACCACCGAGATCACGTTCGGGTGCAGCGGCGTCTTCACCTGGGCCAGATGCTCGACGAAGCTCTTGATGCCGCCTTCGTAGTGGAAGTCGTCGCGCCGGCCTTCGCCGCGCTCGTCGGCAAGGATGATCTTGACGCCCGAGTTCAGGAACGAAAGCTCGCGCAGGCGCCGCGCCAGGATCTCGTAATGGAACTCGACGTTGTCATTGAACGCCTTCACCGATGGCCAGAAGCGCACGGTGGTGCCGCGCTTGGTGGTGGTTTCCAGCTGCTGCAGCGGGCCGAGCGCGGCGCCGTTGCCGAACTCCTGCTGGTAATGGAACCCGCCCTGGTAGATATCCAGCAGCAGCTTCTGCGACAAGGCATTGACCACGCTGACGCCGACGCCGTGCAGGCCGCCGGACACCTTGTAGCTGTTGTCGTCGAACTTGCCGCCGGCATGCAGCACGGTCATCACCACCTCGGCGGCGGACACCTCGCGGCCGAGCTTGGCGCTCATCTGCGCATGCTTGCCTACCGGGATGCCGCGGCCATTGTCGGACACCGAAACCGAGCCATCGGCATGGATGCGGACTTCCACGTTGTCGGCATGGCCGGCCAGGGCTTCGTCGATGGAGTTGTCGACCACCTCGAACACCATGTGGTGCAGACCGGTGCCATCGTGGACATCACCGATGTACATGCCGGGACGCTTGCGGACAGCCTCCAGGCCTTCCAATGCGGTGATGCTGTTGGCGTCGTAATTGCCGTTGCTGGCCGGGGTGTTCTGATCTTCGCTCATCGCGCTTGCCATTGCTCCACGGGTCACGTCCCGGTTTTCAGGCCGGGGCGTGAGAAAGAGGGGGTTGCGCCAAAATTATACCAGCCGGGCCGTTTGCCGCCGTTCGGGCTCATTTCAGGGCGTGAATGCCACCATGTTCCACGTGGAACACGCTTGCCGTGTGCAGTTCTTCCTCCAGCGCGGCGGGCAGTTCGGTGGCAGTGATGAAGACCTGCGCCGGCGTGGCGGCCAGGCGCCGGATCACTCGCTGCTGGTGCTGGCGGTCCAGCTCCGCGCCGAGGTCGTCCAGCGCGATCACCGGCCATTCGCCACGCTGGTTGGCGTAGTCGTCCGCCTGCGCCAGCAGGCAAGCCAACGCGGTCAACTTGGCCTGCCCACGGGAAAGGGCCTCGCGGCCGGGGATTTCAGCGTAAGCAACGTTCCAGTCGGCCCGGTGCGGGCCCACCGAGGTGTGGCCGATGGCGCGATCGCGGTCGCGGGACAGCAGCAACGCATCGGCCAGCGACATTTCGTGCCGGCGCCAGCCCGGTTGCAGTTCCAGCCCCTGCAGTTGCAGATCCGGCGCCAGATCGGCGGCGATGGCAACCGCGCGCTCCTGCAGGCGTTCCAAATAATGCTGACGTCGCGACGTCAGCGGCACACCGGCTTCGGCCAGTTCGTGATCCCAGGCATCGAGCTGTCGCGGTGCGGCACCGGCCTTGAGCAGGGCATTGCGCTGCTTCAGGGCGCGCGTGTAACGGCGCCACAGCGGAAGGAAATCAGGTTCCACGTGGAACAAGCCCCAATCGACGAAGCGACGGCGGGGCTCGCTGCCACCACTGGCCAGCGCATGGCTGCCGGGTTCGAAGGTCACCACCGCCAAGGCCGCGCACAGGCTGCCCAACTGGCCTACATCCTCACCGTCCAGCCGTCCTTTCCACGCCTGGCCGGCATGACGCAGGCCGGCACGCCGGATCCGCTCCGGCGAACCGGGGGCGCCCCGTTCCTGCCATTCGACGAAAACATCCAGCGCTTCGGCCCCTTTCTGCACCAGTCCATCCCGGACCCGGCCGCGGAAGCTGCGGCCGTAAGCCATCAGGTGGAGAGCTTCGAGCAAGCTGGTCTTGCCCGCGCCGTTGGCACCGGTAATCAGGTTGATCCCCGGGCGTGGCGCCAGTTCCACCGCGTCGAAACGGCGAACTCGATTCAGGGCGATACGGACGATATGCATTGATGCTCGAAGCAGGGCGTACCGCCGCGGCGGTCAGGCGGGCAGCTTAAAGCATTACCTCGCGTGGCCGGCGACTGCCCCTTGCCGGCACGCCGATGCGCCATTCCGGAACACCGGACGAGGGGAACAAGCGGTGGCGACGTTCTGGACGAGCTGTGGATAAAGTCCGGTATTTCCCGGCACTGGGGACTTGTCCACGCTTATCCACACCCATATACCCGGTTTTTCAACGGGGTTTCGATGCAATAAATTCCAATTAAAACAGGCACATGACCTGGTTTTCCCTGAAATCTGCTCCTACCACCATCATCAGGCTTTTGATTTATTACAAAATTTGAAGCATTGCCAGGCCTCCTGAACAACCGATCAGAACTATCCAACCGTCATTTCGCATGGCCTGTGCTCTGCCCACGAAAAAGCCCGGCATTGCCGGGCTTCTCCATGTTCCACGTGGAACCGAAGTCAGAGCCGCAGAGGCATCACCACATGACGCGATTTCTCGCTGCTGGCTTCACGCACCAGCGCCGACGAGTTGGAATCGCGCAACTGGATCACGACGTGCTCATCGCGCAACGCCGACAGGGCATCGAGCAGATAGTTCACGTTGAAGCCGATGGCCAGGTCGGCGACCTCGGTTTCGGCCTCGATCTCTTCCTGCGCTTCTTCCTGCTCCGGGTTGTGGGCGCTGATCTTCAGCTGGCCCGGGCTCACTTCCACGCGCACGCCGCGGTACTTCTCGTTGGACAGGATCGCCGCACGCTGCAGCGAGGCCCGCAGGCTCTCGCGGTCCACCTTCACTTCGCGGTCGGCCCCGATCGGGATCACCGCTTCGTAATCCGGGAAGCGGCCATCGATCAGCTTGGAGGTGAAGGTGACGTCGTCGCGCTTCACCCGCACGTGGCTGCGGCCCACTTCCAGCTCCACTGCGCGGTCGCCACCTTCCAGCAGGCGCTGCAGCTCGGTCACGCCCTTGCGCGGCACGATGATCTGGCGCTTGGAACCGGTGCTGTTCTCCAGTTCGGTTTCACACAGCGCCAGACGATGGCCATCGGTGGCCACGCAGCGCAACAGCTGGTCGCGCAGGTCGAACAACAGACCGTTGAGGTAATAGCGCACGTCCTGCTGCGCCATTGCGAAGGCGGTGCGTTCGATCAATTCTTTCAATGCCGATTCCGGCACCACCACACGCTCGGTGGCCTCGACCTCATCCACCGACGGGAAATCATTGGCCGGCAGCGTTGCCAGGGTGAAGCGGCTGCGCCCGGCCTGCACGGTGATCTTCTCACCGGTTTGCGACACGGTGATGCGGCTCCCGTCGGGCAGGGCGCGGATGATCTCGAACAGCTTGCGTGCCGGGATCGTGGTTTCACCGTCCTGCGCATCTTCCACGGCGATGCGGGAGACCATTTCCACTTCCAGGTCGGTGCCGGTCAGCGACAGCTGCCCGCCTTGGACCTGGACCAGGAAATTGGCCAGAACCGGCAGGGTCTGGCGGCGTTCGACCACGTTGACGACTTGCGCCAACGGCTTGAGGAAGGCTTCGCGCTGCAATGTGAAACGCATGTGGTTTCGTGCCCCTATGCTTTGAAGATATGGGATAAATCAAAAGCCTGGTGGTGCTGGTAGAGCCGGATTTGGTTCAAAACACAACCAAGTATTTGTTTTTAAAGGGTTTTATTGCATCGAAACCCTCTGTATTACTGGCACCGGAGCGGTGGGAAAAGCTGTGGATGGTTTTCGCTCCGTGGCAGGGCGCGATTTTATCCACAGATTCTCAAGTGTCTGCCCCCGAATCATGCACCGTTTTGTGCGATGACGCCTGCGGGGCGTCGGTGCATCATTCGCTGGCCCTGCCGCCTGCTCTACCCGGTCTGCCGATGACTCACTCGCTCAACTTGCGGATCAGCTTGTCCCAGTCCTCACGGAGCTTGCCGTCGGTTTCCATCAGCGTGCGGATCTGGCGGCAGGCGTGCAGGACCGTGGTGTGGTCGCGACCGGCGAAGGCATCGCCAATTTCCGGCAGGCTGTGCTCGGTCAGCTCCTTGGTCAGCGCCATTGCCACCTGCCGCGGCCGCGCCAGCGAGCGGGTGCGGCGTTTGGACAACAGGTCCTTGATCTGCAGGCCGTAGTAATCGGCCACGGTCTTCTGGATGTTGGGAATGCTGATTGCCTGCTGCTGCGCGCGCAGCAGGTCGCGCAGGGTTTCCTGGGCGAACTCGGTGGTGATGGCGCGGCCGGTGAAGTTGGCACGCGCGGCCAGCGTGTTGAGCGCGCCTTCAAGGTCACGCACGTTGCTGCGCATCTTCTTGGCGATCAGGTAGGCCACGTCGTCGGGAATCTCCGCGCCGCGCTCGCGCGCCTTGGCCAGCACGATGGCGGCACGGGTCTCGAAGTCCGGCGGCTCGATCGCCACCGACAGGCCCCAGGCCAGCCGCGACTTCAAGCGCGCTTCCAGCCCCTCGACCTCGCGCGGGTAGCGGTCGCAGGTCAGGATGATCTGCTGCTTGCCGTCGAACAGCGCGTTGAAGGTGTGGAAGAACTCCTCCTGGGTGCGGTCCTTGCCAGCGAAGAACTGGATGTCGTCGATCAGCAGTGCGTCCACCTGCTGGAACTGGCGCTTGAACTGGTCCATCGCCTTTTCCTGCAGGGCGCGGATCATCGCGCTGAAGAACTGCTCCGAGCGCAGGTACAGCACGCGTGCGGCCGGGTTGGCCTGGCGCATCGCGTTGCCTGCGGCCAGCATCAGGTGGGTCTTGCCCAGGCCGGTGCCGCCGTACAGCAGCAGCGGGTTGTGCGCACGGTCGCCGGGCTTGGCCGCGGCCTGGAACGCGGCGGCCAGGCCGAGCTGGTTGCTGCGGCCCTCGACGAAGTTGGCGAAGGTGTAGTGCGAATCCAGGTTGCCGTTGAACGGCACTACCGGTGCCGTTGGCGCGGTTGGGCCGGCAACGGCGGCGGGCGGTGCCGGTTCGGCCACGCGCGGGCGTGAACCGATCTCCAGCTGCACCTCGGCGACGCCGGCGAAATGGTTCAGCAGCTCGCGGATGCGCGGCAGGTAGCGCTCGCGCACCTGCTCGACGATGAAGGCATTGGGCGCGTACAGCACCATGCTGTCGACGCGGTGGTCGGCCTGCAGCGGCTTCAACCAGGTGTGGACGTCTTCCGGCGGAAATTCCGCTTCGAGGCGTTCGATGCAACGGGGCCAGGCATCCATCAGAATAGTCATCGAAGGCTTGTCGGCAGGGCGCACGAGGCTGCCCAGCCGCGAGCCGGGAAAGGGAAATCGGGATGCGGCAGACTACCATTGCCGGACGGGGGCGGGAATGCTTGTCCCGGCTTTGTTCACAGAACCATCCACAACGCCGCAGGGCGTACCGTTCGGATGGACATGCTGCGGGCTTGACCCATCCTCCACCGGCCCTATAGAATCGCCGGTTCTTTCCGCCCCATAGATACAGGTGCCCCGATGGCCACCAAGCGCACGTTCCAACCCAGCAACCTCAAGCGCAAGCGCGACCACGGTTTCCGCGCGCGCATGAAGACCGCCGACGGCCGCAAGATCCTGTCGCGTCGCCGCGCCAAGGGCCGCAAAGTCCTCAGCGCCTGATTGCGATGCCGCACCAGGCGGCAGCCGCAATAGTGATCGTGAACACCGACGACCCGCGCAAGCGATTTCCTCGCTCTGCGCGGGTTCGTACGCGTGCCGAATACAGTTCGGTCTTCAACGGCGCCCGCCGTGTATCCGACCCCCTGATGACCCTGCACTGGCTGCAAGCGGATACCCCCGCCCGGCTGGGCTTGGCCGTGTCCAGGAAGGTCGATGTGCGGGCGGTGGGGCGCAACCGCATCAAGCGCGTGCTGCGTGACGCCATGCGCCATCTCCGGCCCGACTTGGCCGGTGGCGACTACGTCGTGGTCGCCCGTGCGGCGGCCAAAACCGCCGGCAATCCCCAGATCCGCGAGGCGTTCATGCGCCTGCTGCGCCGTGCCGGCGCATTGCCGGCAGCGGGTGCGGACGGCACAATGCCGCCGCGCAAGCGCGCCGAACCCTCTTCCCTGAACGCGTCGGGCAACCCGCCCGGTCCAGCCGAGCCTGCCTGCTGATGAACCAGACCCGTGTATTCCTGATTTTCGCCTGGCTGATGGTGGTCGTGCTGCTGGGGATGGAGTGGAGCCGCGAGAAGAACGCGCCCGATCCGGCCAGCGTCACCGCTGCCCAGCCGGCGGTGCCGGCGTCCAACGATGCCGACCTGGCACCGCCATCGGCCGGCAACGTGCCGCAGGCCACCGTACCGGGCCAGGCCGAAGCCGCCGCACCGGCACCGGCGATGGAAGCCGCCCCCGGCGCATCGCGCGTCAACGTCGCCACCGACGTGCTGAAGCTCGTGCTCGACGGCCGCAGCGTGCTCGACGCCGAATTGCTGCAGTTCCCGCAGACCAAGGCCGCCGGCAGCCCGCCGGTGCGGCTGCTCACCGAGGACAGGGCCCACCCCTACAGCGCGACCAGCGGCTGGGTCGGGCAGGCCGGCTCAGCCGCGCCGGGTGCCAATGGCTTCCAGCCGGTGCAGGCCCAGCGCGACTACGTCCTGGCCGATGGCCAGAACGAGCTGCAGGTGCCGTTCGTCTGGAACGGGCCCGACGGCGTCAGCATCCAGCGCACCTATACCTTCAAGCGCGGTGACTACGCCATCGGCGTCCACGACGAAGTGGTCAATGCCGGCAACGCGCCGTGGCAGGGCTACGTGTTCCGCAAGCTCGACCGCGTGCCGACCATTCTCAGCCGCGGCATGACCAACCCGGAATCCTTCAGCTTCAACGGCGCCACCTGGTTCAGCCCGGCCGACGGCTACCAGCGCCGCGATTTCAAGGATTACCTGGAGGATGGCAACCTCAACCAGACCGTCAGCGGCGGCTGGGTGGCGATGCTGCAGCACCATTTCTTCACCGCCTGGATTCCGCAGGCCGACCAGGCCTCGCTGTACCTGCTCTCGCAGAACGGCCCGCGCAACGTGATCGAAACGCGCGGCCCCGGCTTCACCGTCGCCCCGGGCCAGAAGGTCAGCACCCAGGCGCGGCTGTGGGTCGGCCCCAAGCTGGTCAACCAGATCGCCCGGGAAGACGTGAAGGGCCTGGACCGCGTGGTGGACTACAGCCGCTTCTCGCTGATGGCGATCATCGGCCAGGGCCTGTTCTGGGTGATGAACCACGTGCACAAGCTGGTCGGCAACTGGGGCTGGGCGATCATCGGCCTGGTGCTGCTGCTGAAGCTGGCGCTGTTCCCGCTGGCCAACGCGCAGTACAAGTCGCAGGCCAAGATGCGCAGGTTCCAGCCGCGCATCGCCCAGCTGAAGGAACGCTACGGCGACGACAAGCAGAAGTTCCAGACGGCGATGATGGAGCTGTACAAGAAGGAGAAGATCAATCCGCTGGGCGGCTGCCTGCCGCTGCTGATCCAGATGCCGATCTTCTTCGCCCTGTACTGGGTGCTGGTGGAATCGGTGGAACTGCGCCAGGCGCCGTGGCTGGGCTGGATCCAGGACCTGACCGCGCGCGACCCGTACTTCATCCTGCCGGTGCTCAACGTCGCCATCATGTGGTTCACGCAGAAGCTGACGCCGGCGCCGGGCATGGACCCGATGCAGCAGAAGATGATGCAGTTCATGCCGCTGGTGTTCGGCGTGATGATGGCCTTCATGCCGTCCGGCCTGGTGCTGTACTGGGTGGTCAACGGCGGCCTGAGCCTGGCCCAGCAGTGGTGGATGACCAAGAAGCACGGCGAGCAGCCCACGCCGGCCAAGGCCGAAACCCCCTGATCCGCGAAAGCCCGCCGCAAGGCGGGCTTTCTGCATCAGGCGCGGGCCGGGCTGCGTTTCCGGTGCACTGCTGCACGCTTGCTCGGGAAGGCTCCGTGCGAGGCAAGCCTCGCACCTACATTAGAATCACCGGGCCTTTCGTTGCCGCCTGCGCCCGAGCCCATTCCATGCTTCGTTTCCCCGCATCGTGCCGTCTGCTGTTGCCGGTCTTCCTGTCGCTGGCATTGCCCGGTTGCGGTGACAAGGGGCAGGCACCGTCGCCGCCAGCGGCACCTGCCGCCACTTCGCCGCCACCCGCCGTGGATGGCAGCGCCGCTGCCGCACCGCTGCTGGCGGCATTGCAGGAACAGCTCGACGGCTACCGCCGCATCATCGTGCTGCTGGCCGACGAGGACGCGCAATCCGCACGCGACCGCGCCACCTCCAGCCGCATCGGCCAGCAGCTGTTCCATGACGGGCTGGAACGACGCCAGGCCATCGCCGGCCAGTTCGATGCATTGCTGCGCGATGCCAGCCCGCAGCGTTTCGCCGCCCTCGGCGTGGTGCTGGACTACATCGAATCGGCGCCGGAGCTGTTTGATGCCGACCGCCTCGCCTTCCGCGAAGTACTACGCGACCTGCATGAACGTATCGGCGCCGACTCCTCGCTGCCGGCGGTGAAGCTGCACCAGCGCATCGGCGAAGACCTCGACGCGCTGGACGAGATCGAGCGCAACTACAACCAGGAGATCACCCGCATCTTCAGCCGCTTCGAGCGCACCCGCGCCATCGCGCTGAAACGCGAGAAGTGGGATGACTACGTCGTCCACCTGCGCAAGGACTACACGAGAGAGGCGATCCTGCGCGACTACGGCGTGATCGAGCCGTACCCGATGTCGATGAAGGACAGCGAGCGCGAGATCTTCGGCCGCGCCCTGCCGCGCAAGACCGTGGTGCTGACCTTCGACGACGGCCCGCACAAGGCGCACACCGACGAGATCGTCGCCATCCTCAAGCGCTACGACGTGCCCGGCGTGTTCTTCGAGGTCGGCCGCAACCTCGGCGCGGTGGACGCCGACGGCAAGGCCAAGCTCGGGCCGATGGCCGGCATCAGCCGCCAGCTGATGGCCGATGGCTACGCGGTGGGCAACCACAGCCTGACCCACGCCCAGCTCTCGCGCACCAGCGGCGAGGCGCTGCGCCAGCAGGTGCTGGATACCGATGTGCTGCTGCGCCAGGTCGGCGACAAGCGCGCACCGCTGTTCCGCTTTCCCTATGGCGCACGCAACGCCGAGGGATTGCAGCTGCTGAACGAAGCCGGGCTGAAGTCGATCATGTGGAACATCGACTCGATGGACTGGGCCGACCCGGTGCCCGAGTCCATCGTCCAGCGCGTGCTGGCGCAGGTGGAGAAGGAACAGCGCGGCATCATCCTGTTCCACGACATCCACGACCGTGCGGTCAAGGCGCTGCCGCAGATCCTCGACAAGCTGATCGCCGACGGCTACCAGTTCGCCGGCTGGAACGGCCGCGACTTTTCGGTCAGCCGCCCACGCAACGTCGCGGCCAGCGCAGCCACCGTCACTACCGGCTACGAGAAATCCTGGGCCATCGTCATCGGCATCGACGACTACGCCAGTTGGCCCAAGCTGGAATACGCCAGCCGCGACGCGCAGGCCATCGCCGACACCCTGACCGGCCAGTTCGGCTTTCCTTCCTCGCAGGTTATCGTGCTGAAGAACCAGCAGGCCACCCGCAACAACATCCTCGCCGCGTTCCACGACCGCCTCGCCGATGGCCGCACGCAGAAGAACGACCGCGTGTTCGTGTTCTTCGCCGGCCACGGCGCCACCCGCCGGCTCGCCTCGGGTCGCGATCTCGGCTACATCATCCCGGTGGACTCGAACCCGGACGAGTTCGCCACCGATGCGATCGCGATGACCGACGTGCAGAACATCGCCGAGAGCCTGCAGGCCAAGCACGTGCTGTTCGTGATGGACGCCTGTTACAGCGGCCTCGGCCTGACCCGCGGCGGGCCGTCCTCGTCAGCGTTCCTGCGTGAGAACGCGCGCCGCACCGCGCGGCAGATGCTCACTGCCGGCGGCGCCGACCAGCAGGTCGCCGACAGCGGCCCCAACGGCCATTCGGTGTTCACCTGGGTGCTGTTGCAGGCGTTGTCGGGCAAGGGCGACCTCAACGGCGACGGCCTGATTACCGGCACCGAGCTGGCCGCCTACGTGGCGCCGGCGGTGTCGGCGGTATCGCGGCAGACGCCGGCGTTCGGCAGCCTGCCCGGCTCGCAGGGCGGCGAGTTCGTATTCCAGGTGACCGACAGCCAGGAGTTCCTCAACGCCGACACCACCCAGTTCTCGGCCGATGCCATCGCGTTGAACCACCGTGTTGAAGCAGTGCAGGGCGACGCCGAGGCGCCGGTGACGGTGGCCGATCTGCAGGGCGGCAGCAACACCTTGGTGCTGCCGGCGGCGGTGCCGACCTCCGACCGCCAGCGCGCCCAGCAGGCCAACGACCGTGGCCTGCAGCTGTACCGCGAGAAGCGCTATGACGAAGCGGTAGCGCAGTTCACCGAAGCGCTGAAACTGCGCCCGGATTTCGCACAGGCCGCCAACAACCTCGGCTTCGTCTATTACCGCCAGCAGCGTTATGCCGAAGCGGCGCGCTGGCTGGAAAACACCTTGAAAATAGACCCTTCGCGCGCGGTGGCCTGGCTCAACCTCGGCGACGCCTACCTGCACGGCGGCGACAAGGCCAGGGCGAAGCAGGCCTACACCACCTATCTGGAACTGCAACCGCAAGGCAGCGGCGCCAACCAGGCGCGCGCGCAGTTGCAGAAGCTGTAGGCCATGAACGCCACGTCCAACAGCGACACCATCGTTGCCATCGCCAGCGGCGCAGCGGCCGGGGGCGTCGGCATGCTGCGTGTTTCCGGCCCGTTGGCACGGCACATCGCCGATGGCCTCGGCTGCCCGCACCTGCAACCGCGCCACGCACATTACGCGCGCTTCCACGATGCCGCCGGCGAAGCGATCGACGACGGCATCGCCCTGTATTTCCCCGGCCCGCGCAGCTTCACCGGCGAGGACGTGGTGGAACTGCAAGGGCACGGCAGCCCGGTGGTGCTGCGGCAGCTGCTGGCGCGCTGTATCGAACTGGGCGCGCGGCAGGCGCGTGCCGGCGAGTTCAGCGAGCGCGCCTTCCTCAACGGCAAGCTCGATCTCGCCCAGGCCGAAGCCATCGCCGACCTGATCGCCGCCGGCGACGTGCGTGCCGCCCGCGCCGCCCGCCGCTCGCTCGATGGCGTGTTCTCGCGCCGCGTCGAGGACGTGGCCGAACAACTGGTACGGCTGCGCATCCACGTCGAAGCGGCCATCGACTTCGCCGACGAACCGCTGGATACGCTGGGTGGTGCACAGGTACGTGCCGGTATCGAACAGGTCCGTGCGTCGCTCGAACAACTGCGCCTTGACGCCGAACGCGGCCGCAAGCTGCGCGACGGCCTGCACGCCGTACTGATCGGCCCGCCCAACGCCGGCAAGAGCTCGCTGCTCAACGCATTGGCCGGCAGCGAGCGCGCCATCGTCACCGACATCGCCGGCACCACCCGCGACACCCTGCGCGAGACCATCCGCATCGACGGCCTGGAACTGGAGCTGGTCGATACCGCCGGCCTGCGCGAAGGCGGCGACGCCATCGAGCGCGAAGGCATGCGCCGCGCCCGCGAGGAAATGCAGCGCGCCGATCTGGCCATCGTGGTACTCGACGCGCGCGACCCGGAAGCCGGAAAACAGGCCATCGGCGATGCCGCCACGCAGGCCGCGCGGCAGCTGTGGATACTCAACAAGTGCGATCTGCTGGCGCAGTGGCCGCAGCTTCTTGGCGCAGACACCATCGCCATCTCCGCCGCCAGCGGGCAGGGTCTGGAGCAGCTTCACACCCACCTGCGCGAAATCGCCAGCCACGGCGCAGGCGAAGGCCAGCAAGGCGAATTCTCCGCACGCCTGCGCCATGTCCAGGCAATCACCCGCGCCGCCGAGCACCTCGACACCGCCGACATCCAACTGCATCACGACCAATTGGAATTGGCCGCCGAGGAATTGCGCCTTGCCCATGACGCATTGGGCGAAATCACCGGGCGCATGACCGCCGACGACCTGCTGGGCCGGATTTTTTCCAGCTTCTGCATCGGGAAGTGACTCTCCGCCGGCATTGAACCATTCATCCGCCGGCGGTTAGTCTTTGCCCGCCGCCGCAATGGCGGCCCTGTTCCATGTAAGGAGTCCGGTCCAATGCGCCATTGATGCCCGCCGCAACTGCTGCGGCCCTGCGAAGTCCCGCTGCCGATGGCAGCCGGGTGATCCGGGCATGGATGGAATGCAATGACCACGACTCCGTTTCTGACGCTCGAAAGCGTCTGCTGGCAGCTGCCCGATGGTGAGCTGCTGTTCTCCGACTTGAACGAAACCTTCGACGCGCGGCGCACCGGGCTGGTCGGGCGCAACGGCGCGGGCAAGAGCGTGCTGGCACGGTTGCTGGCCGGCCATCTGCAACCCACGCACGGGCGCTGCCTGCGTTCGGGGCCGGTGGCGCACCTGCCGCAGCAGGTCGATGCCTCGCCCACCGACAGCGTCGCCGACCTCGCCGGCCTGGGCGACGCGTTGGCCGCGTTGCAACGCATCGAGGCGGGCAGCAGCGACGTTGCCGATTTCGAAACGCTCGGCGAGCGCTGGCAGCTGCGCGTGCAGTTGCAGGCCGCGCTGAAACAGATGGCGTTGAAAGGCATATCGGCGGACACGCCGGCCTGCCGGCTCAGCGGTGGCCAGCGCATGCGCGTGGCATTGGCCGGTGCCTTCCTGTCCGAAGCCGATTTCCTGATCCTTGACGAACCCAGCAACCACCTCGACGCGCAGGGCCGCCGGCTGTTGCGCGAGCAGCTGCAGCGCTGGCCGCGCGGCCTGCTGGTGGTCAGCCATGACCGCGAACTGCTTGGCGACATGCAGCGCATCGTCGAACTGTCCCCGCTCGGCCTGTGCAGCCACGGCGGCAACTACGAATTCCACGCCGCCCGCCGTGCGGAGGAAAAGGCGCTGGCGGCGCGCACCCTTCAACAGCGCCGCCACGAGCGCAGGCAGGGCGAGCAGTTGCTGCGCGAGCAGCGGGAAAAGCTCGAACGCCGCAGCGCCCGCGGCAACCGGCAGGCCGCGGACAGCAACCAGGCGCCGATCCTGCTTGGCGGGCAGAAACAGCGGGCGCAGGCCAGCGCCGGCAAGGCGCAGGTGCAGCAGCAGGCGCGGCGCGAACGGCTGGGCGAACAGGTGCGGGTGGCGGCCGCACGGGTCGAGGATCCGGCGCCCGTGGTGCTGCTGCCGGCCACGTTCACTGCGGCCGCGCCCGAACGCATCGCGCGGCTGGACAAGGTGGCGTTGCCGTTCGTCGAAGGGCCGCTGGCCGGGATCGACCTGCTGCTGCGCCGGGGCGAGCGGCTGGCGCTGACCGGCGACAACGGCAGCGGCAAGTCGGTGCTGCTCAAGGTGCTGGCCGGCCGCCTGCAGCCGCTGCGCGGCACGGTGGAAACGAGCGCGCCGCATGCGTGGCTGGACCAGCACCTGGCATTGCCCGTGCCGGGGGCAACGGCGACGGCGCAACTGCTGCATGCCAACCCGTCGATGGCCGAGGCGGAGCTGCGCATCCGGCTGGCCTTGCTGGGTCTCGATGCAGAGCGCGTGCGGCAGCCGGTGGAAACCCTCAGCGGTGGCGAGCGCATGAAATTGGCGTTGGCCTGCGCCCTGTACGCGCAGCCGCCGGCGCAGTTGTTGTTGCTGGACGAGCCGGCCAATCACCTCGACCTGGAGGCGATGCAGGCATTGGAAGCGATGCTGCGCGACTGGCCGGGCACGCTGCTGGTGGCCGCCCACGACGAGGCGTTCCTGCGCGGCATCGGCATCACCGGCCGGCTGCATGCCGCGGCCGATGGATGGCGCAGGCTGCCACCCTGACCTCCACGCCGGCCGAAAGCGTCCGTAGGAGCGACGCGAGTCGCGACAAGGCTTTCCCGGTAAAGCCCGGTCGCGACTCGCGTCGCTCCTGCAAGCTCCTGTCCCACGCCGGTCACATCCCTTCGCCACACTCCCGCTCCTTCCGGCAATGGAAATCAAGGGGGCGGCGGTGTTCGGCAAAGCGGTTCTGGCTGTGGTGGCGGGCGTGTGCATGGCATCCTCGGTGGCGATGGCCGCCGCTCCCGCACAACGCTATTCGCACGTCCCGGTGTACGCGCACCGCGGTGCCAGCGCGTTGCTGCCCGAGCACACGCTGGCGGCTTACGCGCAGGCCATCGCCGATGGCGCCGACTACATCGAGCCGGACCTGGTGATGACCCGCGACGGGGTGATGGTGGCGCGCCACGAGAACGAGATCGGCGCCACCACCGACGTCGCCGAACGTCCGGAATTCGCTTCGCGCCGCACCGCCAAGGTGATCGACGGCGAAAAGGTCGAAGGCTGGTTCACCGAGGACTTCACCCTCGCCGAGCTGAAGACACTGCGCGTGCGCGAGCGCCTGCCGGAGCTGCGTGGCACCGCGTTCGATGGCGAGTTCCGTATCGCCACCCTGGACGAGATCATCACTTTCGTCGTGCAACAGGCCGCGCGTGCCGGCCGCGGTATCGGCCTGGCGCCGGAGATCAAGCATGGCAGCCATTTCCGCGGCATCGGCCTGCCGATGGAGGAGCGTTTGCTGGAAACGCTGCGCGCCGATTCCTATACCAACGTCGCGCCGATCCTGATCCAGTCGTTCGAGACGGCCAACCTGCGCCAGCTGCGCACGCGCATAGGCAAGGGTTCGAACATCCGCCTGTTGCAGTTGCTGGATGCGCCCGAGTCGATGCCGGCCGACGTGATGCAGGCCGGTGGCAGCCTGACCTACGCGGGGATGATGACGGCGGAGGGCCTGCGCGAAATCGCCGGCTATGCCGATGCCGTCGGCGTGGACAGCCGTCAACTGCTGCCGCTGGATGCGCATGGCGAGCTGGGTGCGCCGACCGCGCTGATCGCCGATGCGCATGCGGCCGGGCTGGTGGTGGTGGCCTATACCTTCCGCCCGGAAAACCCGTTCCTGCCGCCGGCGTTGCGGCAGGGTGGGGCCAATGCACGCAACCCGGAGGGTGCGGTCGCCGAGATCCGCGCCCATCTGCGGGCCGGCATCGATGCTTTCTTCACCGACGACCCCGCACTGGGCCGGCGCGCGGTGGACGGCGACGCAGTGGCGCAGGGCGGCATGCCCTGATCGGCTCCGAATGCATGGAATCGCCTCGTAGATGCGGGGCTTGCCCCGCATGGGGCTTTCCCGGTGAGGCTCGTGCGGGGCAAGCCCCGCACCTACGGCTCGTCGCGGCGCGGCCGTGGCCGCAGCGGTACCACAACCTCGTAGTCGCGGCCTTCGCGTGGTTGCCACAGCACCGGCACCTCGCCGGGCGAGGGGGGTTCCAGTTCGCCATCGGCCGGCGGCTCGCCGTCTTCCTCGTCCTCGTCTTCCCAGCTGTAGCGCTTGCGCGGCGGCATCGGGTCGGCGTGGCGGAACAGCAGCGCGGCGATGATGCCGGTCACGGCGCCGCCCATGTGCGACTGCCAGGACACACCCGGCTCGTGCGGCAGCACGGTCATCACCATGCCGCCGTAGAACAGCACGCCGATCATGCCGGCGGCGATGGCGGCGCGGTCGCGGCGCAGCAGGCCCAGCCCGAGCACGAGGAACATCAGGCCGTGGGTGACGCCGCTGGCGCCCAGGTGGTGGCTGCCGGCCTCGCCGAGCAGCCACGCGCCGAGCCCGGAGCCGAGCCACAGCAGCGGCAAGGCGCGCAAGGTCGCCTTCGGGTAGACGCTGCCGGCCAGGGTGCCGAGGATCAGCAGCGCCGCGGCATTGGCGCCCAGATGCTCGGCCGAGCCGTGCAGCAGCGGCGCGCCGAGTAGGCCCCACAGGCCGGCCAGCGCGTGCGGCGCCACCGCCAGCGGGCGCCAGTCCCAATGGGTCTGCTGCGCGGCGAACATCGCCACCAGCAGCAACACGAAGCCCAGGCTCAGGTTGAAGGCGCGCAGCACGCGGCGGCGGTCGTTGCCGGGGGCGGTAGTGGTGGACGTGTCCATGCGCAAAGGGATTGCGGCGCCCCGCGGCGAATGCAAGTGCGTCCCCACGGGAAGCCGGCGTGCCGGTGGCGGGACAATCGCCCCGCCACCGGCAACCCCGCGTGCGGGACGGGTCCGCGCCTATGCCTTGCCGCGCGGCGGCAGCTTCACGCTCAGCACCATCGTCATCGCCAGGATCGCCGCGACCACGCCCAGCGACACCGGCACCGGGATGTGGAACACGTCGATCAGCAGCATCTTGCTGCCGATGAAGCCCAGGATCACCGCCAGCCCGTAGGGCAGCAGGTGGAAGCGGTCGGCCATGCCCGCCAGCAGGAAGAACATCGCACGCAGGCCCAGCACCGCGAACACGTTGGAGGTCAGCACGATGAACGGGTCGGTGGTGATGGCGAAGATCGCCGGGATGCTGTCCACCGCGAAGATCACGTCGGTCACCGCGATCAGCACCAGCACCACGAACATCGGCGTGAACCAGCGCACCCCATTCTTCTCGGCCAGCAGCCGGTTGCCGTTGTACTCGTGGGTGATGCGCAGGTGGCGGCGCATGAAGCGCAGCGCCGGGTTGTCGTCCAGGCTGGGCTCTTCGCCCGCGGCGAACCACATCTTCCAGCCGGTGAACAGCAGGAACGCGCCGAACACGTACAACAGCCAGTGGAACTGGCTGACCAGCACGCTGCCGGCGAAGATCATCACCGTGCGCAGCACGATCGCGCCGAGGATACCGATCACCAGCACGCGCTGGCGCTGTACCTCGGGTACCGCGAAGTAGCCCATGATCAGCAGGAACACGAAGATGTTGTCGACCGCCAGCGCCTTCTCGATCAGATAGCCGGTCAGGAACTGCAGGCCGACCTCGTTGGCCAGCGCCGCGCCAGCGGTTTCGTGCAGGTACCACCACAGGCCGGCATTGAAGGCCAGCGCCAGCAGCACCCAGCCGGCCGACCAGTACAGCGCCTCCTTGAACGTCACCTTGTGCGGACCGCCGTGGCGCATCAGCACCAGGTCGACCAGCAGCGCGGCGACCACCACGGCGATGAAGCCGCCCCACATCCACACATTGCCTATCGTTTGCATGTCGATTCCGTCGGAAATTGAGATGAGCCTCGAACTGGACGGCGAGGGCTGCGACGGAAGATGCAAGGATTCCGGGTGCAGACGCTTCGCCAGTACGGCGAAGGTCTTGCTCACAGTCCCGTGGGACTGCCGTTGCACCGGAGCCGGCTGGCTCGAATTGACGGCGACAACGTCTGGGAGCTACTCCCCTTCGAGCGCGGATAGTGCGGCCTGCCGCCGTTACAGTCAATGAATGCGCCGCGGGGCCGGCCCGGCCACCGTTACAATGGCGCCCATGAATACCCCCCTGCCCGTCGTACGCCTGAAGAATGCGTGGCGCTCCAGCCACCCGTGGATTTTCCAGAAACTGGTCGAAAAGCCGGCTGCCAAGCCAAAGTCCGGCACCCTTGTCGATGTGGTCGGGGTGGACGGGGAGTGGATCGGCCGCGGCTTCTACAACGGCCATTCGCGCATCGCCGTGCGCATCCTGGAAACCCGTCCGGAAGTGACGGTCGATGCCGGCTGGTTCGCCGAAAAGATCGCGCAGGCGGTGTCGCTGCGCCGCGACGTGCTCGGGCTCGATGAAATCTCCGACGCCTGGCGCGTGGTGCACAGCGAGGGCGACGGCCTGAGCGGGTTGGTGGTGGACCGCTACGGCGATCTGATCGTGGTCGAGTTCTTCGCCGCCGGCATGTTCCGCCACCGCGAATGGATCTACGACGCGCTGCGCGCGCAGTTCCCGGGCTGCCGCTTCCACAGCTTCGCCGACGAGCACGTGCAGAAGCAGGAGAGCTTCGACTTCCACGGCAACACCACCACCGAGCCGGCGGTCATCACCGAATACGGGGTGAAGTTCCGCGCCGACCCGGCTGGCGCGCACAAGACCGGCTTCTTCGCCGACCAGCGCGAGAACCGGCAGTGGCTGAGCCAGCTGGTCGAGGGCAAGAGCGTGCTCGACCTGTGCTGCAACACCGGTGGTTTCGCGGTGTACGCCGCCGCGCGCGGCGCCAGTGAAGTGCTGGGCGTGGACATCGACCAGGACGTGATCGCCATCGCCAAGGGCAATGCGCGCCTGAACAACGTCAAGCCGAAATTCGTGCAGGCCGACATCTTCCCGTGGCTGCGCGACGCGGCCAACCGTGGCGAGCAGTTTGATGTGGTGATTCTCGACCCGGCCAAGATGACCCGTGACCGCGACCAGGTCATCACCGCGCTGAAGAAGTACCTGGACATGAACAAGCTGGCATTGGGCGTGGTCAAGCCCGGCGGTTTGTTCGCCACGTTCTCGTGCACCGGGCTGGTGGCCGAGGACCAGTTCCTCGACATGCTGCGCCGCGCCGCGTTCTATTCCGGGCGCACGATTCAGATCCTGAAAGTGGCCGGCGCCGGCCCGGACCACCCGTTCATGGCCCACGTGCAGGAATCGCGTTATCTCAAGGCCGTGTTCTGCCGCGTGGTGGACTGAACAAGCCGCTTCCCTTTCCCGTACAGGCGCGACGTGAGTTGCGGCCGAGGCTTTACCGATAGAGCCTCGGGCGCGCCTGCACAGCCGCTCCTGCGGTAAGGTCTTGGCCTTTCCCGAATGCCGAGGCCTGCATGTCGCTGCGTTGCCTGTCCCTGTTGCTCGCACTGGCGCTGGGTGCGCCGCTGTCCGCCCATGCCGTCGATTTCAGCGCCGCCGAACTGGCCCGCGCCAAGGCCCTGCAGCAGCGCCTGCTGACCCTGGACAGCCACCTCGACACGCCGGCCAATCTCGCCCGTCCCGGTTTCGACATCACCCACCGCCACGACCACAATGCGCTGTCGCAGGTGGACTACCCGCGCATGCTCGATGGCGCGCTCGATGGCGGCTTCTGGGCGATCTACACCGACCAGGGCGACCGCGGCGACGCCGCACACCTGGCCGAGCGCGACCACGGCCTGCAGCGGCTGATGGAAATCCGCGAGATGCTGGCCGCGCATCCGGACCGGTTCCAGCTGGCGCTGACCGCGGACGACGCAGTGCGGATCAAGGCCGCCGGCAAGCGTGTGGTCTACATCAGCATGGAGAACGCCAGCCCGCTGGTGGCCGACCCCTCGCTGCTGGGCTTTTACCAGAAGGCCGGCTTGCGCATGCTGTCCACCGTGCACTTCGCCAACAACGAGTTCGCCGATTCGGCCACCGACCCCAAGGGCGCGGAGTGGAACGGCCTGAGCCCGGCCGGCAAGGCGCTGGTCGAGCAGGCGGTGAAGCTGGGCATCGTGATCGACCAGTCGCATGCCTCCGACGCGGTGTTCGACGACCTGCTGGCGATGCTACCGGTGCCGTTCATCCTCTCGCACAGCGCGTCGAAGGCGGTGTTCGACCACCCGCGCAACCTCGACGACGCGCGCCTGCGCCAGCTGGCGGCCAAGGGCGGGGTGATCCAGGTCAACGCCTATGGCGGCTACCTCGTCGATGAAACGCCGGGCGAGGAACGCAGGCAGGCCGAGCAGGAGATCGAGCAGCGGCTGGGCAGCTGGGACGACATGCCGATCGGGAAGGGCGTGGAACTGGCCCGTGCGATGGCCGAGCTGGACCAGCGCATCCCGCGCCGGCGCGCGACGCTGGACGACTTCTTCGTCCACTTCGGCCACATCCTCGATGTGGTCGGCCCCGAGCACGTCGGCATCGGCATGGACTGGGACGGCGGCGGCGGCCTGCCGGGCATGGCTGACATCACCGATCTGCCTAGGATCACCGCCTGGCTGCAGCAGCGCGGCCTGAGCGAAGCGCAGATCGCCGGTATCTGGAGCGGCAACGTGCTGCGGGTGATGTGCCAGGTGCAGGACTACGCGGCGAAGAACGGCACCCGATAGCCCGCCGGGGTCCATGCAGGAGCGACGCAAGTCGCGACCGGGCTTTACCGGGAAAGCTTCGTCGCGACTTGCGTCGCTCCTGCATGGGGTAGCTGTTTTACGCGCGCCCCAGCACCGCGCGGCGACGGCTGTACAGCACGTAGACCACCAGGCCGAGCACGTTCCAGACCAGGAACCACTTCTGGGTGGTGGCCGGCAGGCTGAAGAACAGGTAGATGCAGCCGCCGATGGCAACCGGGCCGACCAGCCACGCCAGCGGCGTGCGGAACGTGCGTGCACGGTTCGGCTCGCGCTTGCGCAGCACCAGCAGGCACAGGCCCACCGCGGTGAACGCGGCCAGCGTGCCGGCATTGGCCAGCGCGGCGATCTCATCCAGCCGCGCCACCCCGGCCAGCGCCGCCACCAGCACCGCGGTGAACACGGTGATGGTCACCGGCGTGCCGGTGCGCTTGTTCACCAGCGACAGCCCGCGCGGCAGCAGGCCGTCGCGCGACATCACGAAGAAGATGCGGCTCTGGCCGTAGAAGAATGCCAGCAGCACGGTGGGCAGGGCGATGATGGCCACCACGCCGATAGCCAGCGCGGCGGTGCCGTGGCCCAGCTCGCGCATGATCAACGCCAGCGGCTCGGCGCTCTTGCCGAACACCGCGTAGTTCATCGCGCCCACTGCGGCCAGCGCCACCACCAGGTAGATCAGGGTGCAGCCGATCATCGAACCGACGATGCCGATCGACAAGTCGCGCTTGGGGTTCTTGGTTTCCTCGGCCGCAGTGGAAATCGCGTCGAAGCCGTAGAAAGCGAAGAAGATGATCGCCGCGGCGGCCATCACTCCGCGTTCCACGCCGTCGGCGCTGATCGACTTGGGGAAACCATAGGGCATGAACGGCTGCAGGTTGGCGGGGTCGAACGCCGGCAGCGCCACCGCCACGAAGATCGCCAGCGCGATCAGCTTGAACACCACCAGCACCGCGTTGACCGTGGCGCTCTCGCGGGTGCCGAGCATCAACATGCCGGCGACGAGGAAGGTGATGACGATGGCCGGCAGGTTGAGGAAGCCGCCTTCAACGTGCGGGCCGGCAGCCAGCGCCTGCGGCAGCATCACGTTCCAGCCGAACTGGGTATGCACCCATTCCAGGAAGCCGACGAAATAGCCCGACCAGCCCACCGCCACGGTGCTCACCACCAGCGAATACTCGAGGATCAGGCTCCAGCCCACCACCCAGGCGATGGTTTCGCCCAGCACGCTGTAGCTGTAGGTGTAGGCGCTGCCGGCGGCCGGCATCATCGTCGACAGCTCGGCGTAGGCCAGTGCCGCGCAGGCGCAGACCACGCCGGCGATGACGAAGGACAGCAGCACCGCCGGGCCGGCCTTGTCCGCGCCCACGCCGATCAGCGTGTAGATGCCGGTGCCGACGATGGCGCCGATGCCCAGCGCGACCAGGTGGGGCCAGCTCAGGGTGGGGATCAGGCGGCGGCCTTCTTCATGTTCGGTGAGCTGGTCGATGGGCTTGCGCCGGAGCCAGGATTGCATGCGGGCCTCGCGGGTCGTCGATTCGGGAAGGCGCCGAGTTTCGCCGAACGCAGCGCAGCAAAGCCAGAAAATCCCGCGATTTCCGTGGGCTTTGGCGATGGTCGCTGGCAACGGTGGAGAATTCGGCACAAAACGGCCGAGGTTGCGACGGCTCGAGCACCGCAAGTGTGGGGCCTGCCCCACACAAGGCCCTCCCGAGGAAGCCCGGTACGGGGCAAGCCCGTGGACTTACGTGCTGCGGCGCGGATGCGACAGCAGGTAGTCGCGCAGGGCCACGGCCTGGTTGTGCTCGGTGTCGCGCGCGCCGTACACCAGCGTCACCGGCCCGGCTTCCAGCGCGTCGCGCAGCGGCGCCAGCACCTGCGGCTGCGCGGCCAGTTCCTTTTGGTAGCGCTGCCGGAACGCGTCCCAGCGTTCGGCACGATGGTCGAACCACTGCCGCAGCTCGGTGCTGGGCGCCACGTCCTTGAGCCATTGCGCCTGCAGCTGCTCATGGCTGACCCCACGCGGCCACAGCCGGTCCACGAGGAAGCGCTGGCCGTCTTCGGCACTGGCCGCTTCGTAGGCACGTTTGCAGTGGATGATCATGCCGGCCTCCGTGAGGTGCGGGGCGGCGAAGCTCCTGCCCCGGATGCACGCAAGCATACGCCGGTGATTCCCGCCGACGCGGCGCAGCCGGTGAGACGCGCGGGGCTACACTCTGGCGCATGCAAACCGAAATCCTGATCCTGGCCGGCCTGCTGCTGGCCGTCATCGTGCTGCTGGTGTTCCTGTTGCGCCGTACCGGCGGCAGCGGGCGCGCCGAGGCACTGGCCCGTGAACTCGATGGCGAACGCCAGCGCGCCAATGCCGCCGCGGTCGAGGCCGGGCAGCTGCGCGGGCGGCTGGAATCGCTGTCGGCCGAGATCGCACACGAGCGCGGCCAGCAGGCCGAGCAGGCGCGCGCGCTGGCAGCGTTGAACCAGCGCGTGGAGCGTGAAGCGACGCAGTCGGCCGAGGCTGAGGTACGGCTGGGCGAACGCGATGCGGCACTGGCCACGGCGCGGGCGCGCATCGCCGAACTGGAGGGAGCGCTGGAGCTCCAGCGCGAAACCCTGCACGCGGCCCAGGCCGGCAACGCGCGCTTGCAGGCCGAGTTGCAGCATGCGCGCCAGGCGCAGCAGGAACTGCGCGAGTGGGTCGGCGCGGCGCGGGAAAACCTGTCGGCCGCCTTCACCGAACTGGCCGGCAAGGTGTTCGACGAGAAGGGCCAGCAGTTCGAGAAGAACGTGCGCCTGGCCACCGGCCAGTCACGCACCGACATCGAGGCCATGCTCAAGCCGTTCGCCGACAAGCTCGGCGAATTCCGCCAGCGCGTGGACACGCTATACGGCGAGGAGGCACGCGAGCGTGCCAGCCTGCTCGGCGCGGTGGGCGAACTGAAGACCCTCAACCAGGACATGGCCGCGCAGGCCGCGGCGCTGACCAGCGCGCTGAAGGGCAACGCCAAGGTGCGCGGCGACTGGGGCGAGCTGATGCTCGACAACGTGCTGCGCGGTTCCGGGTTGGAGGAAGGCGTGCACTATGCGCGCCAGGCGCACGCGATCAATGAAGAGGGCGCCAGCCTGCGCCCGGACGTGGTCGTGCGTTTCCCCGACCAGCGCAGTGTGGTGATCGACAGCAAGGTCAATTTGATCGCCTGGCAGGAAGCGATGAACGCGGCCACGCCGGAACAACAGGACGAAGCCCTGCGCCGCCACGCCATCGGCCTTCGCCAGCACGTAAAGGACCTCGGCGAGAAGAACTACCCCAAGGCCATCGGCGGCGACGCGCTGGATGTGACCATCGCCTTCGTGCCGATCGAAGGCGCACTGTCGGCGGCGCTCGGCGTGGACATGGAGTTGCAGTCCTACGCCTTCGACCGCCGCGTGGTGTTCGCCTCGCCGAACACGCTGATGGCGCTGCTGCGCGTCACCGAGCGGTTGTGGACGCGCGACAAGGTACAGCGCCAGGCGCTGGAGATCAGCGATACCGGCGGCAAGGTGCTCGATGCGCTTTCCGCCTTCCTCGCCGATTTCGATGGCGTCGGCAAGAAGCTGGAAGACGCCGGCAAGGCCTTCGCCCAGGCCCGCAACCGCCTCACCGATTCCCCGCAATCGCTGTCCAACCGCGCGCGCCGGCTGGCCGAACTGGGCAGCAAGGCGCGCAAGGCGCTGCCGCCGGAGTTGCAGCCGGAGGCGGTACGCTCGCTGGCCGGTGAGGACGACGAAGGCCCGGCTTGATGGCACCCCTTGCAGGGACGGGCAGGTGGTCGGCCGCTTCGCGCCGGACGTCACCGCCGACGATGCGCGCATACATGCGGCAATCGACGCGGCACTGGCGACCTGACCGGAGCGCCGGGCACCGAGGGTAGGTGGGGGTAACGCCCCCGACATACCCTGCAGGAAGCGTTGGGGGCGTTACCCCGACCTGCTTCCTTGGAGATGTGAAAAGCCCGGGTTTTCCCGGGCTTTTCCGTTGTTACTGGCGAAAGGCTCAACGCCCCCAATCAGGCATCGGCATCGCATCGACCGGGATCGGGGCCTGCTCGTCGTCCTCGTGGCGGCGGCGGTCGTGGCGCAGGTCCCTTTCGATCTGGTAGTTGCGCCGCTGCAGCCAGGCGTCGCGGGTCAGCGCGTATTCGTCCACCGCGCTGTCGCGCAATTCGTCCAGCGACAGCAGCTGGGCGCGGGTATCGACCAGCTGCAGGCCCTGCAGGCCGATGCGGACCTTGTCGGATTCGATGCCGCGGATGGGCGACAGCGGGGCGTCGCCGGCCAGGCCGAACACATCGCGCACGGTGCGCGGGCCGAAGAACGGCAGCTCCACGTAGCGCGACTGGCGCCAGCCCCAGGCGCCGAGGGTCTGGCCGAAATCCTCGTTGCGCTTGGGCACCATCGCCTTGCTTGCGGGATCGAACAGGCCACCGAGGCCCAGCGTGGAATTCATCAGGAAGCGGCCCAGCGTGTCCCAGGCGTCGTCGGCATGGCCCTGCAGCAGCTGGTTGACCACGGTCAGCGGCGAACGCAGGTTGCTGAAGAAATTGCTGACGCCGGTGCGGGCAAAGCGCGGCACCACGTGCACGTAGGCGGTGGCCAACGGGCGGGCGACGCCGCGGTCCACCGCGTTGTTGAAGCGGTGCACCTTGCGGTTGAAGGTCTCCCACGGGTCGTAGGTGACCACGCCGTTGCCATTGGCGTTGGTGTCGGTGGTGCCGCCATACAGCGCGGCGAAGTCGTCTTCCGCGTCGGTGGGGGCGCCGTTGTCCACGCTGGCGGCAAGGCTGGCGTCGTCCTGCGCGCCGGTGGCCGGCACGATGACCGCGTCTTCGGCTATCTGCGCGGCCTTGGCAGTCGCAACTTCCGCCTCGCTGGCTGCCCCGGCCGGGACGGGGGCCACCACGGTCGCTTGCGGCGGGGCGGCATCGCGTACCGGCTTGCCGGCACAGGCGGACAGCAGCGTGAGGGAGGCCAGGAGGAGAAGGGGGCGGATGGGGTTCATGTCAGCGTCCTGCCGTGGATGCATTGAAATCGAGGGACGGCGACAGCCGGTAGGCCGCGCACAGTTCGTCCAGCCCGGCCGGGGTGCCGGCGATAGTGCCACCACCGTTGCCACGCATGCGCGCGGCCAGTTCGGCCAGCAGCGCCACGCCGGCGCTGTCCACGCGCTCGACCGCGTGCAGGTCGAGCTGGCGCAACCGCCCGGCCTGGCGGGCCAGCTGCGGCCACAGCATCACCGCCGCGGCGCGATCGAGGGTGCCGGCCAGGAACAGCGCATCGCCTTCGATGCGCGCGCTGGCGTCACTTGCCACGGGGTGCAGGTCCTGCGCTGGCCTGCAGGCTGCCGCCGCGCAGTTCGGCGGCGACGTCCTTGATCGACTTCTGCCGCAGCGGCGTGTCGAACTGGTTCTTGAAGGTCTGCACGTAGGAGATGCCTTCGATCATCACGTCGAACACCTTCCACTGGCCGTCGACGTTGCGCATCAGGTATTCGACCGGGGTCGGCTCGCTGCCGGCGCGCACCAGCTCGGTGCTGACCTTGACGCCGCGGTTGCCCGGCAGCGCGGCCTCGCTGCGGTAGCGGAAGCTGGGCTTGCCCTGGATGTCGAGCAGGGTGGAGCCGTAGCGCGCCATCAGGTTGTCGGCCATTGCGTCGGCGAACAGCTTGATGTCGGCGTCGGAGGCGCCGCGACCGTGCACGCCCAGCACCAGCCGCGCGGAGTAGTCGCGGTCGAAGCTGCGGCTCATCTCGCTGTCGATGAAGCCGCGCAGCGCCGCCGGGCTGGCGCGGAATTCGTTGCGGCGGGTTTCCAGCGTGGCGAGGATGCGGGTGCTGGCGTCGAGCACGGTGCGTGCCGCGGCCGAGGGCTGCGCGGCGGTGGCGGCCGGGCGCGCCTGCGCCAGGGCCAGCGACGGGGCGGCGGCCAGCAGGAGGGAGGCGAGCACGGTGGCGGGCAGTCTGGTCTTCATGGTTGCGGTTCCGTTGCGGGCGCGTCGGCGCCGTGGGTTTGCTCGGCGTTGGCGCCCGAAGTGTTGCCGCCGCCGCTGAACATGTACTTGCCGACCAGCTGGATCAGGTCCACCGCCGGCTGGGTGAAGACGATTTCGTCGCCGGACGCGAGCACGTCCGGGTCGCCGCCCGGTTGCAGGCCGATGTAGCTCTCGCCCAGCAGCCCGCTGGTGAAAATGCCGGCGGAGGTATCGGCGGGCAGGTCCTTGAACTTGCCGTCCAGCGCCAGGGTCACGACGGAGTCGTATTTAACCGGGTCCAGCTGAATATCGGCCACCTGGCCGATGGTCACGCCACCCACCTTCACCGGTGCCTGCTTGCGCAGCTGGCCGACCTGGCTGAAGCGCGCGGTCAGCACGTAGTCGCCGCCGCCCATGCCGAAGCGCTGGTTGGTGGAGGCCACCGCCAGCACCAGCAGCGAGGCCAGCGCCAGCAGCAGGAAGGCGCCGACGGAGAATTCGAGTCGAGGTCCACGGATGGCCATGTTTTTGTCTCACTCCTGATCCGGCAGATGCTTCGCTGGTTTGGACGAAGCGGGTTGTTCGTTAGATCCCCGCACAGGGATGTGCGGGCTGTTGCGAGGGATTCGCGTCATTGAAACAGCAGTGCGGAAAGCACAAAGTTGAACATCAGCACCAGCAGCGAGGCGTTCACCACCGCGCGGGTGGTCGCCACCGAGGTGCCTTCGATGGTGGGTTCGGCATGGAAGCCGACGTAGGCCGCCACCAGCGCCGCGGTGCCGCCGAAAATGGCCGACTTGAGCAGGGCCACGGCGAAGTCGTCCCAGAAATCGACGCTGCCGCGCAGCCCCGACCAGAACGTGCCGTTGTCCTGGCCCAGCACCTGCACCGCCTCGAACCAGCCGCCGGTGATCGCCAGCGAGCAGAAGATGCCGGTCAGCAGCGGCACGGTCAGCACCGCCGCCCAGAAGCGCGGCGCCACCGCCTTGGCCACCGGGTCGATCGCCATCAGCTCCAGCGCCTTGATCTGGTCGGTGGCGCGCATCAGCCCCAGCTCGGCGGCGATCGAGCTGCCGGCGCGGCCGATGAACAGCAGCGCGGTCAGTACCGGCGCCAGTTCGCGGTACAGCGACAGGCCGAGCAGGGTGGACAGCGCGTCGGAGGCACCGAAGGTGGTCAGCGTGCGGTAGCCCTGCAGGGTCAGCACCAGGCCGACGAAGGCACCGCCGACGGCGATGATCGGCAGCGAACGCGCGCCGATTTTGTAGATCTCGCGGGCCAGTTCGGCGAGGAAGTCGCGTGTGGGCAGCGAGCCGCGCAGCACGGTCAGCGAGAACAGGCCGGCGCGGCCCAGCGAACGGATCGAGGCGGTGAACGGCATCAGGCAACCCTCGCGCGCGGGGCGGCGTCGAACGGGATCGGGCCGTCGGGCTGGCCATGCAGGAACTGCCGTACCAGCGGGTCGGTGCTGGCCTGCAATTCATCCGGCGTGCCGGAGAACACGATGCCGGCGTTGGCGATGACCACCGCCTGGTCGCAGATCGGCAGGGTTTCGTGGACGTGGTGGCTGACGATGATGCTGGTCAGGCCGAGGCTGTCGTTCAGGCGCTTGATCAGGCTCATGATCACGCCGGAGGCGATCGGGTCGAGCCCGGTCAGCGGCTCGTCGTAGATCATCAGTGGCGGGTCCAGTGCCAGCGCACGGGCCAGCGCCACGCGCCGCGCCATGCCGCCGGACAGCTCGCGCGGCCACGCCTCGGCGGCGGCCAGCAGGCCCACCGCGTGCAGCTTCATCCGCACCAGTTGTTGCAGCACCGGCTCGGGCAGGCGGGTGTGGGTGCGCAGCGGCAGGGCCACGTTCTCGGCCACGGTCAGGTCGGTCAGCAGGCCATTGCCCTGCAGCAGCACGCCGACGTTCTTGCGCATCTCCAGCAGCGCGCGGCTGCCGTGCGGGATGTCGTCGCCAAACAGGCGCACGTGACCGGCCACCGGCCGCAGCTCGCCGGTCAGCGCCGCCAGCAGCGTGGACTTGCCGCTGCCCGAGGGGCCGAGCACGGCGGTGATGCTGCCACGCGGCACGTCCAGCGAGACGTCGTGCAGGATCGTGCGCCCGCCGCGGTCGATGCGCACGTCGGACAACTGCACCAGGGGCGTCCGGGGAGGGGACATGGCGGCCTTTTACGGAAAGCTAACGTGGCAGGATTATCGAGTCGGCCTGAACGAAATAAAACCGGACCGTGCAGTATTGTCGCTGCATCGCGGCCTGCCGTCAGTGCCGCCGGCGGAACACCGCATCTTCCGGGCCCCGCGAAAGGCAGGGATCAACGGCCTGCAAATGCTTCCTTCCGTGGATGGGAATGCATCCGTCGCGGCCATTGCGACGCCGCTCCGGCACAATCTCTCCATGCCTGACGCCACCCCGGATTTCCGCCTCTACCACTCCAATGCGCTGGACGTGCTGGCCTCGCTGCTGGCCCACGAGCTGCGCGAACCGGCGCCGGGGCAGCCGCTGCTGGCCGCCGACACGGTGCTGATCCCGCAGGTGGCGATGCGGCGCTGGCTGCAATCGACGCTGGCGGCCGAGTACGGCATCGCCGCCAATCTGGAATTCCTCACCCCCGGCGAGTTCGTTGCCCGCGCGCTGAAAGAAAACGTGCCCGAAGCCAATGTTCCCGGCGAACACGACGACCTCGGCGCGGCCGGTCTGCACTGGCGGCTGTATGCGGCGTTGACCGACGAGGCGCTGATGCGGCAGCCGGCGATGGCCGGGCTGCGCACCTGGCTCGACCGCGACGACCCGCTGCGGCCGTGGTCGCTGGCCGCCGAGCTGGGCGGCGCGTTCGAGAAATACCAGGCGTGGCGCCGCGACTGGCTGCTGCGCTGGGAGGCCGGTGCCGATGCCGACGACCCGCAGGCCATCCTCTGGCGCCGCATCGCCGCTGGCCGCCAGCATCGCGCGCGCCGCATCAACGATTACCTCGCCCGCTTCGAGGGCGCCGGCCAGCCATTGCCGCAGGGCTTGCCATCGCGGCTGTTCGCCTTCGCCACGCTCAACGTCTCACCGGACGTGCTGCGCGTCATCGCCACCCAGGCCCGCGTCGGCACGCTGCATTTCTACCTGCCCACGCCGACCCGCGCGTACTGGGGCGATCTGCAGACGCTGGCCGAAAAGCTGCGCGGCGGCAGCGACGATCCGTTCGGCGAGGCCGCCGGCGAAAACCCGCTGCTGCAGGCGTGGGGCGCGGCCGGGCGTGACTTCATGGCGGTACTGGGCAGCTACGAGGTGGTGCACCCGAGCGGCGAGATCGCCGCCTATGCCGACCCCGAGCAGCGCACCGGCAGGACGCTGGACGAAGGCGGCCTGCGCGACAGCCTGCTGCACCGGCTGCAGGCCGACCTGTTCCATCGCCGCGCCCGGCCTTCGCCGCCGCTGCGTCCAGTACTGCGGCCGGACGACCCCAGCGTGCAGGTGCATGCCTGCCATACCCGCCTGCGCGAGATGCAGGTGCTGCACGACCAGCTGCGCGCGCTGCTCGACGACGAGCGCTTCGACCCGCCGTTGCAACCGCGCGAGATCGCGGTGCTGGCGCCGGACATCGACCCCTACGTGCCGTACCTGGAGGCGGTGTTCGGCGGCCGCGGCGCCGGCCAGGGCCAGATCCCGTGGGCGCTGGCCGACGCCAGCCCGTTGCAGGGCGAGCCGCTGGCCGAGGTGTTCCTGCAACTGCTGGGGCTGCCGGTGTCGCGCTTCGGCCTCAACGAGATCCTCGATTTGCTCGCCAGCCCGCCGCTGGCCGCCACCGCCGGGCTGGACGCGCCCGCGTTCGAGCGCCTGCACGGCTGGCTGCAGGCCGCCGGCGCGCGCTGGGGGCTGGACGCCGCGCATCGCGGCCAGCATCAGGCGCCGGCCGACGACGCCTGTACCTGGCAGTTCGCGCTGGACCGGCTGCTGCTGGGCCACGCCAGCGGCAGCGACGGCGACCTGTGCGGCGTGGCGCCGTGGCCGGAGCTGGAAGGCAGCGCGCTGGCCGCGCTCGACGCACTGATCCGCCTGTTGCGCGTGCTCGCCCGCCACCAGCAGTTGCTGGCCGAGGCGCTGCCCCCGGCGCAATGGCGCGAACGCCTGCTTGCGCTGTTGAAGGCGCTGCTGCCGGAAACTCCGGCCGACCCGACCACCGCGCGCGCGCTGGAGCGCCTGCGCAAGCTGGTCAACGACTTCGCCGAAGAGGCCGGAAAGGCCGGCTTCGACGCACCGGTGCCGGCCGAGGTGGTGCGCGCCCACTTCGCCGCGGTGCTGTCCGAGGCCGACACCCGCGCGCCGCTGCTTACCGGCGGCGTCAGCTTCGGCCGCATGGTGCCGATGCGGCTGCTGCCGTTCCGGGTGATCTGCGTGCTCGGCCTGAACGACGGCGATTTCCCGCGCCGCGATCCGGCCGCCGGCCTGAGCAGGCTCACCGCGGAAATCGCCAGCGGCAAACGCAAGCCGGGCGACCGCTCCACCCGCGAGGACGACCGCTTCCTGTTCCTGCAACTGCTGGCCTCGGCGCAGGACGTGTTCTACCTGAGCTACCTCGGTGCCGATGCCCGCGACGGCAGCGCGCGCGAGCCGTCGGTACTGGTCAGCGAACTGCTCGACGCGGCCGCCGCCTGCCACGACGATCCCGCCGCCGCGCGCCGGGCGACGGTGGTCAGGCACCCGTTGCAGCCGTTCGCCCCGGCCGCGTTCGGCGGCGACGGCGAACCGCGCCGCTTCAGCTACCAGCGGCAATGGCACCCGGCGGCCGGCGCCGTCGGTGGCCAGCGCCAGCGGCTGCCGGCGTGGATCGAGGGCGAACTGGCCGCGCCGCTGCCCGGTGCCTTGCAGGAAACCAGCCTGTCGCTGGATGCCCTGCGCCGCTTCCTCGCCGACCCCGCCGGGCAGTTCCTCGAACACCGCCTCGGCCTGCGCCTGGCCGGCGAGATCGACGCCAGCGACGACATCGAACCGCTGGTGCTGCCGGAAAAGGGCCGCGCGCATTCCTCGTTGCAGCAACACCTGCTCGCCGCGTTGCTGGAAGGTGACGAAGCGGGCCTGTACGAACGCCTGCGCGCCCGCGCGCTGCTGCCTTCCGGCGCGCTCGGGCGGCAGCAGTTCGAGCGCCTGCTCGGGCAGATACGCCCCTGCGCGCAGAGCTACGCGCGCTGGCACGACGGCACCCCGTTGCACAGCCAGCGCTACGAGGTGGAGATCGACGGCACCCACGTGCACGGGCGCATCGCGCAAATCCATCCACAGGGCCTGCCGCGGTTGCAGGCCGGCGCGCCGGGCGTGGCCTGGGTGCTGCGCAGCGGGTTGGACTGGCTGCTGGCCAACGCCGCCGGCGAGGGCAGGCCGCTGCTGCAGTTCTTCGACGATGGCGCAGGCAACCACGGCCCGCACGCATTGCCGACGCTACCCGCCGGACAGGCGAAAAACGCGCTGAAAGCCTTGCTGCACCTGCGTTTTCAAGGTCTGCAGGCGCCGCTGCCGTTCGCCCCTTATACCGGCTGGGCGATCTACAACGCCGAGGCCGACAAGCGCGAAAAAGCCGGCCGCGACAAGTGGAACGGCAGCGAGCGCAGTTGGGGCGAGCGCAACGGCGAAGCCCTGCAATTGGCCCTGCGCGGCGCCGATCCGTTCGCCTCGGCGGCCACTACCAACAGATTTATCCACAACAGCCTGTTGATATTCACCGCGCTGCGCGAAGGCCGGGTGCTGCCGGAATCGCCGGAAGGGGAGGATCGGGCATGAACGCCGGGCAGCCGTCGCGCGACCCCTACCTCGACCTGCCGCTGTCCGGCCTGCGCCTGATCGAGGCCAGCGCCGGCACCGGCAAGACCTTCACCCTGGCCACGCTGTTCACCCGGCTGGTGGTGGAACGCGGCCTGCGCATGGGCCAGATACTGGCCGTCACCTTCACCGACGCGGCCACGCAGGAACTGCGCAGGCGCATCCGCGAGCGGCTGGCCTTGGCCGCGCGGCTGGTGGACGCCGAACCCGCCGCCGGCGACAGCCCGGAAACCATACTGACCCACGCCATCCTGCAACGCCATCTGGCGCAGGGCGACGAAAGCGCCGCGCAGCTGGCCCGGCGCCTGCGCATCGCCGCCGAGGAAACCGACCTCGCCGCGATCTTCACCATCCACGGCTTCTGCACCCGCGTGTTGGGCGAACACGCACTGGAAAGCGGCCACGGCTTCGCCATGCCGGAACTGCTGACCAATACCCGCCCGCTGCACGCCGAACTGGCCGCCCAACTGTGGCGCCTGCATGCCGCGCGCGGCGAGGCGCTGGATGCCTTGCTGGGTTTGTGGAAAAGCCCGGAAGCATTGGCCGCCGACCTGCCGGCGCTGGTCGCCGATTCGCCATTGCTGCCGGAAATCCCGGCGCCGGTGCTGGACGATCCGCGCCCGCTGCGCGACACCGCCGCGCGGCGGCTGGCCGACGGTGTGGTCGCGCACGGCGAAACCTATCGACAGCAGTTGCGCGACGCATTGGACGGTGGCGTCCTCAACAAGAGCAGCTACAAGGCCGACTGGATCGAGCCGCTGTTCCAGCACCTGCTGCACTGGAGCAGCCACCCCGACCCGGCCGCCAAGTTCGACGAACGGCTGGCGCGGCTCACGCACGACGCCCTCGCCGCCAAGACCAACAAGGCCAAGGCCGGCAATACCCCGGTATCGCCGCTGCAACCATTGATTGCCGATTACGTGCAGGCGCTGGCGCATTGCGTCGAATGGCGCCGGCAACAATCCATCGTGCTGCTGCACCAACTGCGCTTTGAGGCCCGCCAACGCCTGGCCCACCACAAGCAGCAGTACCGCGTGCAGACCTACGACGACCTGATCGACGGCGTGCACGCCGCGCTGGCCGGCGAGGGTGGCATCGAACTGGCCGGGCGGCTGCGTGCACAGTACCGCTTCGCGCTGGTGGACGAATTCCAGGACACCGACCCGCGCCAGTGGGACATCTTCCGCCGCGTGTTCGCCGAACCGGCGGAAAATGCCGCGCTGTTCCTGATCGGCGACCCCAAGCAGGCCATCTACGGGTTCCGTGGTGGCGACGTGCACACCTACCTGCACGCCCGCGCGCTGGCCGGGGAAGCGCCGCGGCTGGCCCACAACTTCCGCTCGCGCCCGGCGCTGCTGCGCGCGCTCGACGCGCTGTATGCCAACGCCGGCGAACGCGCCTTCCTCGACGACCGCATCCGCTTCGAGCCGGTGCAGCCGGGCGACCAGCGCGACGATGCCGACTACCTGCTCGACGGCGCCCCGGCCCCGGCGCTGACCCTGCACCTGCTCGACCCGGACGACGAAGGCAAGCCGCTCAAGGCCGACGACTCGCGCGACGCCGCCACCCTGGCCTGCGTGGCCGACATCCACCGCGTGTTGTCCGCCGCGCGCGAGGGCCGGGCATTGATCGACGGCGAACCACTGCAACCGGGCGACATCGCCGTGCTGGTGCGCTCGCACAAGGAGGCCGCGCGCATCCAGCAGGCACTGGCGGCGACCGGCATCCCGGCGGTGGCGGCCGGCAAGCACAGCCTGTTCGCCGGCAACGAGGCACACGAACTGCGCCTGTTGCTGCTCGCCCTGCTGCAACCGGCCGACGAAGGCCGCCTGCGCGCCGCGCTGGCCAGCGTGCTGCTGGGCGAAAGCGCCGCCGCCATCGCCGCGCTGGAGCACGAAGGCGAACGCCAGCGCCACCACCAGGAACGCCTGCTGCGCTGGCGCGAACGCTGGCAGCGCGGCGGCGTGCTGGCGATGCTGTCCGAACTGTGCGCCGAACAGGCGCCGCGGCTGTTGGCATTGGTCGATGGCGAACGCCGCCTGAGCAACTACCTGCAACTGGGCGAACTGCTGCAGGAGGCCGGCCACCGCAGCATCGGCCTGCATGGTTTGCTGGACTGGCTGCAGGCGCGCATCGCCCACGCCGACGACGGCGACGAAGCACAGCTGCTGCGGCTGGAATCGGACGCGCGCCGGGTGCAGGTCATCACCCTGCACAAGAGCAAGGGGCTGGAATACCCGCTGGTCTATCTGCCGTTCGTCGGCATCGACGGCAAGGCGCCGGACACCGATGCGCACAAGACCGTGCATGACGGCGAGCAGCGCGTGCTGCACTGGAAGATCGACAAGGACGCCGAAAGCTGGAAGGCCGCCACCGCGCAGGCCAATGCCGAGGAGGCCGCCGAAACCGCGCGCCTGCTCTACGTCGGCCTGACCCGCGCCGAACACGCGCTGTGGATGGCCGCCGGCGCAGTGGCCGGCCTGCCCGCCTCGCGGCTGGGGCCGATGCTGGGCGACATGGACGCACTGGCCGCGCACCCGGACATCCGCATCGTCGAAGGCAGCATCGAAACCCTGCCGGCACGGCTGCCGCCCGAACGCGAACAAGCCTTGCCACCGGTGCGCAACGTGCAGCGCGCGCTGTCGCACGACTGGTGGGTCTATAGCTTCACCCAGCTCGCCCACGCCGAAGCCGGCCACGACACCGCCGCCGCCGCCACCGAGGACAGCGGCGGCGCCACCGACGAGCCGGCACAACCCGAAGTCGAAACCGATGCCGCCGCGCAGCCGGACACCTTCGACCCGCGCTTTGCCGGCAGCCGTTTCGGCAACGTGCTGCATGCCGCGCTGGAAAACACCGACTTCGCCGCCTGGTCCGGCTGGCAGCCCGGCGATGCCGCACCGCAGGGGCAGGGCGACATCATCGCCGGGGCCTTACGCAAGGAAAGCTATGCCGAAACCGACATCGCCGACGGCGTCGCCCTGCTCACCATGCTGGTCGGCCAGACCCTGACCGTGGCCCTGCCCGAGGGCGGCGCACTGCATGCGTTGGACGAAGGCGAGCGCCGCGCCGAAATCGAATTCCACTTCGCCATGCAATCGACCGCGGTGCCGGCGCTGCTGCGCGTGCTGCACGAACACGGCGTCGCGCGCGGCCGCCACGGTTTCGGCACACGGCAGCGGCTGGAAGGGCTGATGACCGGCAAGATCGACCTGACCTACGTGCACGACGGCCGCTGCTACGTGCTCGACTACAAGTCCAACCGCCTGCCCGGCTACGCCCCGGCGCAGCTGGAAGCGGCCATGCGCCACAGCGAATACGACCTGCAGGCGCTGATCTATACCGTGGCCCTGCACCGCTGGCTGCGCTTCCGCCTCGGCGACGGCTACGACTATGCCCGCGACTTCGGCGGCATCCGCTACTTGTTCTGCCGCGGCCTGGACGCTACCCGCAACCCGTCACCGGGCCTGTACGCCCACCGCTTCGCCCCGGAGCTGGTGCAGGCCGTGGACGAACTGTTCGCAGGCGGCACGCCCTTGAAGTCCCTCTCATCTTCGACGGACGAAGCGATCAAGCCCCTCTCCCTCCGGGAGAGGGGTTGGGGTGAGGGGCAAACGGAGTCAGTGGGAACAGAACCATGAATTTGCTGACCGTTCTCACCAAAACCCAAGCCCTGCGCGCCCTCGACCACGCTCTGGCCCAAAGTCTGCGCCGCTTGGACCCAACCACTCCGGACGAAGTACTCGCCGCCGCCGCCCTTGCCTCGCTGGCCGTGGCACAGGGCCATGCCGGCTTCGACCCGACGCAACCGGCGCGGCTGGTCGAAGCCCCGTTGCCGTGGCCCGAACCGCAAGCGTGGATCGCACAATTACGCGCTTCGCGCTGGGTGGCGACGCCGGACGACGACAGCGCCGAGGCCGAACAAGCCCCGCTGGCGTGGGAACACGGGCTGCTCTACCTGCGCCGTTACCGCGAATACGAACGCCGCCTCGCCCGGGGCCTGCAACGCATCGGCGCAGCACAACTCGACCAGACCGATGTGGCCGCACTGGCCCCGCTGTTCGCGCAGTTGTTCGATGTAGCAGCGACGCCCGCTTCCACCCCCTCCCTTTTCGGCGAAGCCGAAAGGGGAGGGGCAGACCATCAGGCCCGCGCCGCCGCCCTCGCGCTGCGCCATGCCCTGCTGCTGGTCACCGGCGGCCCCGGCACCGGCAAGACCACCACCATCGCCCGCCTGCTGGTGCTGCTCGCCGCACAGGCAAACAACGCCGGCCACCCGCCGCCGCGCGTGGCGCTGGCCGCACCCACCGGCCGCGCCGCCGAGCGCATGGCCGAAAGCCTGCGCAACGCCGCGCAGCAACTGCCGCAACTGGGCGTGGACCCCGCACTGTGCGCGCAACTGCCCACCACCGGCACCACCCTGCATCGCCTGCTCGGCGTGATCCCGGATTCGCCGCGCTTCCGCCACCATGCCGACAACCCGCTGCCATTCGACGTGGTGGTGGTCGATGAAGCCTCGATGATCGACCTGCCGCTGATGGCCAAGCTGGTCGAGGCCGTCGCCAGCGGCACCCGGCTGGTGCTGCTGGGCGATCCCGACCAGTTGCCCTCGGTGGAAGCCGGCGACGTGCTCGGCGCGATCCTGCGTGCCGCCGGCGATGGCGAGGCCATCACCCCGGCCGATGCGCAGGCCCTGCAACCGCTGCTCGGCGAATTGCCGGCCACCCGCGTTCCCGCGGCCGGCACCTTCGCCGGCGCGCGCGTGCACCTGCATCGCGGCTACCGCCAGAGCGACGCCCTGCAACTGGAGTCACTGGCCGCGGCGATGCGCGAAGGCGACGCCACCCGCGCGCTGTCGCTGCTGCGCAGCGGCGAACTGCCCGGCGTGCACTTCCACGAAAACGAAGGCGACCCGCTGCACGCATGGCGCGACCCACTGCAACGCTACTGGGATTCACTGGCCACCGCGCAGACCCCGGCGCAGGCGCTCGCATTGGCAAGCCGCCTGCGCCTGCTCACCGCCGTGCGCGAAGGCCCGCAGGGCGCGCGCGGACTCAACGCGCGCATCGAGGAGCTGCTCGGCGGCGCCACCCCGCGCGGCGGCGCGCCGGCCCATTTCCACGGCCGCCTGCTGCTGGTCACCGAGAACAGCTACCGCCATCGCCTGTTCAATGGCGATGTCGGCATCTGTCTTGGCGATGGAACCACCCGCACCACCACCGCATGGTTCCCCGGTGACGATCCCGAAAGCCCGCGCCCGTTCCACCCGGCCGCATTGCCCGCCCACGAAAGCGCTTTCGCGATGACCGTACACAAGGCGCAGGGCTCGGAGTTCGACGAGGTATGGCTGCAACTGCCGCCGCGCGACAACCGCGTGCTCAGCCGCGAACTGCTCTACACCGGCATCACCCGCGCCCGCCATGCACTGCACCTGGCCGGCAATGCCGGGGTGATCGAGGCCGCACTGTCGCGTCATGCCAGCCGCCTGTCCGGCCTTGCGCAGCGCTTGGGCCATCGTCGGTAGGAGCGCACCCCGGTGCGCGATGGGACCTCACGGGCCAGCTTCTGGCACAGCAAGCGGTGCTCTGCATGACCGATATCCGTGTTCTTGCTCATCGGTAGCACACGTGTGCCACTTTGATTCGGAATCACCGATCCGACGGAGTAGCTCATGAGCACCACCACCATCCGCCTGCCCGATGCCCTGAAGGCCCGTGTCGCCGAAGTAGCGAAAGAAGCCGGTATGACGCCGCATGGTTTCATCCTGGAAGCGATAGCCGAGAAAGCGGCGCTGGCTGAACGTCGCGCCGACTTCGAAGCCGAGGCGGAGCGACGCCATGCCGGTATCGCCGCATCGGGAAAAACCATTCCCCGGGACGAGATGCGCAGCTATCTGGAGCGTCGGGTGACGGGCCAGGCCGTCCGGCGCCCTGCTGTTCGCAAGCTGGCGAAATAGCGGTGGTGCGGATTGAACTGGCGCCGGCGGTTGCCGGCATCGACACCGTGTTCGTGCTTGCGATCAGGACGCAGCGCGAAGCCGGGTTCGTGCGCTGAATCGGACTCGGTCCGCGATGTCGCTGCCCGCCGCCCACGGCTCGCGCTGCAAGCGCTCGGCAAGGTAATCGATCAATCGCTGTACCCGCGCCGGGCGGCGCCCATGTCGCCCACGGTCAGTCGCCTTGTCGTCCCGGCATCATCAGGATCACCAGTGGCGCGCACGTGGCCTGCGCACAACCCATCAAGCGTGTTTCATCGCCACTGCGCCAGATGCTGGTGGCGGCGGCATTGATCTCGAACTCCCACACCATGCCCTCGGCCTGAGCTTGTCCCTTGATTGAACATGGCAGCCAGTCGTAATCATGCAGTTGCCCTTCGCTCAGCCTCGTACTCAGCTGGAACAGTGAGGCTACCTGCTGCTTGTCCAGCGACCACATCCGGCAGGCTGCCTCTTCGCTGGCCATGTACGGGGTACCGGGCGCGGGTTGATAGACCGATGTCGAGACTTCGATGACGTTGAAGGGTGCAGGGATGTCATCGATGCAGGCCGGCTGCTGGCATGCCGGGAGTATCGGCAGCAGGAGCAGGAGGTAGGGCCGGCGCATACAGGTCAGCACCCTCGCCGGGCGTTTTGCGCGAGATGGCATCGTGGTGATAAACGTCATGGTCAGTCAGTCCGAAGTTGCGTTGCAGGATGCCTACCAGTTGTTGGATCGAAGCGGTCTGCTCGGGCGTCGGGGCTTCCCAGGTCTGCGTGGCCGGGACGTAACGGGCGACGACCTCGATGCCGAGGCTGTCGTCATTGGTGGGGTAGCGCTCGGGATAGGGACGGGTCGCTTCCACGCGGCTGACGGCCTTGACCGCTCCGGCTCGCCATTCCGCCTGGCCGGCACGTGCATGTTCAAGCTCGCGTTGGTCCCCGGGGACGAGGGTGCCCTCCACTTCTCCTCGTGAACGGATGGCTCCCACATGCCAGGCCTGTCGGTCCACGCGGATGGTCTGGTGGATGGTGCCGTCCTTGTCGATCAGGAAATGCGCACCGGTGCCGCCAAGACCGGTGCGCCATGCGTTCAAGGTGCTGGCGGCGCTGCCGGATTCGGTGCGGTGCAGGACGATGCCGTTTGGCCGGGACATCGCGCCATGCTGGATCTGCGGGACGGGGGTGTGGAGGATGCCCGGATCCGTCAGGAAGCCGTCCTGCCCAACACTGGTTTTCAGTCCGTAGGCTGACAGCGATTGCCGGGCCGGACGATTGGCGCTTTCCAATGAAGTACGGAAGCGGAATGCCGCCGGATCGGCGCTGTGGCTGTGGTATCCCTCTCGCGGCAAGGCGAACAGCGAGGGCTGCGGGGCAGCCGGGTCACCGGCAATTATCCGGTCGATGTCCCGGGCGTCGATATGTGGCTGGCGGTTGCGGATGTCCGCATACAGCGCGGCTGCGAGGTTGGCGCCATGTTCCGGGTTCCAGCGCTGCAGTTCCCGTACACCATCCAGGATGCGTTGGTACATCGCGTGATCCGGATGCAGCGGGTCATCGGGAAAGCGCGTTGCAGGTGCTTCAGCCATTGGGATCCCTCCTTGGGTCGATGGCGGCCGAGGCCAAGCAGATATCACCCGCGGTGGGTACGGTCAAACTTCAATCATTCCGGATGTCGCCGCCCGTTGCCCACGGCTCGCGTTGCAGGCGCTCAGCGAGATAGTCGATCAATCGCTGCACCCGCGCCGGACGGCGCAGGCCGGGCGGGGTGACGATGTGCAGCGCGATCGGTTCCACCTGCCAGTCGTCCATCGCCGTTTCCAGCCTGCCGTCGCGCAGGTCTTCCCAGACCAGGAACTCCGGTTGCAGCGCCAGCCCGAGGCCGTCGCGCAGGGCGGCGGCGAACACCTCGGCGTTGTTGGCCTGCAACGCCCACGGCACGGTCTGCGCGAACTCGCCGTGGCGGCGGTGGCGGAAGCGCCAGCCGTTGCCGCCGCGGGCGAGGCTGTAGTGGAAACCGCGGTGATGGGCGAGGTCGCGCGGGTGCTTCGGCCTGCCGTGCTCGGCGAAATAGGCCGGTGCGCCGACCAGCAGGATGCTCACCTGGCACAGCCGCCGTGCGCGCAGGCTGGAATCGGCCAGCGTGGCGATGCGCAGCGCCAGGTCGAAGCGTTCGGCCACCAGGTCCACCTGCGCGTCGCCCAACTGCACGTCCAGTTCCACCTCCGGGTATTGGCGCATGAAGTCCGGCAGCAGCGGCGCCAGCCGCGCCACGCCGAAGGACATCGGCGCGGCCACCCGTACCCGCCCGCGCAGGGTGGTGGAACGATCGACCACCTCGGCTTCCACCGCCTCGCCCTCGTCGAGGATGCGCGTGGCGCGCTCCAGCGCCACCTCGCCGGCGGCGGTCAGCGACATGCGCCGCGAGGTGCGGTGGAACAGGGTGGTGCCGATGCGTGTTTCCAGCCGGGTGATGGCCTTGGACACGGTGGCCTGCGACAGCCCCAGCGCTTCGGCGGCGCGGGCGAAGGAGCCGGCCTCGGCGACCTTGGCGAAGATCGCCCAGGCTTCCAGATCGGGGAGCGGGTTCATGGTGGCGGCCCTGGTGGGTCTGTAGATCATCGCATGAATGGAAATGATGGATTTCAATTAATTCCATTCCATCGATAGTAGCGCCTGCCTAGACTGGCCCCATCGCAACCACCCATGCAGGAGAACGCCATGATCGAGCGTCGCCCGTTTGCCAGCCTTGGCGGTGCCAACCACGGTTGGCTGGATGCCAAGCACCACTTTTCCTTCGCCCAGTACCACGACCCGGCGCGTGTGCACTGGGGTGCATTGCGGGTATGGAACGACGACACCATCCAGCCCGGCACCGGCTTCCCGCCGCACCCGCACGCGGACATGGAGATCGTCACCTACGTGCGCGAAGGCGCCATCAGCCACCAGGACGACCAGGGCAACAAGGGCCGCACCGAGGCCGGCGACGTGCAGGTGATGAGCGCCGGCAGCGGCATCCGCCATTCCGAATACAACCTGGAGCCGGGCGTGACCCGCATCTTCCAGATCTGGATCATCCCGGACGCGCGCGGCGGCGCGCCGTCGTGGGGCGCCAAGCCCTTCCCCAAGGGTGAGCGCTCCGGCCGCTTCGTCACCCTGGCCAGCGGCATGGCCGGCGACGACGACGCGCTGCCGATCCGCGCCGATGCCCGCGTGCTGGGGGCGACGCTGAAGGCCGGCGAGAGCACGCAGTACCACTTCGGCGACAGCACCCGCCACGGTTATCTGGTGCCGAGCAGCGGCAAGGTGGAAGTGGACGGCGTGGTGCTCGATGCGCGCGACGGCGCCGCCATCACCGATGTGCGCAGCATCAATATCCGCGCGCTGGAGGATGCCGAACTGGTGCTGGTGGATACCGCGGCCTGAACCGCATCCATCGATGACGGCGGGAAGACGCGGCTGGCCGCGTCTTCCCGTTTCTGCATGGACCGCGCCGGCTCAGAACCGGTAACGCACGCCGGCATGCACCGAGCGCGGCCCGCCAGCCTGCAACACGGCATCGCCGATGGACGCGCGGTTGCGCACGCCCAGTTGGCCAACGTAGCGCCGGTCCAACAGGTTGCGCACTTCGCCGAAGACCGACCAGTGCCCGTGCTCGACGCCGCCACGCAGGCCCAGCAGACCGTATGCGCCGACCCGATAGGTGTTGGCGAAATCGGCATGGCGCGCGCCCACCAGGTCGAAGGTCGGGCCGGCGAAGAAGCCGCCGTCGTGCCGGTACATCACCTCGCCGCGCACCACATACGTCGGTGCCGCCGGTAGATCGTTGTTGCCGTAGACCGGGTCGTCGTCGAACGAGAACGCGTTCCAGGTGGCGCTGAGCAGCGGTTCGATGCGGTGCGCGCCGCCGCCGAACGGAAGGCTGGCGCCGGCCAGCGCCTCGATGCCGGCATGCACGGTGCGGCCGATGTTGGCGGACAGGCTGGTGCCGGGCGCGGCGGGGTCGTCCACCGACAGGATTTCGTTGCGGATGCGCGCGTAATACGCCGACACGTCCCAATGCCAGTGCGGTGCGTCGGCGGCCGCGACCGTCGCCCCGCGCAGGCCCACCTCGACCACGCTGCCGTGCATCGCGTCGAGCGTGGCGTCGCTACCGCGCAGGTCATCCTCCAGCTCGAACGTGGTCGGTGCCTCGTACAGGCGGCCGACGCTGGCGAACAATTCGCCGCCGCCCAGCGCGCGGATCACGCCCAGGCGCGGATTGAACGCAACGTAGTCGGCCTTGGGGTTGCGCACCGCGCCGCTGGCCAGATCGGTGCTGCGCACGTCGCGGCCGGTGGACACACCCTGCGCGCCGTACACCAGCGTCCATGCCGGCGCGAACGCCCAGCGATCGACCAGGAACACCTCGACGCTGTCGGAGCGGTTGTCGATGAGGCCGGTGCGGCCATTGCGGCGGCCGCCGTCGTTGCGGTAGTTGCCGCCGCGCTCGCGGGTGTCGGCCAGGTTGAGGCCGGCCAGCACGTCGTGGTCGCCGTGGATGACGTTGTAGCGGAGCATGCCGGCCACGGTGCGTTGATTGGTGTCCTTCAGCAGGCTGAAGACCTCCGCCGGCGGCAGCGGCCCGGGCCCGTCGAAGTCCACCATCACCTTGTCCACGATCGGGTGGTAGAGGTCCTGCCGTTCCCGGGACAGGCCGAACTCCAGCCGGCGGCCGGCATCGATGTTCCAACTGCCCTTGGCCGCCAGCCGGGTGCTGCGCACGTTCAACTGGAAATTGCCGGTGATGGCTGATGGTTGTGCCCGGTATGGGTCTTCGTCGAACTGGGCGCGGGTCAGCGCGCCGGCCAGTTGCTCGTCGTTGTCGATGTGGCTGGCGAAGACGCGCAGGTCGAGATCGTCGCCCGCCTGCCAGCCCGCGTTCGCATACAGGCTGCTGCGCCGTTGCCGGCCGTGTTCGCGATAGCCGTCGCGGTCCCTGCCTTCCAGCGTGATCTGCCCATCCAGTGCGTCGGCGACGCCGCCGGCGGTCAGCCGGCCGGCACGCAGGCCGTGCCTGCCGCCGGTGAACGCCACCTGTGTGGCCAGCGAATTGCGCGCGGTGGCCGTGGTGAAGTCCAGCGCCCCGCCCAGATTGCTGGCGCCGTAGGTCAGTGCATTGGCGCCGCGCGCGAAGACCGCGGCGCGCGCCGTCAGCGGGTCCGGGAAACGGTTGTGGTTGTTGCCGTCGGCAGTGGTGACGGGCAGGCCGTCCTGGAACAGCTTGACGCCGTTGCCGTCGTAGCTGGTCGCGTCCAGGTTGGAGCCGCGGCTGGAAAGGAACGCGGCATCGCCACCGGTGCCGCTTTCGCTCCACGCGCCGGGCACGTAGCGCAGCGCATCGGACAGGTTGTCGACGGCACGCTCGTGGAATGCTTCGCCGTCGATCACGCTGACGCCGCCGGGCGTCAGCGCCTGCTCGGCCTTGAGGCGGTCGAACGCCACGGAACGGACTTCGATCCGGTCCAGCGTCGCCGGCGTGGGTGGATCGGCGGCGAGGGCGCAGATGGGTGCGCAGGCGACGAGGATGGCGGTGGCCAGCGGTGAAACACGGGCGGCCGCAGTAATGCGGCGCCGGGGAGAAGCGGGGGTGTTCATCTGAAGGGGTGTCCTTTGCCGGAACGTGAAGCCGCCGGGTTCCCGCGCCGTCTGCGCGTCTGCGCGTGGCGGCCAGCCGTCGGCCGGTGCAGGCAATGCACACGGCCCGCGGCATGGCGCCGCGCGCTTTGGCTGGACACGGGAATCCCGGGGCAAAAATGCGCGATGCGAGGCACTGCGCGGTCAGCAGGGCCGGGGGTTCAGGACAGGACGGGCGGCCCGCGGCTGCCGAGGCCGCGCAGGTTCGGCAGTGGTCGCCTTCGCGGTGCGGCCGGAAGCGGTAGACGCCCCCCGGACAGGCGCGGAAACGCCTGGCATGCGAACAACAGCAACAGTGGCAGCAGGCTCGCGAGCTGGCAGTACTCGCAGTCCCCGCCCATCGTGGCGTGCCCCTTGTCGAAGGGCGCCTGTTCCACGGGCGACTGCCTGCCGGTATCCACCCACTTCAGGCCGCTGGCGGTGCACAGCTCGGCCCACCCTTGCAGCATGCGCGGGCCGGCATCGGCCAGCCCCCGGCTGACCGCGGGTGCCAGCGCCATCAGCAGCGCGGCCAGCAGGGCCAGCCGGAGCATGCGCCTGAAGAAAGAAGGTGAGCGGATCACGGCCGCATTCTATGCGTGGATGCAGCGCCGCGCCCATTACACTGCCGGCTGCCATCGACGAGGAGCAGCCGCATGCAGGCCAAGGGCGAATTCGAGGTCACGCGCATCCCGCAGGACCCGCTGGACGTCGGCGGTGGCGCGGCCGTCGACCATTCCCGCATCGACAAGCGTTTCCACGGCCCGCTGGACGCCACTGGCGTCGTGCACATGCTGTCGCTGATGTCGCCGGTATCCGGCTCCGGCGCCTACGTCGCCCTCGAACGCATCGAAGGTACGCTCGACGGCCGCCGCGGCAGCTTCTTCGCCCAGCACAACGGCGTCATGGACCGCGGCAAGCCGACGCTCGACCTGAGCGTGGTACCGGACAGCGGCACCGACGAACTGGCCGGCCTGCATGGCCGCATCGCCATCGACATCGTCGAGGGCAAGCACTTCTACACTTTCGATTACGGTTTCCGCGAAGACTGAAGCAACAGACGTGGATCGCCTTGCAGATGCCCTGTAGGAGCGACGTCAGTCGCGATGAAGCTTTCCCGGTAAACCTCCGGTCGCGACTGACGTCGCTCCTACAGGGCACGCGGCGTTTTCAGCCTTCCAGACCGAGGAAGGTGCGCAGCCGCTGCAGTTCCTCGTCCAGCGCTTCCCCGAAGCCGGCATCACGCGGCGCACGGCCGGACACGTAGCCCAACTCGTGGTGCAGGTGTCCGCCGGCGACCTTGAGGTTGCCCCAGCCGATGACCTCGTCGCGCCACAGCAGCGGCAGCGCGTAGTGGCCGCGAACGCGCTTGTGCGCCGGCGTGTAGGCCTCGAAGCGATAGGCCCAGCCCCACAGCAGCTCGAAGCGGCGGCGGTCCCACACCACCGGATCGAACGGCGCCAGCAGGCGCACCTGCGCCGGGATGCGCCAGCCACGCGCCGGGTCTTCGTCGCCGGGCCAGTGCCAGTCCACGCCGTCGATGCGCGCATGCGCGAGCCGCTGCTTGGCGCGCGCCAGCGTGGTCCTGCGCAGGTCCTGCCATTGCGGCGCGGCACCGGCCAGCATGTTGACCAGTTGCGACAGGCTGGCTGCCGGCAGCGGCGCGTACTTGCGCACCAGCGCGTCGGCCATCGCATCCATCGCCGCTTGCGGGTCGGTGCCGGCCTGCCACGGCGCGGCCAACGCATAGACGCGGGTGCCGTTGTCGCGGCGGACCACGTCGAGGTGGCTGCGGTAGTGCAGGCCGTCCAGCAGCTCGGTGGACAGGCGGCTGTTGCCGCCGAACCAGTTTTTCACCGGGCCGTGGCCCAGCGCGGCGTCCACCTCGGCCGGGTGGGCGTCGCCGAGCCGTTCGACCTCGGCCAGCACCGCATGCGCCAGCTGCCAGCGCGGCTTGTCCCACACCCGGCGCGCGCTGCGCGGGTGCATCAGCGCGCGCAGCGCCGGGGTGAGGAAGCCGTAGTTGATGAAGAAGTCTTCCTGCAACGGCAGCCGCGGGTAGCGGCGTTCCAGGTCGCCGGCACGGTAGTTCTTCACGCGGTGGCGCAGGGTCAGGTCCTGCGCGCGGGCCGGCGCGCGCAGCGGGTCGGCCTGCACGAAGCCGCCCAGCCGCTCGACGGCGGCCATCAGCGTGGTGGGCGGGAACAGGCTGCGGGCGACGGCGTGGCGGCGCAGCGCGGCAAGGTCGAGTCCGGCGGGCATGGAAAGGAAGAGCGGCGCGGCGCATCACCCGCGCCGGGCAGCCTCGATCTTCGCGATGTCGATCCGGGTCATCTCCATCATCGCCTCGAATGCGCGCCTGGCCGCCGCCGGGTCGGGGTCGGCGATGGCGGCGGTCAGCGCGCGCGGGGTGATCTGCCACGACAGACCCCACTTGTCCTTGCACCAGCCGCAGGCGCTTTCCCGGCCACCGTTGCCGACGATGGCATCCCACAGACGATCGGTCTCGGCCTGGTCGTCGGTGGCGATCTGGAACGAGAAGGCTTCGTTGTGCTTGAAGGCGGGGCCGCCATTCAGGCCCAGGCAGGGAATGCCCGCCACGGTGAATTCGACCGTCAGCACATCACTCTGCTTGCCGGACGGGTAGTCGCCGGGCGCGCGGTGGATGGCATGCACCGCGCTGTCGGGGAAGGTTTCGGCGTAGAACGTCGCCGCGTCCAGCGCGGTGCCGTCGAACCACAGACAGACCGTGTTCTTGCTGACCATTGCGCTACTCCCGTACCGAGGCGGTGTGAGCGGGAAGACTACTTCAGATGCAAGGAAGCGGTTAGCCCTGTAGGAGCGACGTGAGTCGCGACGAAGCTTTCCCTGTGAAGCCCCCGGTCGCGACTCGCGTCGCTCCTACAGGGGCGACTTCCTGCGACGTGGGTTGCTGCTGCGTGCGGGTTTGCGTGGAGCGGCGGCTTCGCTGGCGTCGGTGCTGCCGCCCAGCTGCTCCAGCCACGTCAGTACGTCGGCATAGGCGACGAAGTGTTGCAGGTAGTCGGGGCAGACTTCGCGCATCAGCGCCATTGCACGGTAGCTGAGGACGCTGGAATGCAGCGGGCCGGCGTCCTCGGGCAGGCCGTCAAGGCATTGCCGCAGCAGGCTGTCGATGCGGATGCGGCTCCACAGCTGCTGGAACTCGTCCAGCAATGGCATGGCCGATGGCTCGGCGGCGGGCGTTGGTTCGCCGGATTCGTTGGTCTGCGGTGACGATGCGGGTTGCGGCCTCGCATCCAGTCGCGGCGGGTTCGCCAGTTGTTCCAGCAATGGCCCGAACAGGCTTGCCTCCGCGCCGCCGTCATTCGTCCCTGTTTCCACCTGATTGGCGAGCAGGGTGGCGTAGGCATCGGCCAATACCTGCAACCGCGCATCCAGATGCTGCCGCACCAGGCCGTCATGCCGCATCGCGCGCTGTGCCAATGCGTCCATCAACGCGAAGCGCGACGGATCGACGCGGTCCGCGCCCTGCGCGCGCCACGCATCGAGCCGTGCGTGGATGCTGGCGATCTCAGCGGGCATCGGATGCGTGGCGCGGGATCGGCGCGATCTCGACGCGGCGGTTCTTCGCGCGGCCGGCTTCGTCGTCGTTGGAGCTGACCGGCTGCTCGGCGCCGAACGCGGCGGCGAACACCGATGACGACGGCACGCCATCGGCGATCAGGGTACGGGTGACGGTGAGCGCGCGCGCGGCGGACAGTTCGAGGTTGTCGGCGAAGCGGGCGTTGCTGGCGCGCACCGGCTGGTTGTCGGTGAAGCCGCTGACCATCAGGATTTCCTCGCGCGCACGCAGGTAGTCGCGCAGCGGGGCGGCGATGCTCTGCAACAACTCGCGGCCTTCCGGCTGCAGCTGGTCGGAGTTCAGTGCGAACAGCACGCTGCCGCTGATGCCGATGCGGCCATTGATGACGGTGACGCGGCCAGCGGCCAATGGCGCGGCCAAGGCTTCTTCCAGCGACTTGAGCTTGGCCGCCTCGGCCTGCCGCTGCTGCACTTCCTCGTCCAGCCGCTTGTGCAGCAGCAGCTGGATGCCGATGACGCTGGCCAGGATCAGCACGAACGCGCCCAGCAATACTGACATCAGGTCGCCGAACACCGCCCAGGCCGGGGCGGTAGGTTCGGCGTCGAACTCGATTTCGTCGCTCATGCGCCCGCGGTCCCGTCACGTGCGCCGGCCAGTTGCTGCAGTTCGCCGATGATCTGCTTCTGCGACAGCATGCTCAGCTCGATCACCTCGCGCGCCTGCGCCACGTAGTAGGCCAACTGCTCGTCGCTGCGTGCCAGCGATTTGTCCAGTGCCGCCTCGATGGCGTGCAGGCGTTCGTTCAACGCGGTGGTGGATGCGCCGAACGACTGCACCGCGCCGCCGAACACCTCGCCGAGGCTGGCCACTTCCACCGCGCTGCCGGTGACGTGTGCGGCGGCGGCATCGAGCTTGCCGGCCTCGTTTTCGACCTGTGTGGTGAAGCGGCTGCCGACACGCTCCAGCAGTTCGGCCGAGGTGGACACCAGCGCATCGATGGCGCTGCGCTGCTCGTTGGCAGCGTGGTTCACCGCGTCGAGCAGCGTGCCCAGCGTTTCCATCAGGCGGCTGCGCTCGTCCAGCATGGCGTTGTCGCGCGCCATGCTGTCGGACAGCTTCTGCCGCAGCTCGGCAACCACTTCGGCGGCGGCGCGCGGGGCTTCCGAGGCGGTGGCGACCAGCCGCGCGATCTCGGCCAGCGTGTCGCGGGCATGGGTTTGCGCCTGTTCGTTGATCGCCTGCGTGGTCTGCGCCAGCGTGTCGCAGATCTGCTGCTGGCGCTGCGCGACCTGCTCGCCGCTGTGCTGCAACTGGCGGTCGAGCGTGGCGATGCTGGCATCCAGCGCCTGCGACCAGCCGGACAGGCGTTGCGCGTCGCGTTCTTCCAGCGTGGTCTGCAGGTGTTCGTGCGAGTGCTGCACGGCGTCCACCAGTGCGCGGGCGTGGCTCTCGAACATGGTCGTAGCGGTGGCCAGTGCCTGTTCGTGGCGCTGCGCCAGTGCGTCGTGCGCCTGGTGCTGCTGCGCCAATGCGTCCCCCCATGCGCTGGCGGTGCGCGCGGTGTTGTCTTCCAGCCGTGTAGCGACGCCATCGAGCAATGCCGCCGAGCGCTGCTCGAAGGTGCCGGTGAACTGCTGCAGCGCCTGTTGCAGGCCATCGGTCAGCGCGGTGTTGCCGCGTTGCTGCTCGGCGATGGCGGCGTTCCAGCTTTCGCGCGCGGCGCTGGCCGTGTTCTGCATGGTGGTGTCGAGGCCGGCCAGTTGCTTTTGCACGGCGCTTTCGATGGCCGCATGCAGCGCGTTGGAGCGCTCGGCCAGCCCGGCCATCGTGGTATCGACCACCGGTTGCAGCGCCGCGCCGACGGCGTTGGCCTGCTGGGCAATGCCGTCGCGCAGTGCCTGCTGCAAGGTATTGGCCAGTTGCGTATAAGCCGCCTCGCTGCGCTGGTGGAACTGCTGCTGGTCGGCATGCAGGCGTTCGCCGTTGCTTTGCTGCTGGCGTTCCAGCGTGTCGGCCAGCGCTTGCAGGCGCTCGACCAGCACCGGCATCAGCGCGTTCTGCTGTTGCAGCAGGTGCAGGGTCTGCCCGTGCTGGAAGGCGCGCGAATGCTGCGACAGGTGCGCGGCGATGCCGGCATCCAGTTGCTGCACGGTTTCCGCGCGCTCACGACGCAGCAGCGCCGACAGCAGGCCCAGCGCCGCCGACGTCGCCACGCCCGCAATCGAGGTGCCGAATGCGAAGCCCAGACCCTTGACCGGCGCGGCCAGCGAGCTGCGGATGGCGTCCAGGTCGGTCGCGCTTTCCAGCGCCATGCCGGTGCCGCGCAGCGTCGCCATCATGCCGAGCAGGGTGCCGAGCATGCCCAGCAGCACCAGCAGGCCGACGAGGTAGGGCGTCAGTGCCGGTGCCGGCAGGCCGATGCGTTCGCCCTGCACGCGCAGGCGTACGGCATTGCGCAGGCCCGGGTGCAGGCGCGCCAGCCAGCCGTCGAGGTTGCCAGAGGCTTCACCGATGGACGGCAGCGCCTGCGTCAGCGTGGCGGTGGCCTGCCGGTAGCGCAGCAGCTCGACCGCGCCGACCAGATAGCAGGCGGCGATGACCGTGGCGACCACCGCCGCCAGCGGGTGGGTGCCGGCGTAGCCGATGCCGATCCAGCACACGGCCAGCAGGCCGGCAAGGAACACGACGGAAGCGATGAGGTTTCTGGACATGGGGCAATTACCGGGTACGCAGCGCTGCGAGCAGGCCGTCGATGGGGTGGAAGCGGATCTCCAGTTCGGCCAGCAGCGCGGTGCGCATGTCCTGGCGGAAGCGTGCCAGCCACGGGCCGGCGGGAGTCGCGGGAATGTTGTCGTCCGACGCCTCGGCATCGGCGGAGGTATCGGGTGCGCCGGCATCGCGCAGGCGCTGGAAATGCTGGCCGAGCAGGCCGGGGACGATGGCCAGCAGCGCCTGTTCGCGCGGGCTGAGGGTGGCTTCCATCACCGCGTCCACCTCGGCCAGCCGCGCCTTGGCCGGCGATTGCCGGGCCAGCATATCGCGCAGCCGGCCGCGCAGCTGGCCAGTGGCCGCCTGCATCGCGCGCTGCAGGGCGAGGCAATGCTGGCGGTAGGGCAGGAAAGCGGGGTCGATGGCCGCCGCACCAGCGTCCTTGCGCCTGGGCGGGGCCAGGTCGATATCGGCGTCGATGGCGTCCAGCAGGCCGCGGCGCACCCGTGCGCACTCGGCGTCGTGGGCATCGTCGAAATCCGCGCCGGCCTCGGCATCGGGCAGGCGGCCGTCCAGCGCGCGCGACAGGGTGATGGCGCGGTTCCAGTCGAACCACTGCGCCAGCCGCTCGGTCAGTACCGGCGGCGTGCGGGGCAGGTCTGCGTCGCCGAAGCGGGCCAGCAGGCGAATGAACGCCGGGCCCAGCACGGGCGCCCGTGAGGAAGCTTTCGCCATTGTGCCGACTGGGAAAAACCGCGGATTTTACACGGCAACGGGGATGGCGGCCGGGCCGGGGGACGCGCCCGCCGCGGCTGGCACGGGGTGCGTCAGAACGCCGCAGTATTGTTAATGATTCGCATTTGATACACTGCGTGACATCAGCCGCTGCGCCCGCAGTCAGCCAACTTCTTCTTCGATCAGGTTGGCTTCCGTGCGCTCCCTTCCCTCCTCTTCCGCTTTCCGGCCGGCAATGCTGTCGCTGGCCGTCGCCCTGTCCCTGTCCTCGTTCGCCGCCGCGGCGGAGATACCCGATGCCGCGCCGGCGGCCACCGCGCAGACGCTGGACGCGGTGCAGGTCAACGCCTACCGCGTCACCACCCACACCTCCGGCGCGACCAAGACCGATGCGTCGATTGCCGAAACCGCCAAGTCGGTGTCGGTGATCGTCCGCGAGGAACTGGATGCGCGTGGCGTGCAGAACCTCAACGAGGCCATGCGCTACGTGGCCGGCGTGGCCTTGGAAAGCAGCGGCATCGACAACCGTGTCGATGACTTCCGCATCCGCGGCTACGACGCCGGCAGCTGGAGCAACAACGTCACCATCGACGGCATGCGTGCGCCGCAGGGCAGCCAGTGGAACCGCACGATGGTGGACAGTTGGAACCTCGAACGGGTGGAGGTGCTGAAAGGCCCGTCGGCAGTGATGTACGGGCAGGTGGCTCCGGGTGGCATGGTCAACCAGGTCAGCAAGACGCCGGAGCCGGGGCAGGCGCAGGTGCTGCGCGTGGGCATCGACGGCAATGGCCAGCACAACGCCGCGTTCGACGTCGGCACCGGCACGGATGACGACCAGCACCTGTTCCGCCTGGTCGGCCTGTACCGCGACGGCCAGACCCAGGTTGACCAGACCGAGCAGCAGCACTGGTTCCTCGCCCCCAGCTACACCTTCCAGCTCGCCGAGCGCACCCGCGTGACCCTGCTGGGCCTGTACCAGAAGGACGATGGTGGCAGCACCTACCAGTTCCTGCCGATGGACGGCACGCTCAAGCCCACCGCCTACGGGCGGATGAAGAACACCACCTTCATCGGCGAGCCGGGCTGGAACACCTACCAGCGCGATATCTGGACGGCCGGCTGGCTGCTCGAACACGGCTTCAACGAACATTGGACGTTGAGCCAGAGCGCGCGCTACACCAGCGTCGAATCCCTGTTCCGCACCGTGGTGACCAGCGGCGCGCTGAATGCCGATGGCCGCACCCAGAAGCGCCGCGCGGTATGGGGCGAAGGCGATTCCGCCGGCAAGACCGCCGATACCCGCCTGACCGGCAAGTTCGCCACCGGCGCGGCCGAACACACCGTGCTGCTCGGCGTGGATTGGCAGAAGGCCGACTGGAGCGGCGCGCGCGGCGCGATGCTCAACCCGGCTGACATCGACATTTTCAACCCGGTGTACGGCAACTACGTGCCGGTCACCACCGCCATCACCTACTTCGGCGGCATCAACGAACAGATCGGCGCGTACCTGCAGGACCAGATCGCGCTGGGCAAGTGGCGGCTGACCTTCGGTGGCCGTTATGACTGGACGGACGACGACACCTTCACCCGCAGCTACAACGCGCTGAGCGGCGTTTACGGCGCGGTGGTGCCGACGCGGGTGGAGAACGAAGCCTTCACCGGCAACGCCGGCCTGCTGTACGTCATGGCCATCACCTCCGTCGGCGAACGGCTGCAGCAGGCCCCGAAGTGGTGCTGGCCAACGTCAACGCCGGCCTGCTGTACGTGGCCGACAACGGCTTGTCGCCCTACCTGAGCTATGCCGAATCGTTCCAGCCGTCCGGCACCAATGCCAACCTGAGCTGGGACGGCAGCCCGTTCGACCCGGTGACCGGCAAGCAGTGGGAGGCCGGCATGAAGTACCAGCCGGCCGGCTTCGACGGCCTGCTCACCGTGTCGGCCTACGACCTGCGCCAGCGGAACATCCTCACCAACGATCCGCTGCACACTACCGGCTGCGGTGCCACCGGCAGCAGCCAGTGCCAGGTGCAGGATGGCGAGGGCCGCGTGCGCGGTGTGGAGCTGGAAGGGCGCGTCACCCCGCTGGAAGGCTTCAGCGTGATCGGCGCGGCCAGCCGCATGGAATCGGAAATGACCCGCAGCAACAACGGCTATACCGGCAAGCAACTGCCGATGGTGCCGGAATGGACGGCGGCGCTGTGGGGTGATTACACCTTCCACGGCGGCGCATTGGCCGGCCTCAGCCTCGCCGCCGGCGTGCGCTACAACGGTGAGAGCTATGGCGACAGCGCCAACCTGTACCGGATCCCGTCCTACACGCTGTGGGATGCGGCCATCCGCTACGACGTTGGCCAGTACGGCGCGGTGTCCACGCAGTTCGCCATCAATGTCAGCAACCTTGCCGACAAGACCTTCGTATCCACTTGCAGCGGTCCGTCCTCGTGCTTCTACGGCACCGGCCGTACCGTCACCGCCACCGCGCGCTTCAGCTGGTGATGCGTGCTGCCTGCATGGGCGTGATGCTGCTGTTGGGCGTGGCCGCAATGGCCGCGCCCGTCGCCGCGCAGCCCGACTTGTCGCGCCGTACCGGCGTCACCGTGGCCGACGCGGTGGTGCCGGGTTGGCAGTGGCGACAGTTCCGCGTCGCCTCGGCCGATGGCCAGCGCCATTACCGCGTGCGCGTCGCGCTGCCGCAGCGGCCTGCACCGGCTACGGGTTTTCCGGTGGCCTATCTGCTGGACGGCAACGCCGCGTTGATGGAAACCGACGCGGCGTTGCTGACCAAGTTGGCAGCCACGCCGCATCCGCCGGTGATTGCTTTCATCGCCCACGACAACGACCTGCGCATCGACGCCGACACCCGCGCGTTCGACTACACCCCGCGCCGGCCCGGCGGCGAAGAGGCGCAGCGCGATGCGCTCGGCGGGCGCCGCAATGGCGGGGCCGATGCCTTTCTCGATCTGATCGAACGCGCCATCGCCCCGCAAGTGGAGGTGATGCTGCCGATCAACCGCAGCCAACGCGCGCTGTGGGGCCATTCCTACGGCGGCGTGTTCGTGCTGCACGCGCTGTTCGCACGGCCCGATGCGTTCAACGTGTATGCCGCCGCTGATCCTTCGCTGTGGTGGGGCGACGGGCAGTTGCTGCGCGAGGAAACCAATGCCGCCGCAAGCACCGGCCCGGCGCCGAGCCTGTACCTGTGGACGGGTGAGGGCGGCAGCATACCGTCGCACGCGCCACCACCGGGGCGCGATCCGGCCGCCGTGGCAGCCATGCAGCGCGCCCGCGGCAGCGTGCCGGCCAATGCCGCCGAACACATGGCCGCACGCTTGCGCGCTCGCGGGCGGGATGTGCACTGGACACCGCTGCCGGGCCTGTCGCACGGGCAGACGCTGGGTGCCTCGCTGCCGCTGCTGCTGGAGGCGTTGTCCGGCGCTTCCGTTGCCGATGGGCAAGCGCAATGACGCGGTCCTCGGCCTCCCTTCGCGCATGGCGGCTTGTCCCCACGGAGTGATGACATGACCTTGTGGTTGGCGGCACTTGCCGCATCACTGTGCCTGGCCGGCACGCTGCTGCTGTACCTGGCTTCGCCGCAGCAACAACTGCGCGCAGCCGGGCCGTGGCCGGTGGGGCGCTCGTGGTGGCCGGGCATCGCCTGCCTGCTGCTGTCGTTGCCGCTGTTCCTGCAGGTGCTGGCGCCGGTGGAAGCGGTGGCGGCGTGGAGTGTGCTGGCGATGCTGCTCTGGTCGCTGTGGCCATTCCTGGGCGCGTGGCGTGCCCGCGTCCGTGCGCGGAGGGCGGCGGCATGAACGACGCGACGCGGGTGCGGCTGCAAAGCCGCCACTGGTTCGGCAAGACGATGGCCGGTGTGGTGCTGGGCTTCGGCCTGGCGCTGGCGCTGTCCGGGCTGTTCGCATGGCTGGGGCCGGACGGCATCGCCGGGGGCGGCGGCAAGGTCCAGTTCAACATGTGGCTGATGGCGCCGGTGTGGGCGCTGGTGCTGTCCTTCGTTTACCTGTTCCGTGACAGCCTGCGGGCGTGGTTGTGGCTGGGTGCGGCCAACGCGCTGGCGTTCGCCGCGTTGTGGTGCGTGCGTTGGGCGATGGGGTGAGGAGCAGGGCATGAAGATCCGCAGCGATATCATCAAGGTCTACAAGGACGTGCACATCTGGATCGGCATCGTCAGCGGGCTGATGCTGTTTATCGCCTTCTACGTCGGCGCGATCACCATGTTCGAGAAGCCGCTGGAACGCTGGGCCACGCCACCGTCCACGCTGTCGGCACCGCCGCCGCTGGAGCGGGCCGATGCGCTGGTCGAAGCGGTGCTGGCCGCGCAGCCACAGGCGGCCAAACGCTGGTTCGTGTCGGTGACGCCCACGGCCGACCAGCCGGCGCGGGTGTATTGGCAGGAGCGCGGCAAGGGCCGCCGCGAATTCAGGGAATACGGCGCCAGCTTCGCCGCCGACGGCAGCCTGCAGGTGGAGCAGACCCGCAAGGCGCCGGTGGCGCAGCTGGTGGATACGCTGCACCAGCTGGTCGGCTTGCCGTTCCCCGACGCGGTGGCGCGGCCGATCATGGGCGCGGTGGCGCTGGCCTATGCGGCGGCGCTGGTGTCCGGCCTGATCGTGCTGTTGCCGACCATCGCCCGCGACGTGTTCGCGCTGCGCATCGGCAAGAACATCAAGCGCATGTGGCTGGACGTGCACAACGCGCTGGGCCTGTTCAGCCTGCCGTTCCACGTCGTCATCGCGCTGACCAGCGTGGTGTTCGCCTTCCACGACCAGTTCTACGACGCGCAGGACGCGGTGGTCTATCCCAATGGCATCCAGTGGGGCGAGCATGAAGATGCGCCCGCCGGTGGGCGCGTGCTGCCCGCCGCCGAACTGCTGCGCCGGGTGGAAGTGCAGCTGCCGGGTTTCGAGGTGTACGGCTTCGGTTTCCAGCGCGACGAAGAGGGCCACGTCGAAGCCAGCGTGAGCGGCCTGGACGTGCGCCGCGGCACCCGCGCACGCACCTACATGCAGACCCACCTCGATCCCTATACCGGAGAAGTCGATCCGCACGACCTCCCTGGCCGGATGGACGGCTGGGACGAGGCGGTCAACGCCTTCTTCGCACTGCATTTCGGCAGCTTCGGTGGCAACCCGGTGCGCTGGTTGTACCTGCTGATGGGCCTGGCCGGCGCGGTGCTGTTCTACAGCGGCAATCTGCTGTGGGTGGAATCGCGGCGGCGCAAGCACAAGGGTGCCGAGACACCGGTGCAGAAACGCTCGGCGTGGGTGCTGGGTTGCCTGACCGTCGGTGTGTCGCTGGGCTGCGTGGCCGGCATTTCCGCCAGCGTGGCGGCGACCAAGTGGTTGCCGGCGCTGGTGGGCGACCTGAAGGCGTGGCACACCGGCATCTACTACGTGGTGTTCGTGGCGGTGGTGGCGTGGGCGTTCGCGCGCGGCGCATCACGCGGCGCGGTGGAACTGCTGGTGGCCAGCGCGGTGTTGACCTTGCTGATTCCCTTGTCCAGTTTGGCCGGCCACTGGAACATCGGCGGCACGTGGAGCCATCCGGGCAGCTGGTCGGTGGATGCCACCGCGCTGGTCGCGGTGCCGGTGCTGCTGCATCTGGCACGCCACACTCGCAGGCGCATGCGGCAAGGCCATACCGACAGCGTCTGGGCGCAATGAACGAACCGTAGAAGCGCACCTTGGTGCGCGATGGAGCTTTACCGGTAGAGCCCCATCGCGCACCAAGGTGCGCTCCTACCCATATGGAGCAAATTGCGGCCGGGCCTCATCGCGCGTGGCGCTTGAGCAGTTCCAGCAACACCCCGGCCTCGGCCGCGCGCCTGTCCGCGTCCTGTTCGGCAACGACGTGCTCACCGAGGTGGCCGGCCATCACTTCCAGCATCAGCCCGTGCATCGCGCCCTTGGCGGCGGCGATCTGCACCAGCACGCCGTCGCAGTCCTCGCCGTCCTGCAACGCCTGTTCCAGCGCGGCCACCTGCCCGGCGATGCGCCGGACGCGGGCGAGCAGTTTCTTCTTGTCGCGCAGGGTGTGTGCCATGCGCGGATCATATACCCTATGGGGGTATATGGAAACGCCTGCCCGCATGAACATCGAGACGCTTGCCCGCTCCCGTCGCCACAGCCACGCCTTCAGCGATGGCAATCCCTTGGCCGAACGCAACGCCCGCCGCGCGCTGGTGCTGACCGTGTCGATGATGGTGGTGGAGATCGCCGGCGGCTGGTGGTTCAACTCGATGGCGGTGCTGGCCGATGGCTGGCACATGAGTTCGCACGCCCTGGCGCTGGGGCTGGCGGCGTTCGCCTATGCCTGCGCGCGGCGCTATCGCGACGATCCGCGCTTCGCCTTCGGCACCTGGAAGATCGAGGTGCTGGCCGGCTTCGCCAGCGCGGTGCTGCTGCTGGGCGTGGCTGGGGTCATGGCGTTCGAATCCATCGCGCGCATGCTGCACCCCGGCGCCATCCACTACCGGGAGGCCATCGCCATCGCTGTGGTCGGGCTGGCGGTGAACCTGCTGTGCGCATGGTGGCTGCGCGACCGGCACGACCATCATCACCACGGCCATGACCATCATGCGCACGGGCACGGGCATGGTCACCACGACCTGAACCAGCGCTCGGCCTACCTGCACGTGCTGGCCGACGCGGCGACCTCGGTGCTGGCGATCATCGCCCTGCTCGGCGGGCTGTATTTCGGTGCCTCGTGGCTCGACCCGCTGATGGGCATCGTCGGCGCGGTGCTGGTGTCGGCATGGGCCTGCGGGCTGGTCCGGCAGACCACGCGGGTATTGCTGGATGCGGAAATGGACGCACCGGTGGTGGCGGAAATCCGCGAGGCGGTGGAGCAGGGCGCGGTGCCGGCGCGGATCAGTGACCTGCACGTCTGGCAGGTCGGCCGCGGCCGCTTCGCCTGCGCGATGGAAGTGGTGACCGCGCCGGGCGTGGAGGCCGAGGTGTTCCATCGCGCGCTGTCGGTTCACGAGGAGATCGTGCACGTCACCGTGGAAGTGCGCAGCGCGTCGTAGGAGCGCACCTTGGTGCGCGATGGAGCTCTACCGGTAAAGCCTCATCGCGCACCAAGGTGTGCTCCTGCGGGGGTGCCCTACACGTCGCCGTCGCTGGCCCAGCCTTCGCCGCTGCCGCGCTGGAATACGTTGTCGCCGTCCTGCACGTCGCCGGCGGGGAAGTGGTCCCGTGCCGCCAGCTTCGCGTAGATCGGGGTGAAGTCCGGCGCGGTGGCGGCCATCAGCTGCTCGAAGCCATCGATGACGAAGTAGGTCTTCTGGAAGGTGTCGATGCGGTAGCGGGTGCGCATGATCCGCTCCAGGTCGAAGCCAATCCGGTTCGGCGCGGCCGATTCCAGCGAATGCAGCGATTCGCCCTTCGACGAGACGATGCCGGCGCCGTAGATGCGCAGGCCCTCGGCGGTGTTCATCAGCCCGAACTCCACCGTGTACCAGTACAGCCGGGTCAGGTTCTGCAAGGCTTCGGGGCCGATCGCGTGCGCCTTGACCCCGCCGCGGCCGTAGGCGGCCATGTAGTCGGCGAACACCGGGTTCATCAGCAGCGGCACGTGGCCGAACAGGTCGTGGAACAGGTCCGGCTCGGCGATGTAGTCGATCTGCTCGGGGCGGCGGATCCACCACGTCACCGGGAAGCGGCGGTGCGCCAGGTGCTCGAAGAAATCCAGCTCCGGCAGCAGCCCTTCCACGCCCACCAGGGTCCAGCCGGTAGCCGCGCCCAGCACCTCGTTGAGCTGGTCGAAGCGCGGGATCATGTGTTCGCTCATGCCCATCTCGTCCTGCGCGTCGAGGAACTCGCGGCAGGCGCGGCCCACCAGCAGTTCGCGCTGGCGGCGGTACAGCGTGCTCCAGGTGGCATGGTCGTCGGCGCTGTAGCCGTCCCACGGCTGCTCGATCACGGCGGTGGTGTAGACCGGCACGTAACCCTTGTCGGTCTGTTGGTGTTCGACGCGGCGCGGGGCGGTGTCCATGACGGGGCCTTGCGGTGGAGTGGATTCCCGATGGTAGGAAGCCGGCCGCGCAACAGGTGTGCGAAATTGCGTCGATATACTGCTGTAACGCAATATTGTTGCGTTATTTTGATGTTGCGAGGCAACAAAAATGGAATCCATCGCGCTTGATCGCACGGATCTGCGCCTGCTGGCGGAAATCCAGCAACACGGCCGCGCCACCAATGCCGAACTGGCTGCGCGGGTGAGCCTGTCGCCTTCGGCCTGCCTGCGCCGGGTGCAGCGGCTGGAAGCCGAGGGCGTGATTGCCGGCTACGGCGCGCGGCTGGAGCCGCGCCGGATAGGCCTGGGCCTGCAGGCGTTCGTGCGGGTGCAGCTGTCCAAGCACGGGCAGGCGGCCATCGACCATTTCGTCGAGGCGGTACAGCTGTGGGACGAGGTGGTGGCCTGCCACGCGCTCACCGGCGACATGGACTACCTGTTGCACGTCTACGTACGCGACCTCGACCATTTTTCCGCGTTCCTGCTCGACAAGCTGCTCAACGCCGCTGGTGTGGCCGACGTCAATTCCAGCTTCGTGCTGCGCACGGTCAAGGAGTTCCGCGCGCTGCCGCTGGCGCAGCTCGGACGCGGCTAAGCCGGCGGCCGCCTGTCGGCGGTCGGGCAATGCGCCGGGCTTGATCCAGGTCAATGCCCTGCAAACGAGAATGGTTATTGTTCCCTTGATTTTCATCGGCCGCCACCCGCCGGCAGCGCGGCTTCATTCCAAAGGAAACAGGGACCATGAATCCACGACACCCCTTGCGCGTGCCGGGTGGCCGCGCGCGCCTGTCCGCCGGCATCGGCCTGGCACTGATGCTGGCGCCGGCCATCGCCTTCGCCGCCGATACCGCCACCACCGACCCCACCGATCTCGATGCGGTGGTGGTCACCGCTACCGCCAGTGAGCGCAGCGTCGAACGTGCCCCGGCCAGCGTCACCGTGGTCAGCGGCGAAGAGCTGCGCATGCGCCCGGCGCGCGATGTGCTCGACGCGATCCGCGATACGCCGGGGTTGAACATCCGTGCCGTCGGCGCGCTTGGCCGCCGCGTGGTCAGCGTTCGCGGCATGGAGAGCCGGCACACGCTGGTGCTGGTCGATGGCGAGCGCATCGCCGCCACCGACCAGGTGTTCGGGCTGAGCGACCTGCAGTTCGGCTGGATTCCGCTGGAGGCGATCGAGCGGGTCGAGATCGTGCGCGGGCCGTTGTCCTCGTTGTACGGTTCCGACGCGCTGGGCGGGGTCATCAACATCATCACCCGCGGCCCCGGCAAGCAGTGGGGCGGCGCGCTGCGCGCGTCGGCGGGCGCGTTGCCGGAAGACGATGGCGGCGGCTTCCGGCAGGCGGCGGTGCACTTGGCCGGTCCGCTGGGCGAGGCGTTCGCACTGAGCGTGGATGGTGCGTGGCAGAAGCAGCAGCCGGTGCCGGAGCCGGACCAGCCGCGGCTGGACCAGCGCGAGGGCCAGGAGCAGGCCACGCTGCGCGCACGCCTGCAGTGGCAGCCGGCGCAGGGCCATCGCCTGGCATTCATCGCGATGAAGAGCGACGAGGACCGCTGGTACGGCACCAATACCAGCGCCGGCCTGTTCTACCGCCAGTCCTACGATTTCGACCGCAGTCAGATCGGGCTGGGTTACGACGGCGAGATCGGCGGCGGCCACCTGCGCCTGTCCGCGCAGCTCGCCGATATCCACCAGCGCCAGTGCAACACCGAGGGCGTGGCGCCATCGCCCGAGCAGGAGGCCGGTGAGGCCACGCTCAATGGCCACTACGGCATCGCCCTGGGCCGCAGCCACCGCCTCACCAGCGGCTTCGAGGCGCGCGAGGAGCGCCTCGAGCACCCCTCCTTCGCCAGTGGCGAGGAAGCGGTCAAGCAATACGCGCTGTTCCTGCAGGACGAGTGGGCGCTGGCCGACAGCTTCGACCTGGTCTACGGCGCGCGCGTGGACAAGCACGACCTGTTCGGCAGCGAGGTCAGTCCACGCGTGTATGCGGTCTGGCAGCCGGCCGAGCGCTGGACGGTGAAGGGCGGCTACTCGCGCGGCTTCAAGGCGCCGATGCTCAAGCAGATCTCGCCGGATTACCGCTTCGACGGCCCGCACAGCTTCATCGGCAACCCCGACGTGCAGCCGGAGAAGAGCGACAACCTGGAGCTGTCGGTCGGTTATGCCGGGCAGCACCACTGGTGGCGCGCCACCGCCTACCGCAACACGGTGGAGGACCTGATCGACTCGGTCTGCCTGGAGCGCTGCACCCTGCCGCTGCGGCGGCTGTACCGCTACGAAAACGTGGATGACGTGCGCATCCGTGGCGCCGAGCTGGAAGCGGGTGTCGAGCTGCCGGCCAACCTGCGTCTGAGCGGCAACTACGGCTACAACGACGTGCGCGACGAATCCGACGACAGGCGCTTGGCCGAGCGGCCATTGCAGAGCGGCAACGCACGGCTGGGCTGGAGCAGTGATGACCACGGCTGGCAGCTGGAACTGCGCTACGACTACGTTGGCCGCCAGCTCACCGCCGCCAGCGTGCCGCGGCAGCAGCCGTCCTACGGCCTGTGGGGGGCCTCGGTGAAACGGCGCCTGCCCGGCAGGGTGGACCTGCAGCTGGGCGTGGAGAACCTGGCCGACCACCGCGTCGAGGAGCACGGCATCTACAACTACCGCGAGCGCGGACGCTACCTGTACGCGATGCTCGGGATCGGGTTCTGAGCATGGCCGGCTGGCGATACGCACTTTGCGGGCTGCTGCTGGGCATGGCCGGCATGGCGACGGCGGCCGCCGCGCCAGTCCCGGCGGAGGCTGCCGCGCACGATGGGGAACGGGCGCGGCTGGTGCTGGTCGGCAGCGGCTTCTTCGCGCAGGGCAAGCTGGCGCTGTACCGCCAGCTTGCCGCGGCCGAGGGCGTGGCACTGGACTACGTGGCCGCACCGCTGAAACCGGACGCCCTTGCCACGCTGGCCGGCGCCGACCTGGTACTGGCCGAGCTGCCGCCGGTGCAGATGTACCGCGACGAAAAGCTGCCCGGCCAGCTGGCCGCGCTGCCGCGGACGCTGCTGGTCGAGCGCGACGGCGAACACGGTCGCGGCATGGACGATGCGCAGGCAACGCTGCTGGCGGCCTACGCGCGCAATGGCGGCGAACGCAACCTGCGCGCGCTGCTGCGCTACCTGCATCACTGGAAGACGCAGGGCCGCCCGCCGGCCACTCCGCAACCGGCGCTGGTGATGCCGAAAACCGGCATCTACCACCCGGATTACCGCGACCTGGCCTTCGCCACGCTCGATGAATACCTGCATTGGCTCGGGGCGAAGGTGCGCCGCGGCCAGCCGGTGGTCGGCATCGCCATGTTCGCCTCGGCGATCGGCTCGGACTCCACTGCGCATATCGATGCGCTGGTACGCGAGGTCGAGGCCCGTGGCGGCATCGCCCTGCCGTTCTTCCGCGACACCGATGGAGGTGTGCCGGTGGAGACGCTGCTGTCGCGCGACGGAAAGTCCTTCGTCGACGTGGTGGTGAATTTCGAGATCCTCTACCGCAGCGACATCGGCGCCGACTATGCCCGTCTGGGCGTGCCGGTGTTGCAGGCGATCACCTACTGGGAGGGGCCGGAGGCGACGTGGCAGGCCGACCGCCAGGGGGTGTCGCCGGGTGCGACGTCCTTCTACCTGGCCCTGCCCGAACAGGCCGGCTTCATCGACCCGTTGATCGTGGCCGCCGGCAAGTCGCGCATGCCGCCGCAACCGATCGATGCGCAGATCCGCTCGCTCGCCGCCAAGGCCTTCGCCTACGCCGCGCTGCGCCACACGCCGGCCGCCGACAAGCGCGTGGGCATCGTGTTCTACAACTACCCGCCGGGCGAAAAGAACCTCGGCGCTTCCGGCCTGAACCTGCCGCGCAGCCTGCACGCCACCCTCGTCGCGCTGCGCGAGGCCGGCTACGGTGCCGACCTGCCCACCGAGCCGGCCTTGCTGGAAACGCTGCAACGGCTGCTGGCCCCGTCGTATCGCGGCAGCGCCGAACTGGACGCCCTGCTGCGCGACGATCTGGCCGGCTGGCTGCCGCTGCGCGACTACCGGCGCTGGTTCGATGCGCTGCCCAAGGCGGTGCGCGCGGACATCGGCGCCGCATGGGGCGAACCCGAAGCCAGCCCGTGGCTGCGCCGCCGCGACGGCGAGGCCGGCTTCGTCATCCCGCGCCTGCGCCTGCGCAACGTGACCCTGCTGCCGCAACCGTCGCGCGCAGCGCCGGGTGCCGACACGACGGGCAGCGGCGGCTACCACGACATCAAGCGCCCGGTGGATCACTTCTACCTCGCCGCCTACCAGTACCTGCGCGAACAGGCCGGGCGCGACGCCATCGTCCACTTCGGCACCCACGGCACGCAGGAGTGGAGCTACGGCAAGGAGCGCGGGCTGTCGGTATACGACAACCCGATGCTGCTGGTGGGCGACGTGCCGGTGGTCTACCCCTACATCGTCGATGACGTGGGCGAGGCGTTGCAGGCCAAGCGCCGCGGCCGCGCGGTGATCGTCAGCCACCAGACCCCGGCGTTTGGCAGCGCCGGCCTGCATGGCGAGCCACTGCGCCTGCACCAGCTGATCGAGGAGTACCAGCAACTCGACCACGGCGCGGTGCGCGACACCGCCGCGCGCCAGCTGCGCGAACTGGCCGTTTCCAGCGGCATCGCCGCCGACCTGCAATGGGATGCGGCGCGGATCGCGGCCGACCTCGACGGCTTCCTGGTCGAACTGCACGAATACCTCGACGCACTCGGCGGGCAGCCGCAACCGCAGGGCCTGCACGCATTCGGCACCAGCGCCGACGCCACGCGCCGTGGCGACACGCTGCGGCTGATGCTGGGCAAGCGCATCGAGCAGGTGCTGGGGCTGGGCGACGACCCGCATGCCGCATCGGCCGACTACCGCGCACGCGGCGACGAGCCGGGCCGGCGCTGGCTGCAACATCATCTGTACGACGGCCAGCCCTTGCCGGGTGATGCGCCACCGGCACAGCGCGAACTGCTGGACGCCGCGCGCCGTGCCGATGCCACGCTGGACGCCGGCAGCGAACTGGCCGGGCTGTTCGACGCGCTGGCCGGCCGTTATTCCACGCCGGGGCTGGGTGGCGACCCGCTGCGCACGCCCGAGAGCCTGCCGACCGGCCGCAACCTGTATGGCTTCGACCCGATGCGGGTGCCGTCACGCGCGGCGTGGGAAGCCGGGCAGGTCGCGTTGCAGCAGTTGATCGACAGCTACCGGGATACCCACGCCGGCCAGTACCCGGACAAGCTCGCCTTCTCGCTGTGGGGCGTGGAGACCATGCGCCACAACGGCATCCTCGAAGCGCAGGTGTTCGCCGCGCTCGGCGTGCGCCCGCTGTGGGGCGACGGCGGCCGCATCGAGAAGGTCGAACTGATTCCCGCCGCCGAACTGGGCCGGCCACGCATCGACGTGGTGCTGTCGGCCACCGGCCTGTACCGCGACCAGTTCGCCACGCTGATGCAGCGGATGAACGAGGCCGTCGCGCTGGCTGCCGCCGCCGAGAACGGTGACAACGCCATCGCCCGCCATACCGCCGGCGTGCGTGAGCGGCTGCTGGCGCAGGGCTTGGCCGATGACGTGGCCGACCGCTATGCGCGCACCCGCATCTATTCCAGTGCACAGGGCAGCTACGGCAGTGGCCTGGGTGGCGCAGTGCTGAAGACCGGTGAATGGGCGGCCGACACCGAACTGGCGCAGAGCTACCTGGCGCAGATGCAGTACGGCTACGGCCCCGACCCGGCGCACTGGGGCGAGATTTCCACCGGCGTGAACGCCTACGCCGAACAACTGCGCGGTACTCAGGCTGCGGTGCTGTCGCGCTCGTCCAACCTGTACGGCATGTTGACCACCGACGACCCGTTCTCCTATCTGGGCGGCTTGTCGCTGGCGGTGCGCCACCTCGATGGCCAAGCGCCGGCGCTGTACATCTCCAACCTGCGCGACCCGGCCGGCAGCCGCGTCGACGATGCCGCGCGCTTCCTCGCCGCCGAACTGCAGACCCGCCAATTCCACCCCGGCTGGATCACCCAGATGCAGCAGGAAGGCTATGCCGGCACCCTGGAGATCGTCGGTTCGATGGACAATTTCTGGGGTTGGCAGGCGGTCGATCCGGGCATGGTCCGCGACGACCAGTGGCAGGCCTTCCACGACGTCTACGTGCGGGACAAGCTGCAACTGGGCATGCGCGAGTGGTTCGAGCGCGACAACCCGCACGCGCTGGCGCAGATCGTCGAGCGCATGCTCGAAGCCCAGCGCAAGGGCTACTGGGACGCCGACGAGGCGACCCTGCGCAGCCTGGTGGACACCTGGAACGACTTGGACGCCCGCCACGACGTGTTGCCGGGCAGCGACAAGCTGCGCCCGCACATCGCACGACTGGCTGCGGCGTTCGGCCTGAACCCGCGCAGTGCACTACCGCCGACCACGCAAGCACCCGCATCGGCACCGCTTGCCGCGCAGCCGCCAACACCGCCCGCGGAAGCCGCGCCGCCACCACCGCCAGCCACGCCGGCCACGGTCAGCGGCATGCAGTTGCAGCGCGTGCAGGCGCCGCCACCGTCGGTGCCCGCCGCATGGTGGCTGGCGCTGTGGCCGGCATTGTTGGCGTTCGCCATCGGTGGCTGGCGGCAAACGCGCGTGGCCTCCTGATTTTCTTTCCTTCCTCGAATGACGAACCGACATGAACCTGATCGAATCCCTGTTGCACCAGCTCTCCGGCTGGTTCCTCGCCCCGGTGCTGCTGCTGATCCTGGCGTTGTTCCTGTACGCCTGCTACGCACTGGGCATGTTCGCGGTGGAAGCCGTGCAGCGCCGTGGCGACCGCATGCATGCGATGGAGCGGCACTGGCGCCGCAACGGCGGCGGGCTGGAAGACATGGAGCTGTGGACGCTCAAGCGGCTGGAACCGCTGCGCATCGGCAGCCGCACCGCGCCGATGCTCGGGCTGGTGGCGACCATGATCCCGATGGGGCCGGCGCTGGCCGAGTTGTCGGACGGGCGCATGGACGAGGTCGCGCGCCACGTAGGCGTCGCCTTCGCCGCAGTCATCGTCTCGCTGCTGGCAGCCTCGGCGATCTACACCGTGCTGGTGGTGCGGCGTCGCTGGCTGCTGCAGGACCTGCGGCGGATCGAGCTGGCCATCGCCGGCGGGGAGGGCTGAACCATGCGCCGCCGTTATCTCGACGAGGACGACCAGGACGATCCGGTGCTGTCGGTGGTCAACCTGATCGACGTGTTCCTGGTGATCGTGGCGATCCTGCTGATCGCGCTGATCCGCAACCCGCTCAATCCCTTCAGCCACGACAAGGTGGTGATGGTCGCCAACCCCGGTGAGGCCAACATGGAGATCGTGGTCAAGGACGGCCGCACGCTGGACCGCTACAAGGCCAGCGGCAGCATCGGTGAAGGCGAGGGCACCCTCGCCGGCACCGCCTACCGGCTCAAGGACGGCAGCATGATCTACGTGCCCGAGGGCGGTGACGGGAGCGAAGGCGCCGCACCCGCGGGACAACGCTGATCGCGCGGATTGATCGACATCATGGTGGCGGTGGCGGCAGGCGCGGAGCATGCCGGCCACCCCCAACGAGAAACCCCCATGCCGATCCGCCTTCTCCCCGTCCTGCCCCTGCTGCTGGCTGCCGCGCCGGTCTTCGCGGCCGATGACGGCAGCAAGCCGTTGCTGGACCTGCGCTACCGCTACGAGCACGTGGCGCAGGACGGAATCAGCCGCGATGCCGATGCGCACACCGCGCGCCTGCGCTTGGGTTACCGCAGCGCGCGCTGGCATGGCTGGTCGGCACTGGGCGAGGTCGATGGCGTCGTCCACCTCGGCGGCGAGCGCTTCAACGACACCCGCAACGGCCGCGGCCAATACCCGACGGTGGCCGACCCGGATGGCGCCGAACTCAACCAGGTGCTGCTGCGTTACGACGGCGCGCAAGGCAACCTGCAGCTCGGCCGCCAGCGCATCAACCTCGGCAACCAGCGCTTCGTCGGCGGCTCCGGCTGGCGCCAGAACGAACAGACCTACGATGGCGCGCTGGCCGAATGGGCGCCGGCCGCGCAATGGAAGCTGGCCTACGCCTTCGTCACCAACATCAACACCGTGTTCGGCCCGGACGAACCGGCCACGCCCAGTGCCACCGCGCCGGCCAACATCCACGGCGACAGCCACCTGCTGCAGGCGACGTTCGCGCCCGCCGAAGCGCTGGCGATCACCGGTTACCACTACCGGCTCGACCTGGAGAACATCGCCGTGGCCGCCACCGCACCGCGCGGCACCCTGTCCGCCGATACCACCGGCCTGCGCCTGCAGGGCAAGCGCGGCGCACTCGGCTACGTGCTGGAGCACGCGCGGCAGGTGGACGGCCACGGCAACCCGTGGTCGCTGGACAGCCGCTATTGGCTGGGCGAAGCCAGCTACGCCGGCACCCGTGCCAAGGGCACGGCCGGCATCGAGGTGCTCGGCGCCGGCCATGGCAGCGCCGCCAATGGCGCCTTCCAGACGCCGCTGGCCACCAAGCACGCATTCCAGGGCTGGGCCGACCAGTTCGGCACCACGCCGGCCGACGGCCTGCGCGATGCCTATGCCGGCGTGGCACTACCGCTGGCCGGCGGCAAGGCACAGGCGTGGTATCACGACTTCCGCAGCGACCGCGGCAGCTACCGCTACGGGCGCGAATTCGACCTGTCGTGGGAGCGCCCCATTCCACAGGTGAAGGGGTTGAGCGTGCTGCTCAAGGCCGCGCGCTACCGCAGCAGCGACGACCTGCGTACCCGCGACGCCGACAAGTTCTGGGTGCAGGTGCAGTACAGCCGGATGTAGGAATGCAAAGAACGTCATCCCCGCGCAGGCGGGAATCGCTTTTCGCTTTCACCTTGGCCGCGTGAAGCCCAGAAACGATTCCCGCCTGCGCGGGAATGACGGTTTTCCGTAGTTCAACTCAATGCACCAACCCAGCACACGCCTCATCTTTCCCACGCAATTTCTCCAACCGCGAACGCCCATCCAGACAACGCTGGTAAGCCTCGGCCGCCGCCGCGCTGGCACGGTTTTCGGCCTCACGCACCTGCTGTACCCGCGCCTGCTGCAAGCGCTGCACGCCGGCGCGGATCTGCGGCATCGCCGCCATCGCCGCCTTCTCGCCTTCGAGGATGGCGCGGCCGCGCTGCTCGAAATCGGCCGCGCCGATGTCCAGCACCTGCGGGCGGATCACCACGTCGGCACGCGCCAGCTCCTGCTCGCCCAGGCGCTGGCCCATGATCGCGATGGACTGGTTGATCGTGCCCAGCAGGCTGTCCGGGCGCTGGCCGCTGGCCTTGCTGGAAATGTCCACGGCGATGACGAACTCGGCGCCGAGCTGGCGCGCCGCGTCCACCGGCACCGGGCTGACCACGCCGCCGTCGACATAGGTCTTGCCACCGATGCTGACCGGTTCGAACACGCCGGGCACCGAACTGGAGGCGCGCACCGCCTGGCCGACGTTGCCGCGCACGAACACCGCGCGCTCGCCGGTCTCCAGCTGCGTGGCCACCGCCGCGAACGGCTTGCTCAGGCGTTCGGCCGGCGTGTTGTCGACCTGCGCGTTGACGTAATCCTGCAGCTTGCGGCCTTCGATCAGCCCGCCGGAGAACAGGCGCACGTCGCGGATGCTGGCCTGGTCCAGGGCCACCGCTTTCTGCTGCATCTCGAACGCATCCATGCCGCTGGCGTACAGCGCGCCGACCACGCTGCCGGCGCTGGTGCCGGATACCACCACCGGCTCGAAGCCGTTGGCCTCCAGCATCTTGATCACGCCGATGTGGGCGAAGCCCTTGGCCGCGCCGCCGCCCAGCGCCACGCCGATCTTCACCGGCGCAACCGGCGTGGCCGGAACAACCGGCATCGCAGCCGGTGCGGCGGGCTTGACGTTCCCGCCACCGCAGGCGGCCAGCAGGCCGAGCAGGGCAAGGGGCAGCAGCAGGCAAGCAGTGCGCGGTTTCATTGGTGAAGGGCGGGGGCGGGAAAGGGCGAGAGCATACCCGCAACTGGCACAATCGCGGGCCAACGGCCACGGCCCGATGTGCGGCGTGGCGGCATCGTTTCCATGCAGGAGGCCGCGTGCGCGGACCGTGGCACGACATCTGGCGCTTCGCCCTGTTCTTCGGCTTCCTGCTGGCGCTGTTCGCCGTGCCGCACACCTCGATCTGGTTCGGGCTGGTATTGCTGGTGCCGGTACTCGGCGCGCTTGCGGTGGCGGCGAGCATGCTGCGGGTTGCGATCCGGCGGCGGCGCGCGGCGCGGGTGCTGGCGCGGCAACCGGTGCTGGGGCCCCTGCATGGCCACGAGCGGATGGCGCTGGAGTGGTTCGGGCAACCGCAACGGATCAGCTGGCGAATGCCGCGCGGCAACGTGGTGGATCTGGTGGCGGCGGTGCGTGAGGCTGGCCGCGCGCCGGTGGTGCGGCAACTGGAGGGCGCCTGCCACACCCTCGTGCGTGGCAGGCACCACGACCGCCACGACTTCATCGGTGACGTGGAGGTGCTGATGTTGCCCGGTGCGGAGCGCGCAGTGGCTGCAGCCAACCGTGCCGAGGTCCTGCTGTGCGGCGACATTGCCGTGGTGCTCGCGCTCAACGGCCGCTGGGACGTGCGTGAGGCGCGCGCCCTGCTGCGCTGAGCCGCCAACGCGGCAGGGCGGCGTGGTTTCGCGTCAGAACCGGTTGTCACCATCCAGGATGCGCCCCAGCCCGCCCAGCACCGAGCCTTCGCCGCGGCTCTGGCCGCCGGCCTGCGGCGCGGCCGCGTACATGCGCCCGGCCAGGCGCGAGAACGGCAGCGACTGCAGCCATACCTTGCCGGGGCCGGTGAGGGTGGCCAGGAACACACCCTCGCCGCCGAAGAACATGCTCTTCAGCCCGGCCACGCGGCGCACGTCCATGTCCACGCCGGCGTGGTAGGCGACCACGCAGCCGGTATCGACGTCGATGCGCTCGCCGGCGGCCAGTTCGCGCTCGACCACGCAGCCACCGGCATGCACGAACACCCAGCCGTCGCCCTCGAGCTTCTGCATGATGAAACCCTCGCCGCCGAACAGCCCGGTCATCACCTTGCGCTGCAGGTGCACGCCCACCTGCACGCCGCGCGCGCCGGCCAGGAAGCTGTCCTTCTGGCAGATCAGGGTGCCACCGTGCTCGTCCAGCTTCATCGGGATCACCGTGCCGGGGTAGGGCGCGGCGAAGGCGACCCTGGCCTTGCCCTGGCCGGTGTGGGTGTAGAGCGTGGCGAACAGGCTCTCGCCGGTGATCACGCGCTTGCCCGCGGCCAGCAGCTTGTCCATGAAGCCGCCACCCTGGCCGCTGTGCGAGCCGTCGCCGAACACGGTGTCCATCTGCACCGTGGTGTCCTTGAACATCAGCGCGCCGGCCTCGGCGATGGCGCTTTCGCCCGGGTCCAGCTCGATCTCCACGAACTGCATCTCGTGGCCGACGATGCGGAAGTCGATGTCGTCGGCACGGTTGCTGCGCCCACCCACCGGCGGGGGTGTCGGAGGGGGGGCCGCCTGGCCGCCGAATTCCGGCAGCGAGGCCGCCGGCTGCCAGCCCTGCATGCCCTCGCGCCATGCCAGCGCGTTGCGGTGCGCCTGCGCGTGGCGGCGCGCGGCCTCGTCGTCAAGCGGGCCGACGCGGTCGGCCTGGCCGGGGTTGTGGAAGTACCACTGGCTCATGGCGGGTTCCTGCTGCGGGAGGTGAGCGCCAAGTCTAATGAAGGACGGAGGCCGCATGCGGCGCGGTTCAACGACCGCCGTGCAGCGCCTCGTGCAGCACGTCCAGCAGCTGCTCGTTGTCATCGCCGCGCTGCTCCCAGTACATGATCCCGCCCAGCCCGCTGCGCTTGACGTAGCCGGCCTTGATCGCCAGCGACTGCGGGTCGTCGTAGGTGATGAAGCGGCGCTCGGACGGGTTCCACAGGTACGGCGCCTGCGCCACGTCGTCCCAGTGCCGCTGCCAGCCGGACGCGTCCAGCCGGGTGTGGACGAGCTGCTGCCACGTGATGAAGCCGCCATCGCTGGCGAAGGCGCGGTACAGGCCGTCGTTGGCCGGGTCCACGTCGCCGAAGGTGCGGCCATAGAACGGCACGCCGACGTTGATCTTGTCCGCCGGCACGCCGGCGTCGAGGAAATACTGCACCGCATCCTCGGTGCTGCGCGCGTCCGGCCCGGCCAGCGCCGAGCGCGACAGCCCGGCGTGGTGGCCGGTGGTCGGGGTCAGGCTGCCGTGGAAGTCGTAGGTCATCAGGTTGATCCAGTCCAGCGACCGGGTGATGCGCGGCAGCTCCAGCCCGGCGGCGAAGCGGCCCTCGGCGGCGGCGATGGTCAGCAGGTAATGGCGCCGGCCCTTGCCCTCGCGGTCCAGCCGCGCGCGCAGTTGCTCCAGCAGCAGGGTGAAGTTGTGGCGGTCGCCGGGGGCGTGGCTGATGTCGGCGTCGCCCAGCGTCGGGTACTCCCAGTCGATGTCCAGGCCGTCGAGGTCGAATGCGTGCACCAGCGCGACGCCGCTGTCGATGAAGCGTGCGCGGGCCGCCGCGGTGGCCGCGGCCTCGGAGAAGTTGCCCGCGCCCCAGCCGCCGATGGACAGCACCACCTTCAATCCGGGGTTGTCCGTGCGCTTGCCGACGACGGTGCGCAGGCGCGCCGGATCGACCGTGTCGGGCAGATGCACGCGGCCGTCCGCCGCGACCTTGGCGAAGGCGAAGTTCACCACGTCCAGCTTGGTGGCTGTCAGCTGCAGCGGCGCCGGGCTGTCCATGACGTAGCCGATCAGGCGCGGCTGCGCCTGTGCGGCCGCGGTGAATGCGAGCAGGGCGGCGGCCAGCAGCGTGCGCAGCCGGAAGCGTGAAGTGGGCATGGAAGACCTCGACGAAGCTGGGTGCCCCACTCTAGCCGCCAGGGCGGCCGTCGCCGCACGCGGTAACGCCTGAAACCTGCCACGGGCGCGAGGCATGCCCCGCACGCCACACGCAGCAAGCCACATGCGGGGCAAGCCCCGCATCCACGGGATCAACGTGCTTCGGGGATGTCGGCTTCCAGCGCTTCGGCCTCGGCGGCGCAGTCGCGCGGCAGCGGCAGCTCCAGTGCGCGGACGGCTTCGACCTCGCGCTGCGCGAGCAGCAGGTCGGCGCCGAACTGCAGGTCGTCGTGCAGCCGCGCCACCGTCGCCGCCGCCATCGCCTGGCCTTGCTGCACGTCGCTGTACCAGTGCACGTTGCAGACCAGCCGGCTGTGGCCGTAGTTGCGGCCGCGCTGGAGCAGGGCGGTGGCGCGTTCGGGGGCGATCTCGGACAGGATCAGCGCCCATGCCCAGCCGATGGCGGTATGCCCGGACGGATAGGAGCCGCTGCCGCGCAGGTGTTCCTCCTGCTCCGGCGTGCAGGTGGGCTGGCCGTTGACCATGAACGGGCGCGGGCGCTGGTAATGGGTCTTGGCCGCGCGGGTGGAGGCGCTGGCATCGATCAGGCTGCGTTGCAGCAAGCGCATCAATACCGGCGTGTGTTGTTCGTCCACCGGGATGCCCAGCGCACAGCTGAATTGCTGGGCGCCGCCGGGAAAGCGCAGGTCGGCATCGGCGTGCGCCTGGCGGAAGCGCGGGCTGTCGCGCAGCGCCAGCGCCTGTGCGGCGACGGCGTCGTCCAGCGCCGCCCATGCCGTGCCGGTTGCCGGTGGCGGTGGGCTCAGCGCGCGGCTGTCGGGAATGGCGTCGCCCTGCAGGTAGCCGGTCGGGGCCGGGGCGTCGCCGGAAACAGCGGCCGGCGTGCTGGAGCAGGCGGCCAGCGCGGCGCACAGCGCCAAGGCGGGGAACAGGTGCTTGGAACGGGACATCGCGGGAAAGTAGGGCGGAACGAGGGCGGCATCATCGCACCAATGCCGGCCGCCCGTGGGTGGGGGGGACCCGCCCCGTATGGGGGTTGCCGGGCCGGCCATCCGTAGCTGCGGGGCTTGCCCCGCAAGGGCCTTCACCGGGAAAGCGTCATGCGGGGCAAGCCCCGCAGCTACGGGGTGGCGCGGGCCCACGCGGTGAGGCGGCCCTGTTCCTCGCGCACCTCGACCGGGCCGCCGAACACCTCGGACAGCGGCCCGGCGTGCAGCAGCTCGTCGCGGTCGCCATCGGCGAAGATGCGGCCGCTCTTCATCAGCACCACGCGGCGGATCTCGGGGATCACCTCCTCGATGTGGTGGGTGACCAGCACCAGGGTGATGCCCTGCCGGGCGAGGTGGCGCATGGTGTCGATGAGGTGCTGGCGGGCGATCAGGTCCAGCCCGGTGGACGGTTCATCCAGCAGCAGCGCGCGCGGCTGGTTGACCAGCGCGCGGGCGATCAGCACGCGGCGGGTCTCGCCGGCCGACAGCTCGGCGTAGCTGCGGCCCAGCAGCGACGAGGCGCGGGCCAGTTCCAGCGCATGGCGCGCGCGCTGGCGCATGTCGTCGGTCACGTCGCGGTGTGCCGGCACCACGTAGCTGGCGAAGAAGCCGGAGATCACCGCTTCTTCCACGCCCAGCCCCGGCATGTCGGCGAGGTTGCCGGACAGGTCGCCGGTGACGATGCCCAACTGCGCGCGCAGCCGGTCCACCTGCCAGCGGGTCTGGCCCAGCACCTTCACCGGCACATGGCCGTCGGCGCGCGCCAGCGGGTACAGCTCGCGGGTGATCAGCTTGATGAAGGAGGACTTGCCGCAGCCGTTGGGGCCGAGGATGGCGGTGTGCCGGCCCTGTTCGATGCGCAGGTCCAGCTCGTGCAGCACGCGGACCTGGCCGCGGATGACGCTGGCGTGGTCCAGCTCGATCAGGGGAGCCGCGGGCGCGGCGGGGGCGGAGGACGGCATTCGGGCGTTGGGCGGATGGACGATGAACGGCGGCGGGAAGCCGGGCCAGAGGCCACGTGGGCAAGGGATGAAGTTTGCCGCGCCAGCCCCCATCATGGGTACCCACGGTTTCAACCGCCACTGATCGCCCCCCGGAGTTCCACGATGTCCGACACCCTTCTCGACTTCCTCACCGGCGGCGTCGCCGGCCTGGGCTGGTGGGGCATGCTGGCGGTGCTGCTGGTATTCACCCAGCTCACCATCTTCGCGGTCACCTTGTACCTGCACCGCAGCCAGGCGCACCGCGGCGTGGATTTCCACCCGCTCATCGCCCATTTCTTCCGCTTCTGGACGTGGCTGACCACCTCGATGATCACCCGCGAGTGGGTGGCCATCCACCGCAAGCACCACGCCAAGGTGGAAACCGAGGAAGATCCGCACAGCCCGGTGAGCAAGGGCATCGGCCGCGTGTTCTGGCGCGGCGTGGAGCTGTACCGCGAGGCGCGCGAACTGCGCGCGGACATCGAGCAGTATGGCCGCGGCGCGCCGGAGGACTGGATCGAGCGCCACCTCTACACCCCGCACGCCAACCTCGGCCCGGTGCTGCTGCTGGCGGTGAACTTCGTGCTGTTCGGCCTGCCGGGCATCGCCCTGTGGGCGATCCAGATGGCGTGGATCCCGTTCTGGGCCGCCGGCGTGGTCAACGGCCTCGGCCACTGGTGGGGCTACCGCAACTTCGAGTCGGCCGACACCTCCACCAACCTGACGCCGTGGGCGTTCTGGATCGGCGGCGAGGAGCTGCACAACAACCACCACGCCTTCCCCAGCTCGGCGCGCTTCTCGATGCGGCGCTGGGAGTTCGACATCGGCTGGCAGGCCATCCGCCTGCTGCAGGCGTTGCGCCTGGCCAAGGTGCTGCGCGTGGCGCCGACGATGGACGTGCGCCCGAACATCGCCGTGCCTGATGCCGACACGCTCAAGGCGTTGCTGTCGCACCGCTTCCAGGCGATGACCGACTACCAGCGCAACGTGTTTGCCCCGGCCCTGCGCGAAGAGGCCGCCGCCGCCGGCGCCAAGCTGCGCAAGCTGCTGCCGCGCCGTCTGCGGCGCGGGCTGGTCAACGATGGCCGCTGGCTCAAGCCGGATTGCCGCGAGCAGTTGCAGCGGTGGGTGCAGCAGCGCCCGCGTATCCAGCTGCTGGTCGAACACCGCGCGCGCCTGTCGGCGCTGCTGGAGGCGCGTACCCACGATGCCGCCGAGCGCCTGAAGCACCTGCAGCAGTGGTGCCAGGAGGCCGAGGCCAGCGGCATCGCCGCGTTGCAGGCCTACGCGGCGCGCCTGAAGGGCTATTCGCTCGCCACCGCATGAACCGGCTCGCCGCCGGCCTGACGCTGCTGCTGGCGCTGCCGGCGGCGGCGCAGGTGCAGGACCCCGGCGATTACCTGCGGCGCATGGACCTCGATGGCGACGGCCGGGTCGGCCCGGACGAATACCTGCAGTGGATGCTCTACGCCTTCGAGCACATGGACCGCGACGGCAACGGCGTACTGGAGCCGGAGGAACAACCCGGCGGGCGCGGCAGGGCGATCACCCGCGAGCAGCAGGTGCAGGTGATCCTGCAGCGCTTCGCCCGGCAGGATGCCGATGGTGACGGCTTCCTGAGCGCCCGCGAGCTGATGGCGCCGCCGCGCTGACGCAACGCGGCTTGTGCCTTGTGTAGGAGCGACGTCAGTCGCGACCGGGCTTTCCGGTGAAGCCTCGTCGCGACTGACGTCGCTCCTACAGGGGGGGCGTGGCCGGCATTACAATCGCCGCATGCCCGAACTGCCCGAAGTCGAAACCACCCGCCGCGGCCTGGAGCCGCACCTGCAGGGCCGCCGCATCCACGGCGTGATCCAGCGCCGGCCGGACCTGCGCTGGCCGATCCCGTCGGACATCGAACGCGAACTGCCCGGCCGGCGCATCACCGCGATCCGCCGCCGCGCCAAGTACCTGCTGCTGGATACCGAGGCCGGCAGCGCCGTGCTGCACCTGGGCATGTCCGGCAGCCTGCGGGTGCTGCCCGGCGACACCCCGGTGCGTGCCCACGACCACGTGGACGTCAGCCTGGAAGACGGCCGCCTGCTGCGCTTCAACGACCCGCGCCGCTTCGGCTGCCTGCTGTGGCAGCCGCAAGGCCAGACCCACGAACTGCTGCGCGACCTCGGTCCCGAGCCGCTGGACGAGGCGTTCGACGGCGACCACCTGTTCGCGCGCAGCCGCGGCCGCAGCGCGCCGGTCAAGAGTTTCCTGATGGACCAGCGCATCGTCGTCGGCGTCGGCAACATCTATGCCGCCGAAAGCCTGTTCATGGCCGGCATCAGCCCGTTGCGCGAGGCCGGCAAGGTGTCGCGCGAGCGTTACGCGCGGCTGGCCGATGCGGTCAAGCGCATCCTCGGCCATGCCATCACCCGCGGCGGCACCACGCTGCGCGACTTCATCAGCCCCGATGGCGCGCCCGGCTATTTCGAGCAGGAACTGTCGGTGTACGGCCGCGAGGGCCAGGCCTGCGTGCGCTGCGGCCGCGCGCTGCGCCACGCCAGCATCGGCCAGCGTGCGTCGGTGTGGTGCGGCCACTGCCAGCGGTAGGCGCATTCGCCGTTGCACCCGCGAGGATCGGCGTCGATGCCGGAAGGGCAACGACGTGCATGCGATCCCCGTGGTTGTGCCCGCCGTCGATGCCGGTCCGGCCGCTGCCGGGCACCCGTGGCACGACCGAGCTGAAGCCGGCGTTCATCCCCCAGCGCGCGGCTACTGCCGATTAACCCGAGTGCGCCTAACATGCCACGGGTTTCCAACAAGCCGCTCTCCATGCAACGACGCGATTTCCTCCGCCGTGCCTCGCTGGCGCTGGCCGCCTTCGGGCTGCCGTCAGTCCCGGCCGCCGCCGCCGGCAGGCAACATGGCCTGCGCCGCATCGGCCAGCCGCAGCCGTTCGATTTCGCCGCGCTGAAAGGCCAGGCGCGGGCCTTGGCGCAGGCGCCGTACCGCAGCCACAAGCGCACGCTGCCGCCGGAAGTGGAGGCGCTGGACTGGGACCAGTACCAGTCCATCCGCTACCGCCAGGACCATGCGCTGTGGGCCAACCGGCCCGGCGGCTTCCAGGCCAAGTTCTTCCACCTCGGCCTGTACTTCCATACGCCGGTGCGCATGTTCGAGGTGGCCGACGGCAAGGCGCAGGAGCTGGCCTACGATGCGGCCGCGTTCGACTACGGCAACAGCGGCGTCCACGGCAGCCGCCTGCCGGCCGACCTCGGTTTCGCCGGCTTCCGCCTCAACACCCGCGGCGATACCGACCGCGACTTCGCCGCCTTCCTCGGCGCCAGCTATTTCCGCGCGGTGGGCAAGGAGGGCCAGTACGGCCAGTCCGCGCGCGGGCTGGCGATCGACACCGGCATGGGCAAGCCGGAGGAATTCCCGGATTTCATCGCCTACTACCTTGAACAGCCGGCCCCCGGTTCGGACACCCTGGTCGTCTACGGCCTGCTCGATTCGCCGAGCGTGGCCGGCGCCTACCGCTTCGCCATCACCAACGGCGAGGTGCTGCTGATGGACATCGACAGCGCGTTGTACCCGCGCGCGCAGATCGAGCGCCTCGGCATCGCCCCGTGCACCAGCATGTACCAGGTGGGCGAGAACGACCGCCGCATGGGCTGGGACTGGCGCCCGGAAATCCATGATACCGACGGCCTGTCGCTGTGGACCGGCAGCGGCGAATGGATCTGGCGGCCACTGTGCAACCCGCCGCAGCTGCGCTTCAACATGTTCGTGGACCGCAACCCGCGCGGCTTCGGCCTGCTGCAACGCGACCGCGACTTCGACCATTACCAGGACGACGGCGTGTTCTACGAGAAGCGTCCGTGCCTGTGGGTGGAACCGAAGGGCGAATGGGGCGCCGGTTCGGTGCAGCTGGTGGAGATCCCCACCAATGACGAAACCTTCGACAACATCGTCGCGTTCTGGAATCCCGCGGCCAAGCCGCAGCCGGGCGAGGAGCTGCTGGTCGGCTACCGCCTGTACTGGGGCGCGCAGCCGCCGGCGCGACCGCCGCTGGCGCACTGCGTGGCCAGCCGCACCGGCCTGGGCGGGGTGATCGGCAAGAAGCGCGACTATTTCTCGTGGCGTTTCGCGGTGGATTTCGAAGGCGGCGGACTGAAGGCGCTGATCGACAAGGCCGAGGTCGAGGCGGTGGTGGAAACCAGCCGCGGCCGGGTGGAGGTCGTCTCGGCGCGGCCATTGCGCGAGATCGACGGCTACCGCGCGATGTTCGACCTGGTGCCGCCGGACGATTCCACCGCGCAGATCGACCTGCGGCTGTACCTGCGCAGCGGCGGCAGGACACTGACCGAAACCTGGCTGTACCAGTACACGCCGCCGTCGCCGGAGCAACGCACGCTGTATTGATCCGGTATGGCCCCGTTGCGCAGGGGTGACCGAGCAACGGTGACTGTGTAGGAGCGACGCCAGTCGCGATGGGGCCTGCATGCGGATCCTTCCGCAGAGCCGCGTGTCCCTTTGCCTGGGGTGCAAACGGGAAAGCCCCATCGTGACTGGCGTCGCTCCTACTGGTGTGCATGCGCGCCCCGTGCGAGGCGGCAGCGATGTTGCGGCGCAGCGTAAATTCCCTTGGCAATCCGTGATTTGCGCCCGTTTCGAGGGAAAGCCGCTGCATTGGCAAGCATTCGTTGACAGCGTTGTCAGATCACGCGTACAACGACCGACGGTCCGTGCCGCCGGCGTGCCGGCGGGAACGTGCAATGCATGGCAGGGGATGACTGGCCGATGCGATGCCGCGGGTGATGGCCCGCCACGGGATGCCGGTAGCGGTGGCCTTGCAGGCCGGGCACAAGGGGAGCGGGCGCGATGCGCACGTGGTGACGACGACAGCAACAAAGAAATCAAACGACATGACACAGAAAACCCGCTGGTCGCAGTTCAGTGTACTCATCACGGTGTTCTTCTTCTGGGGCTTCGTTGCCGCCAGCAACGACATCCTGATCCCGGTGTTCAAGAAAGCCTTCGACCTGAGCCAGGCGCAGAGCCAATGGGTGTCGATGGCGTTCTACGTGGCCTATACGGTGGGCTCGCTGATCTATTTCGGCGTTTCCAAGGTTACCGGCAAGGATCTGCTCAACCGCATCGGCTACCGCAACGGCATCTGCGTGGGCCTGCTGATCTCGGCGCTGGGTACGCTGCTGTTCTACCCGGCGGCCAACAGCGGCTCGTTCGCGCTGATGCTGTCGGGGCTGTTCATCGTCGGCCTGGGCTTTGCCCTGCAGCAGATCGCGGCCAACCCGCTGGCGATCGTGATGGGCAACCCGGCCACCGGCGCGCAGCGGCTGACGATGGCCGGCGGCGTCAACAACTTCGGTACCACCATCGGCCCGCTGCTGGTCAGCTTCGCCATCTTCGGCAGCCTGTCCACCGGCAACACCGAGGCCAGCATCGAGAGCGTGAAGACGCCCTACCTGGTGCTGGGCGTGGCCTTCGTGCTGGTGGCGCTGTTCATCCGCTTCTCCTCGGTACCCAACCACATCGACCTGGAGGGCGTGGCGCGGGACGAGGCCGGGGATACCTCCAGGCTGGTGCACAAGGGGTCGGCGTTCGCCTACCCGCAACTGGTGCTGGGGATGATCGCGATCTTCCTTTACGTCGGCGTGGAGGTGTCCACCATCAGCAACCTGCCGGCCTACCTGCATGAAGGGCTGGGCATCGAGACCCAGCACCTGGCGCCCTACGTGTCGCTGTACTGGGCCAGCCTGATGATCGGCCGCTGGACCGGTGCGGCCGGCGCGTTCGAGATCGGCGCCGGTGCGAAGAAGATGCTGATGCTGATCCTGCCGTTCCTGGCCTTCGGCGTGTACCTGGCGGTCAACGCCATCGCCCAGCACGACGTCTCGCAGTTCTACGGTTACGCCGGGGTGATCGTGCTGATGATCGCCGCGACCCTGCTCAGCCGCGGCAACCCGGCGCGGATGCTGCTGTATTTCGCGCTGTGCGGCATCGTCGCGCTGCTGATCGGCATGTTCACCACCGGCAAGACCAGCATCGTCGCCTTCATCAGCGTGGGCCTGTTCTGCAGCACCATGTGGCCATGCATCTTCGCGCTGGCGATCGCCGGGCTGGGCCGCCATACCAACCAGGGCAGCAGCCTGCTGATCATGATGATCATGGGTGGCGGCTGGGTCAGCCTGACCCAGGGCGCGCTGGCCGACCAGGTGGGCGTGCACATGAGCTTCTGGGTCGGCGTGGCCTGTTTTGCCTACCTCGCGTTCTACGCGCTGCGCGCGACCGGCATCCTGCGCAGGCAGGGCATCGACCTGGACAAGCTGGCGGCCGAAGGCGGCGGGCATTGAGCCGGCGTTTCAGCTATTGAAACGAAGCGAAGGGCCCGGCTATGCCGGGCCTTTCGCGTTTTCGTCGGAAGAGGATCGCCATGCCGGGTGCAAGCCGGCTGCCGGGCTTGCACCGCCCCGGGCTTCATCGACGAAGTTTCACGCGCGGCCGGCCCCGCCTCTGCGCGGTGCCTGAACCACCATTGCGGATCAGCGATCCAGGCGTTGCAGAAGGTGTGCGCGCAGGTGTGCGGCCTTGTCCGAGTCGAGTTCGCCCAGCACATGACGGGCATGCTCGGGTATGTGGCCGGTTACCTGTTCCGCATCGAACTCGAACACGTAATGGCGGAACACCTCCTGCCATGACGCCCGCTGCTCGGCGGGCAGGTCGCGCAGGCACAGGATCGCCAGCATCAACGCGTTGACCGGCGTGTCCATGTAGTCCGGGGTCGTGCGCCACCAGTAGTTCAACAGCACGTTGAAATCGTCCAGCGCCTGTATGTGGTGCCACCACATCGACGGGATGAACAGCGCGTCGCCCGGCCCCAGTTCGGCCACTTGCGCGTGCCGCCATGCTTCGGCGAAGCGCGGAAAGCGTTCGAGGTCGGGCGCAGTCATGTCCACCAGACTCACCGGCTGCCCGGCCGGGGTGAAGTCCAGCGGCCCGACGTAGAGATTGGGCAACTGGTGCGGCGGGAACAGGGTGAAGCGGCGATGCCCGGCGGCGACGCAGGCAAGGTTGTCGGGCAAATCCTGATGCGCCGGCACGCGGCTGCGGTTGCCGATCCAGATGCTCGCCAGCGCATCGCGTGCGCCCAGGTCGATGGGGTTGGCCGCACGCAAGCCGGGCAACCACGTGTCGCAGGTGGTTGCGCCGAGATAGATGGTGGGTGCATCCGGCTGGCCGCGGTATTTGAGCAGGGTGTTGAGCGCGGTGGTCAACGGCACCTGTTCGCGGCGGAAGTTGAAGCCGCCGAAGGCATCGTCGTAGAAGATGCGCCCACCGGCTTCCGGTGGAGCGACGGTGGCGATGGCCGGCAGTGCATCGTTGGCAAAACGTTTCAGGTAGGCCACGGCTTCGTGATCCGAAGCGGCAGCGGCCACCAGCGGCCAGTGTGCCACCAGCCCGCGGATCACCTGCGGCTGCGGTGACGCGAATATCTCCTCCAGCGGCGTCTGTGCACCGGTTTCGGCGATGGGGCTGGGATCGGGCAGTGGCAACATGTACGGCTCATGGCCATGCAGGATGGCCTTGCAAGATACCCGAACCGGCAGCGCCGGCCGGGAACCCGGCGATGGGGAGAGGACCATCGCCGGGGCCGGGCAGGCGGCGTGCACCGCCTGCAGGAGTGGCTCAGCGGAACTTGTAGCGCAGCCCCAGCATGTAGCGCGGGCCGGTTTGTGTGGCCATGAAGGTCTGCCGTTCATTGCGCCCATACACGCGCATGGTCGAGTCGGTCAGGTTGATGGCTTCGGCATGCAGCGATAGGCGGTCGTTGACCTGGTAGCTGATGTTCAAGTCCAACTGGCCGTAGTCGGCAACATAGAGCGGGTTGGGACGCCAGCTGTCCCACGTGCTGGTCAGGAACTTGTCGCGCCAGTTGTAGGCCGCACGCACCTGCCACGGCCCCTTGTCGTAGAAGCCGACCAGATTGGCCGAATTGCTCAGGCCCACCAGCGGGAACTGTTCGTCGAGGTTGTAGTTGTCGTAGGTCAGGTTGGAATCGACGATGGTGTAGTTCGCCGATGCGCCGAAGCCGCTGTTGCCGAACATGTGCTGGATGTTGAACTCCCAGCCGCGCAGCATGTTCGAGTCCTGGTTGACCGGCACGGTGATGCGGAACAGCGCCGCCGGGTCGCCCGGCTGGCCGGCGATGGTGCCGGTCAGGTTGCCGTTCGAATCGGTGCCGGTCACGGTCACGCCCGGCGAACCGGCGTGGTTGTTGAAGATGTACTGGCGCACGCAGTTGCGGAAGTCCACGCCCGACGGGGTGCAGCCGTTGGCCACCGCCTCGTTGAAGTAGGCACCGCCCACCGCCGTGTGCAGGTCGGGGTGGTTCAGGTCGATGCTGGAGGTACCGATGTAGTTGTCGATGTCCTTGCGGAACCAGCCGATCGACACATAACTGGCATCGCCGTAGTACCACTCGGCCGACAGGTCGAAGTTGCGGGCCTCCAGCGGCTTCAGGCCGGGGTTGCCCTGTGCGCCGGTGCCACCTTCGTAGGCGGCGAACGAGTCGATGGTCTGCCCGCCCTGGATGTGGTTCCACTGCGGGCGGCCGATGCTGTGGCCATAGCTGGCGCGCAGCACGATCTGGTCGGTGACTTCCCAACCCAGGTCGATGCTCGGCAGCCAGTAGTTGTAATCACCCTTCAGCTGGGTGAAGTCCGGCGCGCCGTACTGCACCGAAAACTCGTTGCTGCCGGTCCACAGCAGCCCGGTGGCGATCGGCACCAGCGCCTGCGAAACCACGTCGGTCTTTTCGTAGCGCACGCCGAAGGCCGCGTTCAGCGGGCGGACTTCGCCCCAGCTGGTGCTCCACTGCAGCCACGCGCTCTTGGACGTTTCGGTGGTGCGGCGGTCGGTGGTGTAGCTGGTCGGGCGCAGGTAGGCGCTGTCATCGCCGCCGCGTGCGGCGATGGCCGCATCGCGTACCTTGTCGAAATCGAACACGAAGAACTGGCCGAACATCGAGCCGCTGTTGGAGAAGCTCTTGAAGTAGCTGCTCATGTCCGCCGGGATCCACAGATCGTCGGCGTAGTCGGCCGCACCGCCACCGAAGCCACCCCAGTCGTCGCGTTGCACGAAGTTGTAGGCGGTGCGGTTGCGCACCTTGGTGTGGGCAACGCCGAAGTCCAGCTTGGAGTAGTTCTCGAAGGTGAAGCGGCCGCGCACCTGGCCCTGGTCCACGTTGGACTTCATGTAGCTGTCGCGGAACGAGGAGCCGGTCACCATCATCTCGCTGGCCGGCACCTGGGTCATGCCCGGTGGCAGCATCACGCCCAGGATCGGCAGGTCGCCGCTGAAGTCCACGCTGGTAACGCCGCGCACGAAGGCGGCCGTACCGATCACGTTGTTGGAGCCGTACGGGCTGTCGGCGCCCGATTCGGCGCTGGACTTGTGGTAGTCGAACTCCAGGCTCAGCGAATCGTTGACGGCCCATTCCACGTTGAAGCCGAGCGACTTGTTCTCGTTCTTGGTCGCGAACAGCGCGCCGGCCATGGCCAGATCACCCCAGCGCGGCTCGAACCCGGCCGGGCAGACATTGGAGGCGTCGCTGGCGGCCCACTGGTCGGTGCCCGGGTTGTAGCAGCCGGCGTACTCGGTGTAGTGGGTCGGGGCCGCCACCGGGCCATCGGTCCACGCGCTTTCCGAGGTGGCCTGGTTGAACCAGGTCGAAAGCTCGTGCCGGCGGTGCTGGATGCGGTTTTCCGAATAGGTGTAGTCCAGCGTGGCAGTGATGTTGTCGGTTGCCTTGAACTGCATCACCGCCTGCGCGTTGGTGCGCTTGCGCTGCACCGAGTTCAGCGCGTACAGCATGTTCTGCGGCAGCGAGTAGACATCATCCGCGCCCGGCGGGTTGGTGGCGTTGCCGTTCAGGTCCGGGTTGCTCATCGGGTCGCACCAGCGCGGGCAGCCGTACCAGCCACCGGCCGCGCCGCCCTCGTTGTAGCCGAGGTCGCGGTCCTGGTAGCTGCCGGTCAGCGCGATGCCGAAGCGTTCGTCGGCAAAGGTGCGGCTGAAAATGCCGGAGTATTCGCCGGTCCACGAATCACCCTTCATCACGCCCGGCAGGTTGCCGGCCGAGGTGTCGTGCACGCCCTTGATGCCGAAGTTGGCGATCGGCCCGCTTTCCAGCGGCCGCGTGGTCTTGATGTTGATGGTCGCGCCGATGCCGCCGGTGGACGAGGACGCGCGGCTGGTCTTGTACACCTCCACCCCGGCGATCGCCTCGGACGCCAGGTTGGCGAAGTCGAACGCGCGCGAGTTGGAGGCATTGGTGGCCTCGATGCTGGAGGCGGGCATCTGCCGGCCGTTGAGCAGCACCAGGTTGAAGTCGGGGCCGACGCCGCGCACCGTGACCTTCGAGCCTTCGCCCATCGAGCGGTCGATCGATACGCCGGAAATGCGCTGCAGCGATTCGGCCAGGTTGGTGTCCGGGAACTTGCCGATGTCCTCGGCGACGATGCCGTCCACGATGCCGGCGGCATCGCGCTTGAGGTTCATCGACGACTGCAGGCTGCCGCGGATGCCGGTGACGACGATGGTGTCCAGGTCGGTGGCCTGGGGCTCGGGCGCGTCGGCCTGGTTGCCTGCCGCATCCTGGGCCAGGACGGGCGAAGCGAATGCAAGCAGCAGCGCGGAAGTCAACAAACGCCGTTTCGGCGCGACACGTGACTGACTCATGAATTTTCCCTCCCCGGGAATTCAAATGGATTCAGTGGTTCTTGAAGTTGTGTTTTTCGATGTCGTGTTTTTGATGAAGCCCAGCCGACGGAGGCTGGCGGTTGGATTGGAATGCAATTTGACAGCGTTGTCAAAATTGGCCGGATGAACTGCACCTGCAACTATTCAAGTTGTTGAAACAAAAGAAAAATGCCGTTTTTGCGACGCAGCAGGATGAATCGGGACCGGGTACGGCGGCATGACAGCGGAAGCAATTGCGGCGCAGGCGGTCCGCGACGCAGCGACCCGCGCAGAGCGGCCCCGCGCCCGCGCCGTGGTGGACTCAGGCGGGTGCCGGGCCGGTGGAGCGACGGACCTGCAGCGTGTAGAGCACGTCGACCACGCCGCCGCTGCCCATCTCGCGGATTTCCTTGATCAATTCCAGCCCGGCCAGCCGGCCCATCTCGCGCGTGGGCTGGCGCACCGTGGTCATCGCCGGGTAGATCTGGCGGGAGATCGGGGTGTCGTCGAAACCGCAGACCGAGACGTCGCCCGGCACGGAAAGGCCGCGCTCGCAGACGGCGCTGATGACGCCGGCAGCCATGTCGTCGTTGGCGGCGAAAATGGCGGTGGGCCGTTCGGGCAGGTCGAGCAGGCGGTTGGCGCCGGCATAGCCCGATTCGTAGGAGAACTCGCCATCGATCACCAGCGCGGCGTCATAACGCAGCCCGGCGCGGCGCAGGCCCTCGCGGTAGCCGGCCAGGCGCCACATGCTGGCGCCGTGCGCGGCGTGGCCCTTGATGTGGGCGATGCGGGTGTGGCCGAGCGAGGCCAGGTGCGCCATCAGCGCGCACACCGCGCCGATCTCGTCCACGACCACGCCGACGTGGCGGTTCTGTTCCTTGGCCGAGATGCTCGAATGGGGGATGCCCAGGGCAACGAGTCGTTCCAGCAGCGCGGCGTCGTCGGTGAGCGGCGGGGTGAGCACGATGCCGTCCAGTTGCGACTGCATGATCAGCGACTCGACCTTGTCCACGATGTCGCTGGCGTCGTACACCAGCGGCGCCAGCATCAGGTTGTAGTGCTGTGCCTGGCAGGCGTCGAGCACGCCCAGCTCGATCTCCATCAGGTAGTTGGAGGAGGGGTTGTCGAACAGCATCGCCACCAGGTAGGAACGCCGCCCGGCCAGGGTCCGTGCCGAGGGCAGCGGCCGGTAGCGCAGCTTCTCCACCGCCGCCTCGACCAGCTTGCGGGTACGCTCGGACACGTTGGGCTCGTGGTTGAGCACCCGCGAGACGGTCTTCATCGATACCCCGGCCATCGCCGCAACGTCCTCGATGCGCACGCGCCCGGCCTTGCCTGCCGACGCCTGCGTGGGTTCAGCCACCGCCCGATTCTTGCCAATCATGTCGTTTCCGGTTCCCGCCAGGCCTGTGCCATCGCACCTGGATACAGGTGCAACTGTATCCGCATGCGGCATGCCGCTGTGCAGCAAGCCATCGTGGCGGACTGGCGTTATTCTGCCTGTTGCCTGACAACGCTGTCATGGTGTCCTGCACAAAATCGTGCATTTCCCCGTTCTCCCGCCCAGGAAGCCCGCCGCCCATGAAGCCTCGCCTCCCGCATCCCCGTCCGTCCGCCCGTGGCCGACTGCGCCCGCTCTCGCTGTGTGCCGCGCTGGCGCTGGCCTGCGTGCCCGCCCTCGCCACCCAGCCTGCTTCCGCCGCCGAGGCCGGTGCCGGACGGATCGATCCGGCGCACTGGCCGCAACCGGCGTGGCCGCTGGCCGCTGACCCGGCGCTGGAGCAGCGCATCGATGCACTGATGGCCACGATGACGCTGGAAGAAAAGGTCGGCCAGATCGTGCAGGGCGACATCGCCAGCATCACCCCCGACGAGGTGCGCAAGTACCGGCTCGGTTCGATCCTGGCCGGCGGCGGCTCCGACCCCGGCGGCAAGTACAACGCCCCGCCCAAGGACTGGCTGGCACTGGCCGACGCGTTCTGGGAAGCGTCGATGGATACCCGCGGCGGCGGCAAGGCGATCCCGATCATCTGGGGCATCGACGCCATGCACGGCCAGAGCAACGTGGTTGGCGCCACCCTGTTCCCGCACAACGTCGGCCTCGGCGCCACCCGCAACCCGGAGCTGCTGCGCGAGATCGCCCGCATCACCGCCATCGAAACCCGCACCACCGGCATGGAATGGACCTTCGCGCCGACCGTGGCGGTGCCGCAGGATGACCGCTGGGGCCGCGCCTACGAAGGCTATTCGGAAGACCCGGCACTGGTGGCCAGCTACGCCGGCGCGTTCGTCGAAGGGTTGCAGGGCAAGGCCGGCGCGCCGGACTTCCTCGACGACCACCACGTGATGACCACGGTCAAGCACTTCCTCGGCGACGGCGGCACCGACAATGGCAAGGACCAGGGCGACACCACGGTCAGCGAAGCGCAGCTGCGTGACATTCATGCCGCCGGCTACGTGCCGGCGATCGCCGTCGGCGCGCAATCGGTGATGGCTTCGTTCAACAGCTTCCACGGCGAGAAGATGCACGGCCACAAACCGTTGCTGACAGACGTGTTGAAGGAGCGCATGCACTTCGGCGGCTTCGTCGTCGGCGACTGGAACGGCCACGGCCAGGTCAAGGGCTGCAGCAACACCGACTGCGCGCAGACCTACATCGCCGGGCTGGACATGGCGATGGCGCCGGACAGCTGGAAGGGCATGTACGAAAGCACCCTTGCCCACGCCAGGGACGGCAGCTTGCCGATGGCGCGGCTGGACGACGCGGTACGGCGCATCCTGCGCACCAAGTTCCGCATGGGCCTGTTCGAGAAACCCAAGCCCTCGGCGCGCGCACTGGGCGGCAAGTTCGAATTGCTTGGCGCGCCGGAACACCGCGCGGTGGCGCGGCAGGCGGTGCGCGAATCGCTGGTGCTGCTGAAGAACCAGGGTGGCATCCTGCCGCTGGCACCGAAGCAGCGCGTGCTGGTGGCCGGCGACGTCGCCGACAACATGGCCAAGCAGGCCGGCGGCTGGACACTGACGTGGCAGGGCGATGGCACCCAGCGCAGCGATTTCCCCAATGCCGAAACCATCTGGCAGGGTCTGAAGTCGCAGCTCGAAGCGGCCGGCGGCAACGCCGAGCTGGCGGTCGACGGCGCCTACAAGAGCAAACCGGACGTGGCGGTGGTGGTGTTCGGCGAGGAGCCCTATGCCGAGTTCCAGGGCGACCTGCCCGACCTGATGTTCAAGGGCGGCAAGTCCGGTGACCTTGAACTGATCCGCAGGCTCAAGGCCGAGGGCATCCCGGTAGTGGCGGTGTTCCTCAGCGGCCGCCCGCTGTGGATGAACCGCGAGATCAACGCTGCCGACGCCTTCGTCGCCGCATGGCTGCCGGGCGGTGAAGGCGGCGGCGTCGCCGACGTGCTGCTGCGCAAGCCCGACGGCCGCGTGCAGCACGACTTCAAGGGCAAGCTCGGCTTCTCGTGGCCGCGCCGCGCCGACCAGTACGCCAACAACGTCGGCCAGAAGGATTACGACCCGCAGTTCGCCTTCGGCTACGGCCTGACCTATGCCGACGACGGCAACCTGCCGGCCCTGTCCGAAGACCCCGGCATCGACCCCAACGCCTCGCGCACCAGCACCTGGTTCGACCGTGGCGTGGCCACCACCGGCCTGACCCTGCGCCTGACCGGCGCCGACGGCGAGGCGATGGACGTCGTGCATCCCAATGTCGTAACCACCGATGGCTCGGTGACGATGGCCGCGGTCAACACCGACGTGCAGGAAGGTGCGCGCCAGTTCGACTTCAAGGGCGCGGGCATCATCGAGCTGCGCTCGAACATGCCGCTGGACCTGGTGCGTGAAACCAACGGCGACGTGCTGGTGATTGCCAATATGCGGATCGACGCATTGCCGGCCGGCGCGCAGGTGGGCTACCTCGCCGGCTGCGGCGAAGGCTGCCGTGGCGAACTGGCCATCGGTGAGGCACTGGCGCAACTGCCGCGCGGCGAATGGGCGCGGCTGGGCGTGCCGCTCAAGTGCCTGCGTGGCACCGGCATCGATACCGGCAAGCTGGACGTGCCGTTCGCCCTGCGTGGCAGCGATGGCCTGCGCTTGTCGCTGGCGAAGGTGAGCATCGGCACCGACTACGAACAGAAGGTCGAGTGCCCGACGCCGTGAGCCTGCTTCCGTTGCTGCTGGCCGCGGCCCTGTCCGGTGACGGTGCGCAAGCGCCGTCGCCGGGCTGGCAGTTGGTGTGGCACGACGAATTCGACGGTGATGCCATCGACCGCACCAAATGGGAGTTGGAGAGCAATTGCTGGGGTGGCGGCAACCACGAACAGCAGTGCTACACCCCGCGCCGCGCCCGCCAGCCGCGTGCCAATGCCTGGCTTGCCGACGGTCTGCTGCACATCGTCGCCCGTCGCGAACGCTGGAGCGCCCCGGCCACGCCGGATGGGCGCGGCAACATCAATGCCATGCTGCCCTATACCTCCGCACGGCTGCGCACCAGGGGCCGGCAGGAATGGACCTTCGGCCGCTTCGAGATCCGTGCCCGGCTGCCGGCCGGGCAGGGCAGCTGGCCGGCGATCTGGATGCTGCCCACCGACTCGCCACACGGCGGTTGGGCGGCTTCCGGCGAAATTGACATCATGGAGGCGGTGAACCTGGGCACGCCGTCGGACAGGCCCGGAGCCGCGCCCGGCACGCCGGAAACGCGCATCCACGGCACCTTGCACTACGGCCGCGCGCCGCCGGGCAACGTGCACGCCGGCACCTGGTACCTGCTGCCCGATGGCGCCAGCCCGGCCGACGATTTCCACGTCTACGCGCTGGAATGGGAGCAGGACGAGATCCGCTGGTACGTCGATGGCGTGCACTACGCCACCCAGCGCGCCGAGCATTGGTTTTCGCAGCGGCAGGATGCGCGCGGCAACTGGGTGGACGCTCCGCCCGGCGCCCCGTTCGACGCCGCCTCGAAATTCCACCTGCTGCTCAACCTGGCCGTCGGCGGCGACTGGGCCGGGAAGGTCAATGCCACCGGCATCGACAAAAGCGCGTATCCGCAGACGATGCTGGTGGACTACGTGCGTGTCTACCGTTGCGGCGCCGGCCATGCGGACGGCAGCGGTTGCGCCACCCGCGACCCGGCGGCGAAGCAGGTCGTCCCGGAAACCCCGGAACCGTAGATGCGGGGCTTGCCCCGCATGGGTATTCCCGTGGCCCCTAACCCCGTACCTGCAGCGGCAGCGGCGCCTGCATCGGCTCGATGCGGCCCTCGCCGCGGGTGATCTTCTTGAACTCGGCACGGCTGACCGACACGTAGCGGTCGTTGCCACCGATCTCCACCTGCGGGCCGTCCTGCACCGCGAAGCCGTTGGCGTCCACGCGCACGGTCATCGTCGCCTTCTTGCCGCTGTGGCAGATGGTCTTGATCTCCTGCATCTCGTCGGCCCAGGCCAGCAGGTACTGGCTGCCCTCGAACAGCTCGCCGCGGAAATCGGTGCGCAACCCGTAACACAGCACCGGGATGCGCAACTGGTCGACCACCTCGCTCAACTGCCACACCTGCGCCTTGCTCAGGAACTGCGCCTCGTCCACCAGTACGCAGCCCAGGCGCCCGTGCGCGGCCATGTCGCGTTCGACCAGCTGCTGCAGGTCGGTGTCATGGTCGAAGGCGGTGGCCTCGGCCTGCAGGCCGATCCGCGAAGCGACGGTGCCGCTGCCGGCACGGTGGTCCAGCCGCGGGGTCAGGATTGCCACCCGCATGCCGCGCTCGCGGTAGTTGTGCGCCGACTGCAGCAGGGTGGTGGTCTTCCCGGCGTTCATCGCCGAATAGTAGAAATAGAGCTTGGCCATGAGGCAGAAGTGAGTGAAGAGGAGTGAGTAGTGAGTAAAGGCAACAGCCGGCCCTGCAGGGTGACAGAATACCCGCCGCGGAGGCGCTCCTGCTTTTTCTCACTACTCACTCCTCTTCACTCATTCCTCCATGCTGGACTCCCTCAACCCCCCCCAACGCGCGGCGGTGCTGCACACCGAAGGCCCCCTGCTGGTACTGGCCGGGGCCGGCAGCGGCAAGACCCGCGTGATCGTGGAAAAGATCGCCCACCTGATCGGCAGCGGCCGCTACAGCGCCCGCCGCATCGCCGCGATCACCTTCACCAACAAGTCGGCCAAGGAAATGCGCGAGCGCGTGGGCAAGCGCCTGCGCGGCGGGCAGGCCGAGGACGTGACGATCTGCACCTTCCACGCGCTGGGCCTGAAGTTCCTGCAGATCGAACACGCGGCGGTGGGGCTCAAGCGCGGTTTCTCGATCTTCGATGCCGACGATGCGGCGGCGCAGGTCAAGGACCTGCTTGGCGGCAGCAACGCCAAGCCCGACGACATCGAGGACATGAAGAACCTGGTCTCGCGCGCCAAGAACGCCGGCCTCTCGCCCGAGCAGGCGATGGCGGTGGCGCGCAGCAGCCGCGAGAAGAACGCGGCGATGGTCTACGAGTTGTACCAGGCGCGGCTCACCGCCTTCAACGCGGTGGACTTCGACGACCTGATCCGCCTGCCGGTGCAGGTGCTGGAGGAAAACCCGGACATCGCGCTGGCCTGGCGCGAGCGCATCGGCTACCTGCTGGTGGACGAATGCCAGGACACCAACGACGCCCAGTACCGGTTGCTCAAGCAGCTGGCCGGGCCGGCCGGCAACTTCACCTGCGTGGGTGACGATGACCAGAGCATCTACGCATGGCGCGGCGCCAACCCGGAGAATCTGCAGAACATGGCGGTGGAATACCCGTCGCTGCAGGTCATCAAGCTGGAACAGAACTACCGCTGCTCCAACCGCGTGCTGCGTGCGGCCAACGCGCTGATCGCGCACAACCCGCACGAACACCTGAAGACGCTGTGGTCCGACCAGGCCGACGGCGAGCGCATCCGCGTGTGGGAATGCCGCAACAGCGAGCACGAGGCGGAGAAGGTGGCCGCCGAGATCCAGTTCATCGCCACCAGCCGGCGCGTGCCGTGGGGCGATTTCTGCATCCTGTTCCGCGGCAACTTCCAGAGCCGGCCGCTGGAAAAGGCAATGCAGCTGGTCGGCGTGCCCTACCACCTGACCGGCGGCACCGTGTTCCTCGAGCGGCAGGAGGTGAAGGACACGCTGGCGTGGCTGCGGCTGCTGGTGAACCCGGACGACGACACCGCCTTCATGCGCGCGGTGCAGGCGCCCAAGCGCGACGTCGGTGCCGGCACGCTGGCGAAACTGGCCGAACTGGCGGCGGAAAAGGGCATGTCGATGGCGCAGGCGGCCGAGGCGATGGGTGCGCTGGCGCAGTTGCCGCCGCGCGCGGCCAACAGCCTGAGCCGCTTCACCGACATCCTGCGCGCGTTGCGCATGGACATGCGCCAGAGTTCCTCCGGCGACCTGGTGCGGCGCGTAGCCAAGGATTCGGGTCTGCTCGCCGAGCTGCGCCACCAGGCCAAGGACACCGCCGGCTACGAGCGCCGCGCCAACAACCTCGAAGAGCTGGCGGTGTGGTTCGAGAATGGCCCGCGTGGCGCCAGCGCCGCCGACATGGCCGCGCAGCTGGCGCTGATCTCGCGCAATGACAAGGACGACGGCGGCAACCAGGTGCGGATGATGACCCTGCACGCCTCCAAGGGCCTGGAGTTTCCGTATGTGTTCATCGTCGGCTGCGAGGACGGGGTGCTGCCGCACCAGGTCAGCCTCGACGAAGGCACGTTGCAGGAAGAAAGGCGGCTGCTGTACGTGGGCATCACCCGTGCCAAGGTCCAGCTGTGGATGAGCTACAGCCGGCTGACGCGCAAGTTCGGTGAGCACGTGCGCCTGAAGCCCAGCCGCTTCTTCGACGAACTGCCGGCGGCGGAGATCCAGCGCGACGGCGCCGACCCGGTGGCCGATGCGGCGCACAAGCAGGAACGCGCGAAGGCGGGGCTGGCGGCGATACAGGCGTTGTTCGACTGAGGTGGAGACGGTGGGGCTTGCGGATGGTGGTGGGGCACGACCCTTGGTCGTGTCGCATTGGCTGCAACCTGCCCGAATGTGCCGACCAACGGTCGGCACCCACCAGCCCCGCCGTTCCCTTGCTGGTGCGATGCTGCACGAAGATGAACGATGACGAGGCGCATGATGCTGATCGAAACCGAACGCCTGCGGCTGCGCCTGCTGCGCGATGACGATGGCGATGCCGCGGCGATGCTGGAGCTGCTCAACGAGCCGGGTTTCCACCGCCATATCGGCGACCGCGGCATCCGCACGCTGGAGCAGGCGCGCGAGTGCGTCCGCAATGGCCCGATGGTGAGCTACGAGCGGCACGGCTACGGCATGTATGCCATCGAGCGGCGTGGCGATGGCGCGTGGCTGGGCAATGCCGGGCTGGTGCATCGCGCCGCGTTGCCGCATCCGGATATCGGCTATGCACTGCTGGAGCGCCATGCGGGGCAGGGCTATGCGCTGGAAGCGGCGCGCGGGGTGTTGGCCCATGCGCGCGGAACGCTCGGATTGGGCCGCCTGTGCGCGATCGTCGCACCGGGCAACGCACGTTCGATCGCGCTGCTGCACAAGCTGGATTTCCGCGCCAACGGTAGTGTCCGCCTGCCCGGCAAGGATGAAACGCTGCTGCTCTACCTCAACAAACCCGCAAGCCGGTAGGTCGGGGCTACGTCCCCGACGCGCGGGGTGACGGGATGCAAGCGTCGGGGGTGTAACCCCGACCTACCTTAGCTGTGCAGGGGTGATGTAGGAGCGACGTCAGTCGCGACCGGGGCTTTCACGGTAACGTCCCGGTCGCGACTGACGTCGCTCCTACAGACGCCAACGCTGCTCAGCCGTCCAGTCGCGCCTGTAGCTGCGCTAGCTGCTCCTGCAACGTGGACACCGTGGCTTCCAGCTGCTGCACGCGCTCTTCCAGTGCGCTGTTGCCGGCCGCCGTGCCAGCCGCCGGGGCGCGATACTGCGCCGCCAGCGCTTCCACATCCACAGGACCACACAAAAGGTGCATGTAGCGGTCCTCGCGCTGGCCGGTGGCGCGCGGCAGCTGCACCACCAGTTCGCGCTGGGCCAGCCGGTCGAGCTGGTGGCGCAGGTCCTCGGCGTCGGCGAACTTCGCCATGCGCTCGCTGCGCGCGGCCAGTTCGCCGGCGGTCTGTGGCCCACGCAGCAGCAAAAGGCCCAGCAGCGCCACCTGCTGGCGCGGCAGGTCGAGCCTGTTGCCAGCCAGGTGTTCGTAGCGTTCGGCGCGCGAGGAGAAGTGCTGGCGCGCCAGTCCCATCGCTTCCAGCTGGCGCAGCGCGTGCTGCACCTTGCCGGCGTCAAGCGTCATCACGGGCTCGCGCGCGGTCTTCTGGTTGGCGGCCACCTGGGTGGCGTTGACGGTCAGCGGGTAGGCGTCCGGGGTGGTGGCTTCCTTTTCGATCAGGCAGCCCAGGGCGCGTGCCTGCGCGGCGTCGAGGACGGGGATGGTGGAGGAATCGGTCATCGTGGGCATCTGCGTCGCGCGAGGGGGCGCAAGCATAGCCGAGCGGGCCGGGCGGCCGGCGCCGGCAGGGGCATGGGCGAGCCGGTAAACTGCGCGGGTTTTCGCCCTGCCCGGTCTACCGCATGTCCCGATTCCCGTCCTTGTCCCTGCTCGCCGCCGCCGTGCTGGCACTGGCCGCCTGCAGTTCGCCCCGCGCGCTGGTGCATGGTGATTCCGCCGCGCCGGGTGTGCCCGTCGCCCCGGTGGCCGCCACTGATGGTGCCAACGACAACCTCAACGCGGTGTTGTGGGTGCAGCGTTCGCAGGAGTACCGCGCCAATGCGTTGCAGACGTGGCGCGCGGCCGCCGCGCAGCTGGACCGCGCGCTGGCCGACCCCTCGTGGACCGCGCTGCTGCCGGAGGAGGGTGGCAGCCGGCAGCCGGCGACATTGAAGCCGGCAGTGGTGGTGGACATCGATGAAACCGTGCTCGACAACTCGCCCTACCAGGCGCGGCTGGTGCGCGACGGCGGCAGTTACGACGACGTCAGCTGGGACGCCTGGGTGTCCGAGGGCAAGGCCGGCGCGGTGCCGGGCGCGGTGGCCTTCGCCCGGGCCGCCGCGGCCAAGGGCGTGACCATGATCTACATCAGCAACCGCACCGAGCACATGAAGGCGGTGACGTTGGACAACCTGCGCCGGCTCGGCTTCCCGGTGGCCAACGACGAGGTGTACCTGGGGCTGGACAAGTTCGTACCCGGTTGCGAGCAGGAAGGCAGCGAGAAGGCTTGCCGCCGCCAACTGGTGGCCCGGCAGTACCGCGTGCTGATGCAGTTCGGCGACCAGCTCAGCGACTTCGCGGCGATCAGCATCAACACCCAGGCCGGCCGCGACGCGCTGCTGCAGGCACACCAGGACTGGTTCGGCCAGCGCTGGTGGACGCTGCCTAATCCGACCTACGGCGGCTGGGAGCCGGCGCAGTTCAACAACGCGTGGTCGCGGCCGGAGGCCGCGCGCCGCGCCGCCAAGCGTGCCGCGCTGGACGTGGCCCGATGAGCCGCGCGCCGCTGCCGCTGCGCACCGACGAGCGCCTGATCTTCGCGCTGGACGTGCCCGGCCGCGCCGAAGCTTTGGCGTGGGTGGAGCGCCTCGGCGACGCGGTGTCGTTCTACAAGATCGGCATGGAGCTGCTGGCCTCGGGCGACTACTTCGAGGTGCTCGACGAATTGGCCAAGCGCGACAAGCGCGTGTTCGTTGACCTTAAATTCTTCGACATTCCTGCCACGATCGCCGGTGTTGTCCGCCGTTTGTCGCAATGGCCGGTGAGCTACTGCACCATCCACGGCTGGCATCCGGCGATGATGGAGGCCGCGGCGGCCGCCAACACCTCGGAGATGCGTTTGCTGGCGGTGACCGTGCTGACCTCGATGGGCCGCCCGGATCTGGCGCAGATGGGCATCGACCGCGAACCGGTGGAGGTGGTGGTCGAGCGCGCGCTGGCTGCGCAGCGTGCCGGCATCGACGGGGTGATCGCCTCCGGGCAGGAAGCCGCGCCGATCCGCGCCGCCACCGGCGCCGGTTTTTCCATCGTCTGCCCCGGCATCCGCCCCGGCGGCCCGGCCGGCGACGACCAGCAGCGCACGGTGGGCGTGGCGCAGGCGTTTGCCGACGGCGCCGACGCCATCGTCGTCGGCCGGCCGATCCGGCTGGCCCCAGATCCGCGCGCGGCGGCACTGGCGATGCAGCAGGAGATCACCAGCTTCATCAATGAAAATCAATGACTTGAATCAATATTCATGAAGTGTTGCTTTAACTGAATCAGGCGCGTAGGCTTGCACCTCGTCCGGTTTCTGCCGGCGATGTGCCAACCTGTCCACCGGCCTTGCGCCGGCTTGAGGAGGTCCGCCACCGGCAACGGTGCGGCCTCTTTTTTTATGTGACCGGCGGCCACGGGATGTGCGTCCCGTGCTTGCCGCTGTCACCCGGCAGGCCGCAAGATGCCCCGGCTCCTGGGGAGGACACCACGCCATGCCATGCCGTTCCCGAACGCGTACCTGCTGCCTGTACCTCGCGCTTGCCGCCGCGACGCTGCTGGCCGTTTCCTGCCGCAAGGGCACCGAGGAACTGCCCGGCGCCGCCAGTCGCCCGGCCACTGCGGTACGGCAGATGGTCCAGTATCTGCAGGACGACGACTTGGCTGGCTACGCCCGCGCGGCGGTACCGCCGGCACAGTACGCCGAGCTGGAAACCGCTTGGGCCCGGGGCCACAGCCACTGGCCGCTGACCGAGCTGCCGTTGGACGACAAGTTGCCGGTGCTGCTGGCGATATTGTCGGAAAAGGATGCCGAAACCCGCCTGCAGCGTGCGTTCAAGGCGCAGATCGCCGGGCAGGCCGCCGCCGTGCGCCAGGCCGCGCACTCGCTGGGCCTGTTCGGCGTGCAGTACATCACCTACCAGGGCGACTACAGCGATGCCGAGCGCGCCCACTATGCACAGCTGGTCACCGCCCTGAGCGCATGGGCGCAGGCGGCGCCGCTGTCCGACCCGAAGCTGGCCGAATCCACCATCGCCACCCTGACCGGCGCCGCCCGTGCCACCGGCCTGGACAGCGAGGAGGCCTTCCGCCAGGCCGGCATGACCGCGAGCCTGCAACGGCTGGGGCCGTTCGCCCGCGCCGCCAAGCAGGTGCTGGCCAGCTACGGGCTGGTGCTGGACGACAGCCTGGCGCAGCTGCGCACCGGCCTGGTCGAGGAACGCGGCGACGAAGCCACGGTGCGCGTGCAGTACCTTTTGGCCGGCGAGGAACTGGACCTGCAGGTGCGGGTGCAGCGGCGCGAGGGCCGCTGGTATCTGGCGCGGACCCTGGCCGAGGCGGAGGCGACGCTGGTCGCGGCCCGCGCCGCGCAGGTGGCTGCCGCGGTCGAACCGGTGGACAACGCCGGTGCGGTGGCTAAGCCATAATGTCGCGGATGTCGAAACAGAATTCCCGGCCCGGACAGGGCGAACTCCTCCCGCACGACGAGGCCGGCACGCCTGCCGCCGCACCGGCCGCCATCGTGCCGGGCAGCCGCCCGGCGCAGGCCCGTCCCGGCCGCCGCCCGTGGTGGGCGCGCCTGCTCGGCCGCCTGATCGAGCCGTGGCTGGGCCTGAAGATCGAACCGGAACAACCGCAGCACGATCCGGCGCAACCGCTGGTCTACGTGCTGGAGGACTACGGCCTGTCCAACGCGCTGATCCTGGACAAGGCCTGCCGCGACGCCGGCCTGCCGTCGCCGCTGGTGCCGCTGCCGGGCAACCTGACCGGTCGCAAGCGCGCCTACGTGGCGCTGTCGCGGCGGTCCAGCAGCACCGCGCTGATCCCCGAGCAGCGCGGCGCCCGCACCCATTCGGACTCGCTGGCCAAGCTGCTGCAGGCGCACCGCGACAACCCCGCGCTGGACGTGCAACTGGTGCCGGTGTCGATCTTCGTCGGCCGCGCCCCGGACAAGCAGAGCGGCTGGTTCGCCGTGCTGTTCTCGGAGAACTGGGCGCTGGTCGGCCGCTTCCGCCGCCTGCTGGCGGTGCTGCTCAATGGCCGCGACAGCATCGTGCGCTTCGCCGCGCCGGTGTCCCTGCGCGAAACCGTGGACGAGGGGCTGGAGCCCGAACGTACCGTGCGCAAGCTGCAGCGCGTGCTGCGCACCCACTTCCGCCGCATCCGCGAGTCGATCATCGGCCCGGACCTGTCCACCCGCCGCCTGCTGGTGGACAAGGTGCTGGAGGCCGACTCGGTGCGCGAGGCCATCGCCGCGCAGGCCAAACGCGACAACACCAAGGTCACCGATGCGTGGAAGAAGGCGCAAGGCTACGCTTGGGAAATCGCCGCCGACTACTCCACCCCGGTGGTGCGCTCGGCCAGCTTCATGCTCAGCCACGTCTGGAACCGCATCTACGCCGGCGTGCTGGTGCACCACCTGGACAAGTTCAAGGAAGCCGCGCCCGGGCACGAGATCGTCTACGTGCCCAGCCATCGCAGCCACATGGACTACCTGCTGTTGAGCTACCTGCTGTACGACCGCGGCATCGTGCCGCCGCACATCTTCGCCGGCATCAACCTCAACCTGCCGGTGGTCGGCACCCTGCTGCGCAAGGGCGGCGCGTTCTTCGCCCGCCGCAGCTTCCGCGGCAACCCGCTGTATTCGGCGGTGTTCTCCGAATACATGGCGCAGCTGGTTTCCGGCGGCTACTCGATCGAGTACTTCGTCGAAGGTGGGCGCTCGCGCACCGGCCGTCTGCTGCAGCCCAAGGGCGGGGTGATCTCGATGACCCTGCGCGCCTACCTGCGCCAGCCGCGCAAGCCGGTGCTGTTCCAGCCCATCTACATCGGCTACGAGAAGCTGATGGAGGGCAACAGCTACCTCGACGAGCTGTCCGGCCGGCCCAAGCAGAAGGAGTCGATCTGGTCGCTGCTGTGGGGCATCCCCAAGGTGCTCAAACAGAACTACGGCCAGGTGGTGGTGAACTTCGGCGAGCCCATCGCGCTGAACGACGTGCTGGCCGAGCATGCGCCGGAATGGGACGGCCAGCCCGTGCCCGAGGACGAGAAGCCGGTCTGGCTGATGAAGGCCGTCGATACGCTGGCGCAGAACATCAACGTGCACGTCAACGCGGCCGCCGACGTCAACCCGATCAACCTGCTGGCGCTGGCCCTGCTGTCCACGCCCAAGCACGCGATGGGCGAAGCCGACCTGATCGCGCAGATCGAGCTGTGCAAGGCGCTGCTGGTGGAGATGCCGTACTCGGACCGGGTCACCGTCACCCCGCATACCCCCGAGCGCATCATCGCCCATGCCGAGGAAATCAACGTCCTCACCCGCATCAAGCACCCCTTGGGCGACGTGCTCAGCGTCAGCGGCGACACCGCGGTGCTGCTGAGCTACTTCCGCAACAACGTGCTGCACCTGTTCACCGCCTCGTCGTGGGTGGCCTGTTGCTTCCAGAACAACCGCCGCATGAGCCGCGCCGGCCTGCTGCGGCTGGGCCGCGGCCTGTACCCGTTCCTGCAGGCCGAGCTGTTCCTGCCGTGGAGCGAGGACCAGTTCGCCGCGCGCATCGAGCAGACCATCGACGTGTTCGTGCGCGAGGGCCTGCTGCAGCAGGTGAACGAGGACGACGGCGGCATGCTCGCGCGCAACACCGGCCAGACCGACGAGGTGTTCCGCCTGCGCGCCATCGGCCACTCGCTGCAACAGGCGTTCGAGCGCTACTACATCGCCATCTCGGTGCTGGTGAAGAACGGCCCCGGCACGCTCGGCGCCGGTGAACTGGAAAGCCTGTGCCAGCAGGCCGCGCAGCGCCTGAGCCTGCTCTACGCCCCGGCCGCGCCGGAGTTCTTCGACAAGACCCTGTTCCGCAGCTTCATCCAGAAAATGCGCGAACTGCGGCTGGTGTGGCCGGACGAGAACAGCAAGCTGCTGTTCGACGAACGCCTGGATGCCTGGGCCAAGGACGCCAAGTTTATCCTCGGCCGCGAACTGCGCCACACCATCGAGCGGGTGAGCCCGGAGGCGGTGAAGGCGGAGGAGCCGGCGGCGTAGGGTGGAGCTTGCTCCACCGATCCAGAAATGGATAAGGAAAGGAAGCCATGAGCAAAAAAGACATCAGCCGGCATCATCAGGCCACTTTCGATGGCATCCGTCATCAAGACGAAGACGGCAATGAATACTGGCGAGCCCGCCAGCTGAAAGTGCTGGAATACAGGCAATTCCTGCCGGTCGTTGCGCGTGCAAAAGCGCCTGTCTCAACAGTGGTCAGCGCTTGGAAGACCATTTCGAGGATGCCCTCGAAATGGTCGAGATAGGTTCGGGCGCGCAACGCGCGCTGGATGACGTGCGTTTGTCACGTTAGCCAAGCGGACAGCCCAACCTCATGAACGACTACTGGCGCCAGGAAACATTCGAAGGCCTTGAAGCCATCGCCATGCAGGCTGAAACCTGCCGCATCTGCAGGCCTTTGCATGCAGTTGCCAACTGAAAACAAAGGGCCTGCGCAAACAATCGCAAGCAGCGCTGGACGAGTTCATCACTAAAGCCCTCGCCCTCGACTTCGCCACCCGCAGGCAACTGGTCGAATGGCTGCTGGAAATCCAGCGCCGCAACCCGCAGGTCCATCACTTCATCCCGCACCCGCTGGCCAAGCGGCTGGTCGAGCCCACCTTGGCCGAATGGCTGCGCGACCACCCGCGCGCCGCGGCCGCGCACCGCTGGCAAGGCATCCTGCACAAGGACCGCGATGCCTTGCGCACGGCAGTTGCGCTGGATGCCGATGAACGGCTGGCCCGTATCTACCTGCTGCGCGAACTGATCAACGCCGTCGCCTTCGCCACCCGCCACCTGCCCGATGGCGAGCTGCTGTACGAAGCCGAGGTCGTCCACCACTCCCTGAGCGAAGCCGCACAACTGCTCGCGCAACTGCCGGAAGACGAAGAGCGCCGCAGCCTCGCCCGAGGCGTGGCCCAGCAGCAAGCGTTGGTCGAAGACTTCCTCGCGTGGAGCGCGCAGCCGGAAGGCATCAGCTTCGAGCAATGGTGCGAGCGCCGGCAACGGCATTACGTGTGGGGGGTGATGTATTCCTTCGATTGAGAAGCGAGCGATCGGCAATCAGCCGGGGGCAGGCACCGTTTCCGGGTCGGCGATTGGCTGGCACGTGCCGCGGGTCAGGTCTTCGCCACCGTTTTCGTGGACAACGTGGCGTTCTTCGAACTCCCCGGTCGAGCGCTCGTAGCGGAAGGTGCGCGTCATCAACAGCATTTCGCCGCCTTCCGTGTACAGGTGCGACACCTGCGTATAGCGGTCGCCATCCACCTGCAATGGCGGCGGCGTGCGCTGCGGCTCCCACAGGTGTAGTTGCCAATGCCGGTCGCCGCCTGCATACAGGTGCTTGATGTCGCTCCAGAACCACATGCGGTGGTTGGCGATCTTGATGATCCAGCCGCTTCGCGTTTGCCTGCCGGTGCCGCCCAGCCCCACCGTACTGCATTCCAACACCTGCGGTGGCTCAGGCGGCGGCAGGTCGCAGCGGCCACTGTCTGCCTCGCACCACGGCCATTCGCGCTCGTCCGCGACGGCATCCAGTTGCCCGTAAACCGGCACCATGCCTGTGCCTGTGTCGGTGCCACGGAAGAACCCCTCCGCGAAACGGGTGGCTTCCAGTGTCCCGTAGTCGTGCCAGGCATTCGGGCCAGGCATGGGCCGCACGCCCGGCGCGGTGCAGTTCAATGCGAAGCGTAGCGGCGTGCCTTTCTCCAGCGTGCCACGGAAATCCCGCAGCACCGTTGCCTGTATCTCGCAGTTTCCCAGCACCTGCCCTCGTAGCAGCACCACCTGTTCCACCCGCAGTTGCAGGTGATGGGGTGCCTGCTCACGAGCGGCCTGGTAATACTCCGGCGGCAGTGCCGCATGCGCAGCCGGTACGCCAAGGGCCGCCACCGCCAGTAGCGCCCGCAGATTTTTCGATTTCATTCACAACGTCCGTTGCCCGGTGTGTATTGCACCTTCCCCGTCGCCAACTCAACCCGCAGCTCGCCGTTGTCGTAGGTGCTGGTGACCAACTCTCCGTCATCCCGGCCCAGCCATGGTTTGCGGCAACGCCACCAGATGGAAGATACCGATGCCGGCGCCTTTGCCGCCGCCTGCTCGCCCAGCAACTGCTCCAAGTCGAGTTGCAGCCGTGGCGCGCCATCGGCCGCATACACGACAAGCACCGTGCCGTGGCCGACCTGCGTCCACTCGTCCAGCGTCACCAGCTCGCCTTGTTCCGTCAGCAGCATCTCCACCGGCGCCAGCCGGTTGCGCAGTTGGAAGCGGGTCTTCAAGTTGTATTGCTTGGCTTGCACATCGTAGGCATACAGCTCCACATCGGGTCGCTTGTCGCCTTGAAAACCACCCGGCGTCATCCGCACCAGTGCCTGCCCGTTCGTGCTGCTCACCACTTTCAATGAGGGAGGTACCCACGAATCGGCATGGCCCATGCCGGGCAGGGCCAGCAACAAGCCCGCCAGCAGCCAACGGGAGAGGGAGGAGGGAAAAGTCATGAAAGAACTCCCGGTAAGTGGCTGACCTGATCGGTAATGCGCATGCAGGGGCCGGTCAGTCGCCAGCATCCATCGGCAATTCCCCCGCCCACACCTCGCACTGCCCCCGAAATTCCAGCATCAGCCGTTTGCCGCCATCCGGCACATGGGGGCCATCGACGATGCGGCGACGGTATTGGCCGTTGCCAACCTCCAGCGTTTCCACCCGCCGATAGACCCCGCCGCTGCGCCGGTCGGTAGCGGTATAGGTCAATACATGGCGCTGCCGGCCAAAGCGGCATTGCCAGCGTTCCACCTGTTGCGCACCTTCCAGCCGCCGGCCGCATAGCGCCGGCTCCCAGCCGTTCCCTTCCCACTCCCGCCAATGGGTTGGCGGGGAGGCCTGCATCCATTCGGTGGGTTGGTCTTCCAGTTCGCAGCGCAGGGCTTGGGAAGTAGCTGGGGGGATTAGCAGCAGAAGCAGGAGGCCGGCGGCATTTGTGGAGTGATCGGGATGTGGCTTTAGCTGGAATCGTTTGCTGCCGGGTATATCCGGAACTGTTGACTCTTAGAACTTTGGGGCAGGAGCTGGATTATTGAGCGGGTCTGGGGTGGTCTTGCATTGAAAGTGTTCGTTGAATATATAGGATTCGCCACCAAGTTGGGTCATGCTTGCATGCAGAAATCCCTCAATTCTGTCGAATGAAAAGGACGCTTTTCGTCGAAGGTCTGGATAGCCAGATTCACATTTAAAAATATATTTTTCGTCGCCAAATGAATAGTTGGAAATCAGCTTGTCGTTATTGATATTGCAATACCCCGAATCCTCGATCCTCGTCCAATTTCTGCCTTCTCCCGCATACAGGCGAAAGCGCTCTAGCCATATATAAATTCCGCCATTCTTTGATATTTTGTAGATTTCAGCCCCTTGCCCGCCGCGGATTTTATCGCCATCCCTGGCTAGACAATCAAGAATAACGGTATCATTTGCAGATGCAGCACCGGTGATGGCGGCAAGTGCCATTGCGATATGGATTCTCATGATTAACATTTCATTCTCTATTTTCTTGGTTCTGAAGAAATTGCTTTTGGAGCTGCAACTTTATTCCCGTGATCGAATCACCCTCCCCCCCCCCCACACACACACACTCCCGACGATGCAGGCTTGACCGGGGGCGGGCAGGGGTTTTTATTCGGGGGAAACGGTTCCAGATGCAGTTCTTGAACAGCTCTGGCAGTGGAATAGACTAAGAAAAGTGTCTACGGGAAAGTGTCTCTGGAGCCGTTGATTATTTATTATGTCATTGTGCTTCTTTGGTGTGTCATTATGCTTTGCACTTCTCGCTCAGGAAGCGGATGGCTGCAATGACGCGTTCACTGGAGTGCCCGGGTTTTAGTTGAATATTGAAACCACTGGTTTCGTGTTGTTCCTTTCCCCACCTTTTCCTGGCCCTATCCCAGCCAGATATGAATTCAAGCTTGTCCTTTCCTGAATAAGATCCGCGGTATTCGCCGTGGATAAACACCTGGTTTGGTGGGATGTAATCTCCGCCGCCTGTATTGCCTCCATTTACCACGCCTTTCACGCGAGACCAATCAACGCCTTGGCGCCAGCGGTAAAGCGCGCTGTGGTGTTCTAAATCCGCAGACCAAAATCCATGATGTCGATGGTCAGCTTCGCGTTGAATGGAATCAACCATTGTGATGCACCTGCCCAGTGTAATGAGGCGTGCTTGATCATTGGAATTCTTCCAGTAGCTTTCATAGGCATAGCCAACACGGGGCGGTTGTGGAAACCAGCTTTCAAAAGCTATGCCCTGTGCTGTTTCCTGTTCAAGAAACGCTTGTGCGCTCTCGACAGTCAGGCCATTGATCCAAGTTGCCAAAGCTTGGGCCTGTGCCATGGCGGTAGCAGCAGCTCGCGCGGTGGTTTCTTGCCGGACTTTCTGAGCAGCAGCAGCTTGAGTAGAAGTAAGGCATTGTCCGGAGCGCTCGGCGCGCCACGTCCCGCCCGGTAAACCCTCAACCATCACTCGCACTGTGGATTGGCCACCGCTCAGGTTAATTGAATAAAGGGCGACTCTACGCAGCTCAAATTTCTCGTTTCTCAGGTTCGTGAAAGTACCTTCTGATCCGCGATCTATACCATCAATTTTGTCTGGGGCACCCCATCCAAAAACAACCCATTCTGGATTGGAGATTCCGCGAGCCGATGTAAATTTGTCCCGTGCGTATGACGTTGAACCTTCCACCTTGAACTCATTGAAAACGAATGGCTCGGAAATCCTTGAGTAACCAAGTTTCAACTCTTTGTCATATGCTCCCCATGAGCATTGATATTCAGCGGTATCAGGAGTGGCTGCGGCAAAATCAACGTGCGCAAGAAAGATAAAGATTGCCGCGCAGATATGGATGAAATGGGGAGTTATGGGTTTTATCAATACTTTCCAAGTATTTATTGTGGTATATGAAGTGGCGTTTTTAAAGCTCATTCCTCTCTTGATCATTTGCACGCATCAACTCCCTGTTCCTGATTGTTGAAAAATCGATTATTAATATTGTTCAGGTCTCGTGATTTCTCAGGTCAATATCCGAGCGTGCCTTTCCAGGGGGGCTGCACCGGAGTAAGTGGAAATGGGCCGGGCTTTCGAAGAAAGTCGGGAAAACAGGGGGCATGGCAATATTTTGAAAGGTGCTCCGGCCTCAGTTTTCGCACCGCCATGTTCGATACTGCATGGATTTGGGCCTCACTACGTTCAGTCCAACCTGCATGCTTCATTTCGGGGGTTCACATGGCGGTGTGGTGGCCGCGTCTGCGGTTGGGGGCTTCGCGGTAGAGGTGGATGGCGCTGTGCATCGTTGTTTCCCAGTGTCAGGCTGGCCTTCCTGTTTTCCCGTTTGGGGTTCCTTGGTGGCCGCAACGCCACTCGGACCGGATGATGCGGCCGGCACCTGCAAGTTGACGATGGCGGTAAAAAGCGTTTGGTAAATGGGAAGGATGGCCTCGGGTTCGTTGAATAATGCTTCATTCAGCCGATACATGAGGTGGCGCTTCACGTCGCTTTCTGTAGCAAGCGCGATCTGCTGAATAGACGTGCTTGCATCCACCTCACCTGTCACCTTGCCATTAGCCTCAACTGGCACCTTGACAGTAAGTTTCAAGGACGTGGCCACATCCGGTGGCGGTTCCGCGAGAATACGCGGCCGCACCCAGCCGCCTGTCAACAGTCTTATTTCCTTCCTCAATTCTTCCATTTGCTTCCGGACAACAGTGCGCTGATTACTTGTTGAAGGAAGCGCATCATATTCCAATTTCTTCTTCGCCCATTCAGATCTCGCCTTGGAGATGCGTTGCCGAGTTTCCTCCGGCGTGTCCGGATGCAGCCCGAAGAACAACGTTGAAGCGCGCAACTCTGCCGGATAAGAAAGGCTGTAAATGTCGGCATCCGCTGCGCTATGAGGTGACATGAACACCCTGTGCTGAGGTAACGTGCCGCAGCCCGCCACCATGCATGCAGAGAGAATCACCGCAGACATGCGACAACATTCCATTATAATTTCCTGATTAAATGGGCGAGATATAATGGTTGCAAATACAGTGCTTGCGCACTTCTTGTGTAGAGGTTGACTTAGGGAGGGTGTCTTTGGAACTGCTGGCCGCAGACTTCCAACATCAGCTAGCTGCGGAGACGGCTTCGTAGCCATGTTTTTGGAGCCGTTGGCTTTCAGTTCCTACTCTCTGCTATTCGCAATAACGAACAGCCGTCACCCATACCCGCATTTTCTCCGGTTCACAATCCAGCTTGGATGCATTCTTTATTTCATGTGAGTCACCGTAGCAACTGGCGCCGCCGACAAAATTCTTTATGGTTCCGCTGATGGGATAGGAGCTTCCGTAGCGGGTTGGGCAATTGGCGTCATAATCGATATCGATGCACTCTTTTATGTCCGGGCGGTGGCCAATTACAAATGCCTTATTCCCCCCGCCGGGGCAGGTGGTGGCTGATAGTCTTATTTCGGTCATCAGCGTGGCGGGAGGTTTGTTCATCCAGCTTTGAGCGGAAGATGTAACAGAAGCCCCCAACAGGGCCAGTAAGGCAAACGAGAGGGATTTTCTCTTCATGGGTGATTCTCTTTTTGGGCGAGGATGGGGAGGAGAGAGCGAGGCGTATTGGTTTCACGGCCGCCAATGGATAAACACAGGCTCGAACGAACGGATGGCACGACGTTGTTCAGCGGCATGACGGTCGCGTTCCATCCATGCATCCAGTGCCTGCTCTTCATGCCAGCAACTCCTGCGGGAGGGGTGCCCGGTGCGGGTATCCCAACGGGCATCCACATGATTGGAAAAGGCGATGGTGAACGTGGTGTCGTTGTCGTAGTAGCGCCGGCGCTGCACCGGGAACACGTCCGAATAGAACACCCGGCCACTGTCGATATCGGTTGCCCGGCAAAAGACGTACAGGGTGTCGGTGTCTTCGATGGCCTGTACGCTCATCGGTAGGGCAAGCGCCACGCCAAGCAGCGCCGATAGGGCGTGATTTCGCGTCTTCATGCTGTCCCTGTGGTGCGCCGGGCCGCGCCCCGCCAATCCATCGGCAAGGCGAGGCGCCGGCGCGTGGGAAAAGGGTGGAGTTGCTGGATGCCGTCGTGCGCGCGCATTTCCGCGATGCGCCGGCCATCGAAAGGCTCATTGCTGCTCCCCTGTATGCTTCCAGCATCCGCCGGCAGACCTCACAACACTGCCGGCGGGGGTGCTGCCGGTCTTTGCCGAAGCTGGAAAGTTTCTGAAAAGTTCTGACGGCGAGGTGTAGTGGTGCGCTTGCTAACCATTGAAAATCAATGGCTTGGGGCCTCCGCGAAGGAGAGGCCGGTTTCAGGGGGGACAGGGGATGGATCAAGACCGTGAGCCGATGGGTACAAAACGCCCGCAGTACGGCGTCTGGCGCTTCGCCGATGCCGAATTGCATGAAACCGAGGGCCGGTTGGTCGTGGGTGGGCAAGCGCGCACGCTGGAACGCAGTAGCCACGAGATCCTGAAATATCTGCTGGAACATGCTGGTGAGGTGGTGGCCAAGGAGGAGCTGTTGCAAGCCGGTTGGCCGGGGCGGGTGGTGGCGGAGAACTCGTTGGCCAAGGCCATCAGCCGCCTGCGCGCGGCGCTGGGGCCATCGGGCGAAGTCCTGCGGGTAGTCCATGGATATGGCTACCGGCTCAATGGTCCGGCCCAGTTCACGGCGGCAACGGCAACCCAGCCCGGAGAGGGGGAGCCTGAACCACCCCCGGGCGATTGGGCGGGACTTGAGCGGGAGCGTTTCCGTACCGAAGCGGTGGAGCGGCAGAGCCGGCAACTGCTGGAGTTGAAGCGGCGCCGTGGTTGGATGCTGGCAAGCATGGTGGTGCTGGGTGCATTTTTGCTGATTTCGCTTTGGCAGCAGTGGCGGGTGCAGCAGGCCCGTGATGCGCTGGTGGCCGCCACACAGGTGGCGCAGGAACACGCGGCCATTGCCGATGCGGTCAATCGCTTTTTCAATCAGGACGTGTTGGGCGTGGCGTCGCCTTATGCGTTGAACAGTGGCCGTGAACTGACCATTCACGAAGCCGTCGAACACGCTGCCGCGAATGTGGATGTGCGTTTGCGTGATCAGCCGGTGGTCGAAGCCACTGTGCGCATGAGCATTGGCCGGGTATATGGCGAGGCCATGCATATCGGTCGGGCAATAGAGCAGGAGCGCATCGCGGTCGGGTTGTTCGAGAAACACCTCGGCCCGCATGACACCCGCACGCAGCGGGCGCGCTACCAGCTGGCTGCCGACCTTGTCGATGATTCCCGTTTCGAGGAAGCCCGGCGGCTCATCGAAGGAACCGACGCGCTGCGGCGCGGGCTGGACCTCGCCGACCCGGAAACCACCCTGCTTTCGCACAGGGCGAGTTGTTACTGGCACATATGGCGCGAGCAATACGATGCCGGTTTGCCGGCATGCGAAGGCGCGATAGCGGCGCAATTGCGGGTGAACCCGAATGATCGCAACGAGTTGATGAAGACCCGTACCAATCTGGCCGTGCTGCACAGCCGTGCCGGTCGCTTCCAGCAGGCCGAAGCGCAGTTTTCCCGGATAAGGGAGGACTTCGCCGCATTGGGCGACAGTTCCAGTCCCACCTGGCTGCGCGTGTCGTACCTGCACGGGATGAACCTGGTCGCGCTGGCGCAGCATGAGCAGGCGGGCAAGTTGCTGGATAGCGTGTATCGAGGTTCAGTGGCGGTGCTGGGGGCGGAGAACCCGCACACGCTCGAAGTGGAGGTGGGCTTGGCCGAGCTGTTCACGCACAGTGGCCGTCATGCTGACGCATTGCCATTGTTGCAGTACGCTCATTCGGCCTATGCGCAGCAGTTTGGCGAACACAACCATTACACGGTGGGGGCATTGAAGGCGCTTGAAGCTGCGCGCTGTGCCTCCGGAACAAAGGAAGTGGTGCCGGCAGCAACGGCCTCAACCTGCTCCTGAACCGCTCGAAGCATTGCCGGCTGTCAGGCCGGTTCGTCCGGTATCAGCATGCTTTCCAGTCTGGCGATGCAGTCCTTGAGTTGCAGCTTGCGCCTCTTCAACCGCTTGGCTTCCAGGTCGTCGTCCGGGTTGGCGGCCAGCTGCGCGATGCGTTCGTCCAGACCGCGGTGTTCGGCCCGCAGTTCGGCGATGCGCTGGCTGGTCTCGGCGGGCGTCATGGTTTCCACGAGAATCGAGGATACACGCTGTCGGCCACGGCGAGGCGTCGCTGCCAAGCCAGTTAGAATGCACGAATGAATGCCGTCATCCCCCTTCCCGACCCCGTTCGCAGTGCCCGCGACCCGCGCGTGGCCGAGCGCGAGCAGCACAAGCTGGCCAAGCGCCTGCGCCGCCAGGTTGGCCAGGCCATCGCCGATTTCGGCATGATCGAGGCTGGCGACAAGGTCATGGTGTGCCTGTCCGGCGGCAAGGACAGCTACACCCTGCTCGACATCCTGCTGCAGTTGCAGAGGAAGGCGCCGGTGCCGTTCGAGCTGGTGGCGGTGAACCTGGACCAGAAGCAGCCCGGCTTTCCCGAGCATGTGCTGCCGGAGTATCTGCGCGACCTCGGCGTGCCGTTCCACATCATCGAGCAGGACACCTATTCGGTGGTCAGCCGGGTGATTCCGGAGGGCAGGACCATGTGTTCGCTGTGCTCGCGCATGCGTCGCGGCGCGCTGTACAGCTACGCCGAGGAGCATGGCTTCACCAAGATCGCGCTGGGCCACCACCGCGACGACATGGTGGCCACGTTCTTCATGAATCTGTTCCACCACGCCAAGCTCTCCGGCATGCCACCCAAGCTGCGCAGCGATGACGGCAGGCACGTGGTGATCCGCCCGCTGGCCTATGTGCGCGAGAGCGACATCATCGAGTACGCGATGGCGCGCCGCTTCCCGATCATTCCGTGCAACCTGTGCGGCAGCCAGGAGAACCTGCAGCGCAAACAGGTGGGGCTGATGATGCGGCAGTGGGAGAAGGACCACCCCGGCCGCATCGAGCAGATTTCGCGCGCGCTGGGCGACATCCGCCCCTCGCAGCTGGCCGATCCCAACCTGTTCGACTTCATGGCGCTTGGGCGCCGCGATGATGCGCCGCTGCCGGATGCACATGCGTGGTTGGCCGGTGGCGAGAAGCAGGAAGAACCAGAAGCCCCTCTCCCGGCGGGAGAGGGGTTGGGGTGAGGGGCGAACGGAGTCCAGTAGTTCACCATCACTGATTCCGTTCGCCCCTCACCCGCCCTCCGGGCACCTTCTCCCGAAGGGAGAAGGGGACAGCCCCCATTTCCCTTTCCCCAATCCCTCATTTCCGGCCTTTCAATTAAATGTTTTTCAAGAATCTGACGCTGTTCCGCTTCCCCACTTCCGTTGATTTTTCCGAAGTCGATACCCTGCTGCCGCACGTGGTGCTCAAGCCGGTCGGTCCGCTGGAAATGACCTCGCGTGGCTTTATCTCGCCGTTCGGGCGCGAGGAAAAAACCCAGTTCTCGCACCGCATCGGCGACGCGCTGTGGCTCACCGTCGGCGGCGAGGAGAAAATCCTGCCCGGTGCGGTGGTCAACGACCTGCTGGCGCGCAAGCTCGAGGAGATCGAGGAGAAGGAAGGGCGCAAGCCCGGCGGCCGCGAGCGCAAGCGGATGAAGGACGACCTGCTGCATGAACTGCTGCCGCGCGCCTTCGTCAAGAGTTCGCGCACCGACGCCTTTCTCGACCTGCAGCACGGCTACGTCGCCGTGGACAGCTCCAGCCGCAAGACCGGTGAGAACGTGATGAGCGACATCCGCGGGCTGCTCGGAAGCTTCCCGGCGATGCCGCTGAACGCCGAGGTCGCGCCGCGTTCGATCCTGACCGCATGGATCGCCGGCGAACCGCTGCCCGAGGGCCTGAACCTGGGCGAAGAGTGCGAAATGAAGGACCCGGCCGAGGGCGGCGCGGTGGTCAAGTGCCAGCACCAGGAGCTGCGCTGCGACGAGATCGACAAGCACCTCGATGCCGGCAAGCAGGTCACCAAGCTGGCGCTGGTGTTCGAGGACAACCTGTCCTTCGTGCTCGGTGACGACCTGATCGTGCGCAAGCTCAAGTTCCTTGATGGCGCGCTGGACCAGCTCGAACACATCGATGAGGAAGGTCGCCGCGCCGAGCTGGACGCACGCTTCGCGCTGCAGAGCGGCGAGATCCGCCGGCTGTTCCTGCTGCTGGAGCAGGCGTTCAAGTTGAGCAAGGCGGATAACTGAACCCACTCACCTGTAGGAGCGACGCGAGTCGCGACCAGCTTTCCCGGTAAAGCCCGGTCGCGACTCGCGTCGCTCCTACAAGCTTGTGGCCCCGTCGTATGCTGAGGCCATGACCTCGCTGCTCCGCCGCTTACTGTCCGCCCCCGCCGCGCCGTCGATCCAGCGCGATACGGTGCGGTTGCGGCTGGACGATGCAGAGATCGAGGTGCTGCGCGTGCGCGACCCGCGCGCGCGCAGGCTCAAGCTCAGCGTGGACGAGCGCGGCGCGCGGCTGACGATGCCGCTGCGGGCGAGCCTGGTGGCGGGCGAACGCTTCCTGCTGGAACACCGGCAATGGCTGCAGCAGCAGCTGGCGCGGTTGCAGGGCGACCATCTGGCACCGTCATTGGCACTGCGTGAACCGGGGCTGCTGCCACTGCGCGGCGAACTGTTGCCGGTGCGCTGGCAGGAAGGGCGCTTTGCCCGCGTCGAGGCCGATGCCGGCGGCATCGTCGTCCAGCTGCCGGCAAGGGCCGGCGACGCGGCGTTCCGGCGCGCCTTGCGCGAATTCCTCGAAGCGCGGATGCGCGCCGACGTCGGCCGCTGGTTGCCCGGCTACCTACCGGGGTTGCCGCGTGCGCCGGCGCGGTTGCGGCTGAAGGTGATGTCCTCGCAATGGGGTTCGCTGGCGCCGGACGGCTCGCTGGCGCTGGACCTGGCACTGGCGCTGGCCCGCCCCTCGGCGTTCGAGTACGTGCTGGTCCACGAGCTGTGCCATCTGCTGCAGGCCAACCACTCGCCGGCGTTCTGGGCCGAGGTGGAAGCGCGTTTCCCGCAGTGGCGCGCCGAGCGCGACTACCTGCGCGCGGAAGGGCGCAGGCTCAAGGCGACGCTGCGGCAATTGCTTACGTAGCGGCGGGGCTTGCCCCGCCGGGGCCTTCCGATGATGCCCGTGCCGGGCGCAAGTCCGGCACCTACGCGGCGCATCCGGGCGACAGGAAGTCGCGGACAAGCGCCGCCACCGCCCCGGGCTGGTCCATGTGCAGGTGATGATGGCCGGGCAGGGTGTGCAGGCGGCCACGGCGTAGCAGAGCGGCGCGCTGGCTGCGTTCCGGTTCGGGGAAATACGCCTGTGCCGGCGTGGCGTAGATCACTTGCGCCGGGCATTCGATGGCGGCGATCACGTCGCGCACCTGCGGCTCGGTCATGCGCACTGCGGTCGGCAGCATCAGCCGTGGATCGCTGCACCAGCTCCAGCCGCCCGCGACTGGGCGCACGCCGCGTTCGACCAGCAGCCGCGCCGAGGCTTCGGACAACTGGTTGGCCTGCATCCGTGCGCGCACCGGCGCGGCCAGGTCGGTGAACACGCGCAGCTGCTTGTCGCCCAGCGTCGCCAGCGCGGCCATGTGCGCGCGCAGCCGGGTAACGGTTTCACCGGCCGGTGCGGCCAGCCCGCCGAGCGCCTCGATGCAGACCAGCGCCCGCACCCGTTGCGGGGCCACCGCGGCGGCCAGGCTGGCGATGGCCGCGCCCATCGAGTGGCCGAGCAGCACGCAACGTTCCCAGCCCAGCGCGTCCATGATCGCCAGCGTCTGCGCGATCGCCTGCGGCATGGTGTAGGCGGCGTCGGCGGGCAGGTGCCCGCTCAGGCCGTGGCCCGGCAGGTCGAGCAGCGCCCAGTCCAGCTCCGGCAAGTGGCCGGCCAGCGGCAGGAAGCTGGCCGCATTGTCCAGCCAGCCATGCAGGGCCAGCACCGGCAGGCCGCCGGGCGTGCCGGTGCGCAGGCCGGCCACGTGCAGCCCGCCGAGGTCCAGCGCGAACGTGATGGTCACGCGTCTTGCGCCAGCGCGGCCAGCGCGCGGGCGTGGGCCGGGGCGTCGTTCAGGCAGGGGATGTAGCGCATCGTCGCGCCGTGCCGGGCCACGCTGGCGGTGAAGCCCAGTGCCACTTCCTCCAGCGTTTCCAGGCAGTCGGTGGCGAAGCCGGGGCAGGCCACGTCGAGGGTCTTCGCGCCGCCCTCGGCCAGCGCCCACAGCGTCGGCTCGGCATAGGGCTGCAGCCAGCGCTCGCGGCCGAAACGCGACTGGTAGGCCAGCTGCCAGTCGTCCTCGCCCAGTTCCAGCGCCGCGGCGATCGCGCGCGCACTGGCTTCGCAGCGCTGCGGATAGGGGTCGCCGGCATTGGCCAGCCGCTGCGGGATGCCGTGGAAGGAGAACACCAGCCGGTCGCCGCGGCCATTCCGCTGCCAGTAATCGCGGATCGAATTGGCCACCGCCGCCACCCAGCGCGGGTCGTCGGCATAGTCGTGGATCGTGCGCACTTCCACCTGCGGATGATGGGCCTGCCAGTCCCGCACCAGGTCCTCGACCGAGGCGGTGGTGGTGGTCGAATACTGCGGGTACAGCGGCAGCACCACGATGCGCTCGATGCCTTCGCCGGCCAGCGCGTCCAAGGCCGGCCGCAGCGCCGGCTGGCCATAGCGCATCGCGTCGCGCACCCGCCAATGCGGCAGCTCGCGCTGCATCGCCTCGGCCAGGCGCCGGGTGTACACCGCCAGCGGCGAGCCTTCCGGCAGCCACACCTGCGCGTACTTGTGCGCCGAGCGGCCGCCGCGCAGCGGCAGGATCAGCCCGTGCAGCAGCGGCTTCCACAGCAGCGGGGGGATGGAAACCACGCGCGGGTCGCCGAGGAATTCGGCGAGGTAACGACGCACCGCCGCTGCGGTGGGTGTCTCGGGCGTGCCTAGGTTGACCGCGAGCAGCGCGGTGGTGGGTGCGTCGGACATGTGTGCATTCTCGCAGGTGCGGGCGACGGCGGCGACGCCACGCTGGCGATCGCGGCGATTCACCGCGGCAATCGCGGCCCGGATCCGCTCACTGGCGATTCATCGCCGCGTTACTAATTTCGGGCACTTGCTTTATCTTTCCGTGCATCGACTTCTGGAGCCTGCCATGCGCCGCCTGCCGTGCCTCGTGTTGCTGTTGTCCGCCAGCCTGTTGTCCGCCAGCGCCGTGGCCGGGCCGCAGGAAGACCAGCGCGCCCGCAACGCCGTGCGCGTGCTTGGCGAGATCCAGGAGATCCCCGAGCAGGCCATTCCCGACAAGCTGCTCGACGAAGGCCGCGCGATCCTGGTCATCCCCGACACCATCAAGGCCGGGCTGGTGATCGGCGGCCGCCGCGGCCACGGCCTGATGTCGGTCAAGGGCAGCGACGGCAGCTGGTCCAACCCGGTGTTCGTCAAGCTCACCGGCGGCAGCATCGGCTTCCAGGCCGGCGTGCAGTCCTCCGACGTGATTCTGGTGTTCCGCAACGACCGCAGCCTGGACAACATCGTCAACGGCAAGTTCACCCTCGGCGCCGACGCCGGCGTGGCCGCCGGCCCGGTCGGGCGCAGCGCCGCGGCCGCCACCGACGGCCAGCTCAAGGCCGAGATCTGGTCGTGGTCGCGCGCCCGCGGCCTGTTCGCCGGCGTGGCACTGGATGGCGCGGTGCTGTCCATCGACGATGCCGCCAACCTCGACGCCTATGGCCAGGGCATCACCCCGCGGATGATCCTGGAGGGCCGGCTGACCACGGCGCCGTCGGCCGACGTGGTCGCTTTCCGCGACCGCCTGGAGGAATCCACCTATGCCGCGCGCGAGAAGCGCGGTACCCAGGGCGGCACTGCGGCCGAATCGACGGCACCCCGCGCGCAGCCGGTCACCGTGTCCGGTGCGCCGCAGCCGCAGGCCGGCAACGGCGCCGTCACCCAGCCGCTGCAGGCCACGCCGGCCGAAAACGCGCCGCAGCAGGGCTTCCAGCCGGTGTCCGAGGGCGAGATCCGCACCGAGTCGCTGGATGACGGCAACTGACCTTCGGCAGGGCATTCATCGAGGCGGGGTGGGTTATGCTCACCGGCCTCCTACTGGATAACGCGAGCGGATCATGGGCAGTTTCAGCATCTGGCACTGGTTGATCGTGCTGGTCATCGTCGTGCTGGTGTTCGGCACCAAGCGGCTGACGAGCGGTGCCAAGGATCTGGGCAATGCGGTCAAGGAGTTCAAGAAGGGCATGCGCGAGGAAGACAAGCCCGCCGCGCAGCTGGGCGACGAGTCGCGCGGCGCCGACAAGAGCCGCGACACGCAGGCCGAGCACGACCGCGAAGCGCGCTGACCCCGGGGTTCGGGCGTGTTCGACATCGGTTTCAGCGAGCTGCTGCTGATCGCGGTGGTGGCATTGGTGGTATTGGGCCCGGAGCGCCTGCCCAAGGCGGCGCGCTTCGCCGGGCTGTGGGTGCGCCGTGCCCGCAACCAGTGGGATTCGGTGAAACAGGAGCTGGAGCGCGAGCTGCATGCCGAGGAGCTCAAGCGCAACCTGGATGCCGTGCGCCAGTCGATGCAGCAGGCCGAGCAGGACGTGCGCGACGGCACCCGGCAGGTACAGCAGCAGGCCGAGGTGCTGCGCCGGGATGTCGAAGCGGCCGAAGGGCCCGGTGGCGAAGCGATGCCTGCACCGGCAGGCGAGGCAGCCGGCGGCGTCCCGGATGAAGCCGCCGCCGCGGCACCGCAGGCGGAAGCGGAGACACCGCCCACCGCAGGGGAGCGGACGCCATGAGCGATGCCGGCCCGGGCGAGAGCCCGCTGATCGAACATCTGATCGAACTGCGCGCGCGGCTGATGCGTGGCTTGCTGGGGCTCGGCGTGGTGCTGCTGGCGCTGCTGCCGTTCTCGCGCGTGCTCTACAGCCACCTGGCCACACCGCTGATATCGCAGCTGCCCGCCGGGCAGTCGATGATCGCCATCAACCCGGCCGGTGCGTTTTTCGCCCCGCTCAAGCTGACCTTCTTCACCGCGCTGTTCATCGCGATGCCGTGGCTGCTGTACCAGGCGTGGGCGTTCGTGCCGGTAGAGGCCTGGCGCCACGAACGCCCACGCCTGGGCCCTGCCGGTCGTGCTGTACCAGGCGTGGGCGTTCGTCGCGCCCGGCCTGTACGCACGCGAGAAGCGGTTGGCGCTGCCGTTGCTGGCTTCGGCGGTGACGCTGTTCTACGCCGGCTGCGCGTTCGCCTATTTCCTGGTGCTGCCGGCGGTGTTCCACTTCCTGACCACGTTCCGGCCGGACGTCATCGCCATCACCCCGGACGCCGGTGCCTACCTGGACTTCGTGCTGGCGATCTTCTTCGCCTTCGGCGCCAGCTTCGAGCTGCCGGTGGCGATGGTGATCCTGGTGCTGCTGGGCTGGGTGTCGCCGCAGCAGCTGCGCGAGGGGCGCGGCTACGCCATCGTCGGCATCTTCGTGGTGGCCGCGGTGCTGACCCCGCCGGACGTGGTGTCGCAACTGATGCTGGCGATCCCGATGTGTTTCCTCTACGAACTGGGCATCCACGCCGCACGCTGGCTGGTGCCCCGCAAGCCGGTGGTTCCGGAGTCGTGATTGGCGGGTGCCGACCGCGGGTCGGCACACCCCGAGGGTCATCAGGCCTCGAAGACGTGGCCGGTCACAGGCGGCGGCACCGGCCGCCCGCGGTGCGCGAACATCTGCTTCCACGCCGCGTACACCGAGCCGACGTACAACGGCATGATCACCGTGGTCACCGCCAGTTGCATCACCAGCGCCGCCGCGCCGGGGCCGGCCAGCAGCAGCGCCACCTGCATCAGTACCATCACCACGAAGTAGATGCACAGCGTGGCGATCATGCCCAGCACCATGAACACCGCCATCGCGCGGAAGTTCTCGACGCAGCCCTGCAGGCTCATGCGCAGTGCGTGCATGCCGCTGTGGCGGTCGAACATCACCAGCGCCGGCTGGGTGAACATGGCCATGCTCAGCGCGATGAAGGTGACCAGGCCGATCAGCACCCACAGCGCGATGCGCTTGACCGGGATGCCGGCCACCAGCGCCAATGCCTCCTCCTGGCTGATCTGCTGGCCCGACTGCTGCAACTGCTGCATCTTCACCATGACTTCGCTGAAGGCGCCGAAGCCCTCGCGGCCGATCAGCGAGAACAGCAGCGTGCCCAGCAGCAGCACGGCGATGAACTGCACCGCCAGCGGTACCAGCAGGTGCGAGACGCGGCGGTCGCGGATGGGCTGCAGCAGGTGGGTGGGCAGCGCCGGGCGGCCCTGGTCGATTTCGCTTACCGCCCACAGCATGCCGCCGAACATCAGTGGCCCGACCGCGAACGACAGCAGTTGCACGGCCAACCCCAGCCAACCCGGCAGCGCCTGCGCCAGCAGCAGGATCAGGGTAGTGACCAGCATCCACGCCACGCCCAGCATGGCCAGCTGCAGTGGCGCGCGGCGGAACAGGGAAAACGCGTCCAGCAGCCACTGCGCGCCGGCAGCGGCCGGCACCTTGCGAATATCGCTCATTGCAATTCCGAAACGGGGAGGTTGCCGGCACGGCGCCGGTGCGCGCGGATTATCGCCCGAAAGGCGAGGGACGTAGTGAAGAGGGACGGGGAACGAGGGAGCGCGCGGAGCATGGCAGGAAGCACCCCGGTGCGGGGGCGGCCCCGTACCGCCGTCAGACGTGGCCGCGGGCGTGGCGCACGAAGCGGCGCAGCAACTGCCGGGCCTGCGGCGCGGCGGTGACCTGGCGGGCCACGCTGCGGGCGCAGCCGCCGTGGCGGGCGATGCAGTCGGCGCGGGCGCGCACGTAGCCGCGCATGTGGTGGGTGGCGAATTCGGGGTGGAACTGCATGCCCCAGGCGTTCTCGCCCCAGCGGAAGGCATGGCACTGGTCCTGCGCCGAGCGTGCCAGCACGGTGGCGCCTTCCGGCGCGCGCAGCACGGTCTGCAGATGGGTGGCCTGCGCCGGGAAGCTGGCCGGCAGGCCGGAGAACAGCGGGTCGGCGTGGGCGGCCGGGTCCAGGTCGAGGCGGATGGTGCCGGATTCGCGCCCGGCCGGGTTGTAGTCCACCTGCCCGCCCAGCGCATGCGCCAGCAGCTGGTGGCCATAGCAGATGCCCAGCAGCGGCATGCCGGCGTGGGCGGCCTCGCGCAGCCAGCCGGCGCTGCGCTCGCTCCACTCGGCGCGGTCGGTGACGAAGGCGGCAGAACCGGTGACGATCGTGGCGGCGAAACCCTCACGCGCCGGCAGCGCTTCACCGTGCTCGACGTCGACCGTGACCGTCTCGGCTTCCTCCAGCCCGGCGGCCACGCGGATCCAGTGCGGGAAGCGGCCGTAGCGGCGCAGGGTCGGGAACGGTTGCCCGGTTTCGACGATCAGGAACGGCAGGGGCTTCATTCCGTGGGAGGCAGGACTGACAGGACTTCCTCGATTGTAGTCAGCCCGGCTGCCACCTTTTCAAGCCCGGCGCGGCGCAGCGTGCGCAGCCCTTCGCCGCGCGCGGCGCGGTGGAAACCGGCCAGGTCCATGTCGGCGGTGATCCGCGAGCGCAGCTTCGGCCCAAGCGGCAGTAGCTCGTACAGGCCGACGCGGCCCATGTAGCCGGTGCGCCGGCACTCCAGGCAACCCACCGGCGCACAGGCGTGGATGGCATCAGGTAATGCCTCATCGGCATCACGCAGTGGTGCCCAATCCACGTCGTCGGGCACGTCGGCGCGCTTGCAGTGCGGGCACAGGGTGCGTACCAGCCGCTGCGCCAGCACGCCCAGCAGCGACGACGCCAGCAGAAAAGGCTCGACCCCCATGTCCACCAGGCGTGTCACGGCCGAGGTCGCATCATTAGTGTGCAGCGTGGCCAGCACCAGGTGGCCCGTCAGCGAGGCCTGCACGGCGATCTGCGCGGTTTCCAGGTCGCGGATCTCGCCGATCATGATGATGTCCGGGTCCTGCCGCAGCAGGGTGCGCACGCCGGCGGCGAAGTCCAGGTCGATGTTGGCCTGTACCTGCATCTGGTTGAACTCCGGCGCGATCATCTCGATCGGGTCCTCCACCGTGCACACGTTCACGTCCGGCGTGGCCAGCCGCTTGAGCGTGGAATACAGGGTGGTGGTCTTGCCCGAGCCGGTCGGGCCGGTGACCAGCACGATGCCGTGCGGGCGCGACACCAGTTCGTTCCAGCCGGCCGCTTCCTCGGGGCTGAAGCCGAGCTGCTCGATGCTCTTGAACGCCGCGTCCGGGTCGAAGATGCGCATCACGCACTTCTCGCCGAACGCGGTGGGCATGGTGGACAGGCGCATTTCCACCTCGCGCCCACCCGGCGAGCGGGTCTTGATGCGCCCGTCCTGCGGCCGCCGGCGCTCGGCCAGGTCCATGCGCCCGAGCACCTTGATGCGGCTGACCACCGCGGTCATCACCGCCGGCGGCAGCTCGAACACCTTGTGCAGCACGCCGTCGATGCGGAACCGCACCCGGCCCATGTCGCGGCGTGGCTCCAGGTGGATGTCGCTGGCGCGCTGCTCGTAGGCGTACTGCAGCAGCCAGTCGACGATGCTGACGATGTGGTGGTCGTCGGCGTTGACGTCGCCGGCGCGGCCCAGCTCCACCAGCTGCTCGAAGCTGGGCAGGGTGCCGTTGCCTTCGCCGCGCACGTCGCCGCGCGCGCCGCGCACCGAGCGGGTGACGCCGAAGAACTCCATCGAATAGCGGTGCAGGTCCAGCGGGTTGACCAGCACGATGTCGATCCGCCGCCGCGCCAGGTGCTGCAGGTCCGGCAGCCAGTCGCGCGCCAGCGGCTCGCTGGTGGCCACCAGCACGCGCTCGGCGTCCACCGCCAGCGGCAGGATGCGGTGGCGGCGGGCGTAGGCGTGCGACACCACCGCGGTGGCACCGGCCACGTCGACCCGGGTGGGGTCGATGCGCAGGTAGGGCGTACCGGTGCGCGCGGCCAGCCACTCGGTCAGCCGCTCCAGCCCCAGCTCGCCGGAAGCCGGCGGCGCGGCGGCCAGCTTGAGGTTGGCCAGCAGCACCAGCGGGTGCACCTCGCTGGCGTTGCGCGCGCCCTGCGCGGAGAAGCGGATGCGTTCCTGGTCGTGCGCGGCCACCAGCCCGTCGCCCAGCAGCGCCGCGGCGACGTTGGAAAACTGCAGCCGGCCCGGAGTGATGGCTACCGGGACGGGCGGGGTGGGGGCGCTGTGCGCGGCCTGCTGTTCCACCTGAAACTCCTTGCTGGCGCGGCCGCCATGTGGTCGCTCGCTATACTAGCGCACCCCTCCGTACGGCCCAGGCAGCATGTCCGCGACTCCCACCGTTCCGATCACTTTCCAGGGCCTGATCCAGACCCTCAACGACTACTGGGCGAAGCAGGGCTGTGTGCTGATCCAGCCGCTGGACCTGGAAGTGGGCGCCGGCACCTTCCACCCGGCCACCCCCGGCCACCTTCCTGCGCTCGATCGGCCCGGAAAGCTGGAACGCCGCCTACGTGCAGCCGTCGCGCCGCCCCACCGACGGCCGCTACGGCGAGAACCCCAACCGCCTGCAGCGCTATTACCAGTACCAGGTCGTGCTGAAGCCGGCGCCCCCCGAAATCCTCGACCTGTACATCGGTTCGCTCAAGGCGCTGGGCATCGACCCGCTGGTGCACGACCTGCGCTTCGTCGAGGACAACTGGGAGTCGCCGACCCTCGGTGCATGGGGGCTGGGCTGGGAAGTCTGGCTCAACGGCATGGAAGTCACCCAGTTCACCTATTTCCAGCAGGCCGGCGGCCTGGAGTGCAAGCCGGTGCTGGGCGAGATCACCTACGGCCTGGAACGCCTGTGCATGTACCTGCAGAACTGCGACAACGTGTATGACCTGATCTGGACCTACGGCCCGGACGGCACCGCGGTCACCTACGGCGACGTCTACCACCAGAACGAGGTGGAGCAGAGCACCTACAACTTCGAGCACGCCGACGTGGAAGAAATGTTCCACCGCTTCGACGCCTGCGAGGCCGAGGCGCAGAAGCTGGTCGAGGTCGGCCTGCCGCTGCCGGCCTACGAGCAGGTGTGCAAGGCCAGCCATTCGTTCAACCTGCTCGACGCCCGCCGCGCCATCAGCGTGACCGAGCGCCAGCGCTACATCCTGCGCGTGCGCGCGCTGGCGCAGGCGGTCGCCAAGTTGTACGAGGCCAAGCGCCTGGAAGCGGTGGCTGCCAAGGAGGTGCAGGCATGAGCATGCAGCCGCTACTGATCGAACTGGGTGTGGAAGAGTTGCCGGTCAAGGCGCTGCCGGGGCTGGCGCAGGCATTCTTCGATGGCGTGATCGACGGGCTGGCCAGGCGCGGTATCGCCTTCGAGCGTGGCGACGCCAAGCCGCTGTCCACCCCGCGCCGCCTCGCCGTGCTGCTGCCGGGCGTGGAAACCGAGCAGCCCGAACAGCATTCGGAAGTGTTCGGTCCCTACGTCAACATCGCGCTGGACGCCGACGGCCAGCCGACCAAGGCACTGCAGGGCTTCGCCGCCAAGGCCGGGATCGACTGGACACAGTTGGAGCGCGCCACCGACGCCAAGGGCGAGCGCTTCGTGCTGCGCTCGGTGAAGCCGGGCGCGCGCACCGCCGAGCTGCTGCCGGAGATCCTGCGCGAAGCCATCGCCGCGATGCCGATCCCCAAGCCGATGCGCTGGGGCGCGCACGAATACGGCTTCGCCCGCCCGGTGCACTGGCTGGTGCTGCTGCACGGCAAGGATGTGGTGCCGGCCGAGCTGCTCGGCCTGCGGTCGGACCGCATGAGCCGCGGCCATCGCTTCATGGCCGACAAGCAGGTGTGGCTGAGCACGCCGGACGACTATGTCGAGTCGTTGAAGGCGGCCAACGTGCTGGTCGATGCCGACGCCCGCCGCGAGCGCATCCTCGCCGAGGTCAATGCCGCCGCCGCGAAGGCCGGTGGCGTCGCCCGGATCACCGACGACAACCTCGAACAGGTGGTCAACCTGGTCGAATGGCCGGCGGCGGTGCTGTGCAGCTTCGAGCGCGAGTTCCTCGCCGTGCCGCAGGAAGCGCTGGTCGAGACGATGGAGGTCAACCAGAAGTTCTTCCCGGTGCTCGATGCCGGCGGCAAGCTGACCGAGAAGTTCATCGGCATCGCCAACATCGAGTCGAAGGACGTGGCCGAAGTCGCCAAGGGCTACGAGCGGGTGATCCGCCCGCGGTTCTCCGATGCCAAATTCTTCTTCGACGAGGACCTCAAGCAGGGACTGGTGGCGATGGGCGACGGCCTGAAGACCGTCACCTACCAGGCCAAGCTCGGCAGCGTCGCCGACAAGGTGCAGCGCGTGAGCGCGCTGGCGCAGGCCATCGCCCCGCAGTTCGGCGCCGACCCGGTGCAGGCCCGGCGCGCCGCCGAACTGGCGAAGAACGACCTGCAGTCGCGCATGGTCAACGAATTCCCGGAATTGCAGGGCATCGCCGGCCGCCACTACGCCGTGGCCGGCGGCGAATCGCCCGCCGTCGCGCTGGCCATCGACGAGGCCTACCAGCCGCGCTTCGCCGCCGATGACATCGCCGCATCGAATCTCGGCAAGGTGCTGGCGATCGCCGAGCGGCTGGACACACTGGCCGGCGGTTTCGCCGCCGGCTTGAAGCCGACCGGCAACAAGGACCCGTTCGCGCTGCGGCGCAATGCGCTGGGGTTGGCGCGGACGATCATCGAGTCGGGGTTTGATCTGGACCTGAAGGTCCTCATCCACGAAGCGTATTCACGCATCAATGAAGATGTCGCTACTACGACTGCTGCCCGCAAGGTAGAGGCCGCGATGAATGCAGCGTCAAAGGGCGCAAAAGTGGAGGTTTCGCAAGAGGGCAGCTCCGAGTTCACTAATAAGGAACTCGCGGAGGTATACGACTTTGTCGTTGACCGGTTGCGCGGTTACTACGCCGACAAGGGTGTGCCAGCTACGCATTTCAATGCTGTAGCCGAGTTGCGGGCGTCATCGCTGTACGACTTCGACCGCCGCATCGACGCCATCGGCACCTTCGCCCAGCTGCCGGAGGCCGAAGCGCTGGCCGCGGCCAACAAGCGCATCCGCAACATCCTGCGCAAGGCCGAGGGCGGGATTCCGGGGCAGGTCGATCCGGCGCTGCTGCGCGAGCCGGCCGAGAGCGAACTGGCCGAAGCCGTCGCCGCCGCCATCGACGACACCGGCGCCGCGCTGGCGCGGAAGGACTACGTGGCCGTGCTCGGCCGCCTCGCCCGCCTGCGCCCGCAGGTGGACGCGTTCTTCGACAACGTGATGGTCAACGCCGACGACGCGGCCCTGCGCGGCAACCGCCTGGCCCTGCTGCGCACCCTCGGCGACCGCCTCGGCAGCGTCGCCGCCATCGAGCACCTGTCCAGCTGATGGCGTGACCCCTTCCGCCAACCGCCGGACCCGGTTGGCGCGGACTTCCGGATGTTCCTTCTCCCTTCGGAAGAGCCCGGCAGGACTGCCGGGTTACATGATGGAGCCAGCCCGTAGGCTGGGGCGCATGGACGCGCCGGATGTCAGCGGTGGAGGCCTTCGGCGCGCGCCGCCGCCAGTACGGCGGCGACGACCCGATCGCATCGGGCGCCGTCGAACGCAAAGGCGTCGTCGAGCGCATGGTCCATTTCCCGTGCCAGCCCCTCCCGCAGCAGGCCACGGGCGCGAAACAGGCGGGTACGAACGGTGGCCTCGGGGATCTCCAGTATCTGGGCGACCTCCTCCACGCTCATCTCCTCGACCGCACGCAGCATGAACACGGTACGGAATGCGTTCGGAAGCAGGTCGATGCGTTTTTCCATCAACCTGCGCATCTGCGTGCGCATGGCCAGCTGCTCCGGTTCGCGGCCGGGCTCGTCGGCCAGGAAGGCCCGGGTGCCGGGGTCCGGATGGGTCATGACAGCCTCCAGCGGAATGATCTGCGCGCTTTTGCGTCGTTGCCGCCGCAGCGCCTCGTTGACCGCGATGCGCACCAGCCAGGTCGAGAGCCTGCTTTCCGCGCGATAGCGGCCCAGTGACCGCCAGGCGGCGAGATAGGCTTCCTGCACGACATCCTCGGCTTCGGCATCGTCCTTGACGATGCTGCGCGCGGTTCGGAACAGCATGCGGTTGTGGCGCCGCATGATGGCTTCGAATGCGGCGCCATCGCCAAGCACGGCGCGGGCGACGAGCCCGGCGTCCGGCATGCAGGACGGAATCCGGGGGGCGGGGGCTTCAGACGGAAAGGACATGGCTTGCGGCCTCATTGTCCGGCGGGGGTGGGACGGGCAAGGAAACGTTCGATGTGTTCGAACGGAATATGGTCCCCGGCGTCCTGACCATGATGGACGTCGCGGATGCAGCCGCATTCGTCGATGAGGAAATCGGCGGGGAGGATGTTGCTGGTGCCGAGCCCGCCCAGCCCGCGCAGTGTCCGCCGCCAGCCGGCGGCGCGCATTCCCGCTAGCCACTCGCGCGTTCTGCCGGACACGGCACGCAGTTTCCCGGCGAAGGAGCGCCGGATGCCATAGGCCTGATAGGCAAGGTTGGTCGGGTCGGCGACGACGCGGAACGGGCGCGGGCGCTGCCTGACGAACCGCGCGACTTCGTCGGGGGTGGCGGAGAACACGGCGATGATCTCCAGCCCCGCGGCCGACAGGTCCCGGTGGCGCTGGGTCAGCTCGAAGATGCGGAAGTTGCAGAACGGGCAGGCGGTATCGCGGAAGAAGGCCAACAGCGTGCGCCTGCCCGTGAGCACCTCCACCGGCCGACCGCTGCCATCGACGAGCCTGACCGCCGGCGCGGCGATCGGGGTGGGCGGTTTCATCGTGTACCTCGTCCGATCAGGGAAAGGAATTCGCGGCGCAGGGCGGTGTCCTGCCGGAAGGCGCCGCGCATGACCGAACTGGTCATCAGCGACCGTTCGTCCTTGATCCCGCGCCATTGCATGCAGAAATGGCTGGCCTCCATCACCACTGCCAGGCCATCCGGCTTGATCCGCCGCTCCAGCTCGTCGGCGAGCATGACGACCGCCTCTTCCTGGATCTGCGGGCGGCACATGATCCAGTCGCACAGGCGCGCGTACTTGGACAGGCCGATCACATCGGAAGAAGCATCCGGCAGGACCCCGATCCAGACCCTGCCCATGATCGGGCACAGGTGATGCGAACAGGCGCTGCGCACGGTCATCGGGCCGACCACCATCAGCTCGTCGAACCGCGCCGCGTTGGGGAACGCGGTGACCGCCGGAGCGGCGCGATAGCGGCCGGAGAACGCCTCGTCGATGAACATCCTGGCCACCCGCCGCGCAGTGTCGGCGGTGTTGTGGTCGTTGTCCGTATCGATGACCAGGGCATGCAGCAGTTCCTTCATCCGCGCTTCGACCTCCATGCGCAGCGCGTCGAGTTCGCCGTCCTCGATGAAATCCGCGATGTTGTCGTTGGCGCGGTGGCTGCTGCCGGCGGCCTCCAGCCGGAGCCGGATGCGGTCGGAGATCTTCATTGCGGCGATCGTGCCTTCATGGACGACGGGTGCGAGAACGGTGTTTGTCACGAACTACCTCCAGTTGCGGATGCCGGGTGCGTGGCGCCGGGGCGACGACGGGCCCCGCATGCCTTGCGGCGGGCCGCGGATGCCATCGCTCACGATCGGCCGGTTCCAACGCCGTGACCGTAGACCAGGCGTCCGCCGAACCATCCACCCACGGCAAGCGCCAGGAAGCCGCCGGCATCGAGCAGGAACGAAACCCTGTCCGGTGGCAGCGGCTGCAGGTGATCGAGCCGCAGCAACAACCGGACCACGAACAGGCTGAAAGCGAGCAGCATGGCGCCCATGTGCCGCCAGGCATCGCCCATCGCGGCGCCCTCCGGTACCCGTGGCAGTTCCGCCATGCCGGCGAGCATTGCCGCCAGCGCCAGCACGCATCCCGCCGCGAGCAGTCCGCCGGACCAGCGCCAGGCGATTTCTCCGAACCACAGGCCGGCAAAGTCGGCCACGACGGCCAACGACCAGCAGGCGACCGGGAAATGCACGAGTGCGGGGTGCAGGGGGTGGCGCATGGGTCACAGCACCTGCGCCAGCACGACCAGGAAGCCGGTCACGGCCACGCCTGCATGGATCACCACCACGGCCTTGGGCGGCAGGCGCCGGCGCAGGTGGAACGAGGCAAGGAAGAACCCGCCGAGGGCAGCCAGCAGCAGCAAGGCAAAGCCGATCAGCACGGGCTGCGATGCCGCTCCACGCACGAGCAAAACAATCAGCAGTAGCAAGCCGGTCGCACCCAGGGCGGCATGCAGCAGGGAAAGCGCCCAGGGGGCGAACCTGTCGCGGAGTACGTAGGTGGCAAGGACGAGCCCGCCGATGGCGGCGACGGCAAGGGCGATCAGCGCATGGGCAAGCGTGGGCACCTGTACCGTCGCGGCGGCAAGCGTGTGGGGGAAAGGAGCGGCGAACGGGAGGCTTGCAATGAGCAACATGGCGTTTTCTCCGGGCAGTGGGAGGGTGTGGTCCGGGCAGAGCCGGTTTCCTTCTTGCCCATTGGATGCGGCCAGTGCGCGCCACGTTCCCGATACCGGTCGGGAGCGTCCTGCAGCGAAGCGGCATTGCCGGGAAAAGCAGCCACCTTGGCTCCTGCTTCCGAAGTGGAATCAATACCCTGGGGGCGCGAGCCTCGCAGGGCATTACCGCGAAAGCCCCGTGCCGGGTGAGCCTGGCACCTGCGCGGGATGTGCACGACTCTGGCGCGAGGGGTGGCCCCGCGTCTGGCTGCGGGGCCGGGTCACGCGATGCCGGCGTGCACCTCGCAGATGTGGCCGCCGTGTTTCAGGGCCGCGCCCAGCCCGGCGAATGGTCCGTGGCGGAAGCCGTCGCCGGATTTGAGCCAGACCACGTGGCGACCGGCGTCCAGCTCGGCCTGCAGGCGCTGCAGGCCGCTGTCCGGGTCCAGCGGTGCCGCTGCGCGCGGGGCATCCTTGCGCGCCACGGCCAACACCGCGGCATCGACATCGGCGTCGTGCAGTACCAGATCGGCCAGCTTCATTGCCCGCAGCGCGGCCAGGGTCAGTTGTGCCGGATCGCCGGGGCCGCTGCCGACCAGGCTGGCACGGCCGCCCACCGGGGCTCGCGGGCCGGCCTGCAGTTGCGCCAGGAACGCCGTCTCGGCGGCTTCGCGCCGGCCATCGCGCAGCAGCGCCACCACCGGACCATCGATGACCGCATCGAACCAGCGGCGGCGCCGCGCCAGCTCCGGCAGTGCGCTGCGGATGGCGGCGCGATGACGGGCAAACAGGCCGGCCAGTTCACCCAGTGCCGGGTCAAGCTCGGTTTCCAGCCGTTCGCACAGCCGCCGCGCCAGCATGGGCGCGGCGCCGCCGGAGGAAATGGCCACCACCAGCGTGCCGCGCTCTACCAGCGCCGGTACCTGGAAGCTGGACAGTCGGGCGTCGTCCACCACGTTGGCAAAAATGCCGCGTGCGTGCGCCTGCGCCGCCAACTGCGCGTTGAAGGTGGCATCGTCGGTGGCCACCACCAGCAGCCAGGCGCTGTCCAGCCAAGCCGGGTCGAAGTCGCCATCGCGCCGCCGCAGGCGGCCATCGGCCAGCCAGCCGGCCAGCACCGGGTGCAGCGCGTGCGCGTTCACCACCACCTGCGCGCCGGCGTGCAACAGCGCCTCGACCTTGCGCAGGGCGACCTCGCCACCCCCGACCACCAGCACCTCGCGCCCACCCAGGTCGGCGAACAGGGGATACAACGGCATCGTTCCACCTCCATCGACGGCATGTCGCCGCCGTTTCATGATGCATGGCAACATGGCGATGACCAAGCCACCGGCCCGACCATCACGGCATGCTGCGCATTCTGCTCATCGACGATACCGGCAAGGACAGCGGTGACCTGCGTGCGGCGCTGTCGGCGGCCGGCTACGAGGTATTGCCCGAGGCCGTCGGCAGCGACGCCTTGTTCAAGGCGGTGCAGGCCCGGCAACCCGACGTGCTGGTCGTCGACGTCGAATCGCCTTCGTGCGGGGTGCTGGAACAACTGGCGCTGGTGGAGCGGCATGCACCACGGCCGGTGGTCATGTTCTCGGCCAACGACGAGGAGCCATTGATCCAGGCGGCGGTGGAGGCCGGCGTCACCGCCTACATCGTCGATGGACGGGCGCCGGCGCGGTTGCGTTCGATCATCCAGGTGGCACAGGCGCGCTTCGCCCGGCAGTCGCAGCTGCACCAGCGGCTGCAGGACGTGCAGCAGAAGCTGCAGGACCGCAAGCTGGTCGAGCAGGCCAAGGGCATGCTGATGGACAGGCGCGGGATGAGCGAGGCCGATGCCTATGCGGCCCTGCGCCGGCAGGCGATGAAGCAGAACCTGAAGCTGGTCGATGTGGCGCGCCGCGTCCTTGCGGTGGCCGAATTGCTGGGGTGAACGCTGCGGACTCGCGCCCGCACCGCATCGGTGCGCGTTGCACCATCGGCAGGCAGGCGCGCCGGCCGTCGTCCCGATGGCGCGCGCCGGGCGGTGTCCTGCCCCGGCCGCCAAGTGGTTGATATCCGGATGCATCCAGACCGTTCACCGGTCCCGGCGGCAGTTGGCATGGCGTTTGCGTAGACGCTTGTGTCGAGCGCAAAGCCGCGCCCGGCACACAAGCTGATACGGGCAGGCGGCCAACGGCGGTCATCCTGCCCTTCCGACAACGGCGTCTTTCCGGTGCGAACCGGAGGACGCCGTTTTTCGTCTGTGCGGCTCTCCCCCTCGCTGCGCGTGCGCAGCGTCCCCATCCGAGGAAAGTGACCATGGGCTACATCGTTCCCGCCGACCTTGCCAGGAAGATGATCGACGCCGGCGAGGCCAAGATCTTCATGTCCACCCGCGACACCCTGATCCGTGCCTACATGGCCGGGGCCATCCTGACCCTGGGTGCGGCGTTCGCCATCACCATCTCGGTGCAGACCGGAGTGCCGTTGATCGGCGCGTTGTAGATCACCGTGGTTCATCTCAAGCCGGCCTGCGGTCCGGACATCCGCGCCACGGTGATCTACAACGCGCCGATCAACGGCACCCGTGCCGTTGATCGGCGCGTTGCTGTTTCCGGTCGGCTTCATCATGCTTTACCTGCTCGGTTTCGACCTGCTTACCGGGGTGTTCACGCTGGTGCCGCTGGCGCTGCTGGACAAGCGCCCTGGCGTCACCGTGGCCGGCGTGCTGCGCAACTGGGGGCTGGTGTTCGTCGGCAACTTTGCCGGGGCGCTGACCGTGGCGGTGATGATGGCGATCGTCTTCACCTACGGCTTCAGCCAGGCACCGGATGAAGTGGGGCAGAAGCTCGGCACGATCGGCGAGTCGCGCACCGTCGGCTACGCCGCACATGGCGCGGCCGGCATGCTGACGTTGTTCATCCGCGGCGTGCTGTGCAACTGGATGGTCTCCACCGGCGTGGTCGGCGCGATGCTGTCCACCTCGGTGCCGGGCAAGGCGCTGGCGATGTGGATGCCGGTGATGCTGTTCTTCGCGATGAGCTTCGAGCACTCGGTGGTGAACATGTTCCTGTTCCCGTCCGCGTTGATGCTGGGTGGCGATTTCACCATCGGCGACTACCTGCTGTGGAACGAGATCCCCACCGTGCTGGGCAACATGGTGGGCGGGCTCAGTTTCGTCGGCCTGACCATCTACTGCACGCATGCGCGCACCGCGCCCGGCCGCAGGGCCGCGGCAGGCATCACGGTGCCGACCGTGGCCGCATTGCCCGCAGTAGCACTGGATGCAGCGGAAAACGCCTGATTCCACTTCGCCCTGTGCAAGGAACCTCCGATGAAAAAACCCCGCCTGGTGGTGGTTGGCAACGGCATGGCCGGCATCCGCACGCTCGAGGAGCTGCTGAAGCTGGTGCCGGACATGTACGAGATCACCGTGTTCGGCGCCGAACCGCACCCGAACTACAACCGCATCCTGCTCTCGCCGGTGCTGGCCGGCGAACAGACCTTCGACGAGATCGTGCTCAACCCGCTGTCCTGGTACGCCGACAACGGCATCACCCTGCACCTGGGCAAGGAGGTCACCACGATCGACCGCGTGCGCCGCAAGGTGATCGCCGCCGATGGCACCGAGGCCGAATACGACCGCCTGCTGCTGGCCACCGGCTCGGTGCCGTTCATCCTGCCGGTGCCGGGCAAGGACCTGAAGGGCGTGATCGGCTACCGCGACATCCACGATACCCAGACCATGATCGACACCGCCAAGGTGAAGAAGCACGCGGTGGTGATCGGCGGCGGCCTGCTCGGCCTGGAAGCGGCCAATGGCCTGAAGCTGCGCGGGATGGAAGTCACCGTGGTCCACCTGGCCGGCTGGCTGCTCGAGCGCCAGCTTGACCCGGTCGCCGGCGCGCTGCTGGAGAAGTCGCTGGTCGAGCGCGGGCTGTCGTTCCGGCTCAACACCTCCACCACCGCGATCCTCGGCAACGAGGAAGGCGAAGTCGCGGCGGTGCGTTTCTCCGACGGCGAGGAAATCCCCGCCGAGCTGGTGGTGATGGCCGCGGGCATCCGCCCCAACACCACACTGGCGCAGGCCTCGGGCATCCACTGCAACCGCGGCGTCGTGGTCAACGACACCTTGCAGACCTACGATCCGCGCGTGTACGCGGTGGGTGAATGCGCCAGCCATCGCGGCATCGCCTACGGCCTGGTCGCGCCGCTGTTCGAGCAGGCCAAGATCTGCGCCAACCACCTGGCCACCTACGGCATCGGCATCTACAAGGGCTCGGCGGTGTCGACCAAGCTCAAGGTCACCGGCATCGACCTGTTCTCGGCCGGCGAGTTCATGGGCGGCGAGGGCACCGAGGAGATCGTGCTCTCCGACCCGGCCGGCGGCATGTACAAGAAGCTGGTGATCAAGGACGACAAGCTGGTCGGCGCCTGCCTGTATGGCGACACGGCCGACGGCGCCTGGTACTTCAAGCAGATCAAGGACGCCAGCGCGGTCGGCGACCGCCGCGACACCCTGGCCTTCGGCGAGACCGCGCTGGGCGATTCCGGCACCGGCGGCCAGGACCGCGCCGCGTCGATGGCCGACAGCGACGAGGTCTGCGGCTGCAATGGCGTGTGCAAGGGCACGATCGTCAAGGCGGTGCGCGAGCAGGGCCTGTTCACCCTGGACGAGGTCAAGAAGCAGACCAAGGCGGCCAGCTCCTGCGGTTCGTGCACCGGCCTGGTCGAGCAGATCCTGATGAACTGCCTGGGCTCCAACTTCCAGGAGACGCCCAAGACCAAGGCGGTGTGCGGCTGCACCGCGCTCAGCCACGGCGAGGTGCGCCACGCGATCCGCGAGCACCACCTGGTCAGCCATGCACAGGCCTACGCCTTCATGGAATGGCGCACGCCCAACGGCTGTTCCACCTGCCGCCCGGCGATCAACTACTACCTGATCTCGACCTGGCCGCGCGAGGCGGCGGACGACCCGCAGAGCCGCTTCATCAACGAGCGCGCGCACGCCAACATCCAGAAGGACGGCACGTTCTCGGTGATCCCGCAGATGAAGGGCGGCGTCACCAACGCCAGCGAGCTGCGCCGGATCGCCGATGTGGCCGACAAATACGCCATCCCGATGGTCAAGGTCACCGGCGGCCAGCGCATCGACCTGCTGGGGGTGAAGAAGGAGGACCTGGTCGGCGTGTGGAAGGACCTGGGCATGAACTCCGGCCACGCCTACGGCAAGTCGATCCGCACGGTGAAGACCTGCGTGGGCAAGGAGTTCTGCCGCTTCGGCACCCAGGACAGCACCGGCATGGGCATCGAGCTGGAGACGATGCTGGCCAACATGTGGAGTCCGCACAAGGTCAAGCTGGCGGTCTCGGGCTGCCCGCGCAACTGCGCCGAATCGGGGATCAAGGACGTCGGCATCATCGCGGTGGACTCCGGCTGGGAGATCCACGTCGGCGGCAACGGCGGCATCAAGACCGAGGTCGCGCGCTTCCTGGTCAAGGTGAAGACGCCGGAGGAGGTGAAGGAATACACCGGCGCCTTCCTGCAGCTGTACCGCGAGGAAGCCTATTACCTGGACCGTACCGTGCATTACATCGAGCGCGTGGGCCTGGACTACATCAAGCAGAAGGTGGTCGAGGATGCGGACAACCGCCGTGCCCTGTACGAGCGCCTGCTGTACGCGCTGGAAGGCCTGCCCGACCCGTGGGCCGCGCGCATCGCCGGCACCCAGGCGCGCGAGTACGCGCCGCTGAAGCTGGCCCCCGCCAAACCCGACCGGCAGATCGCCGTGGCCCTGGAGGACTGACGAATGAGTGGAAACGACGCCTGGGTGCGCGTGTGCGCGATCGATGAAATCCCGCTGCTGGGTTCGCGGGTACTGGAGTGCGGGGAGGGCGACAACATCGCCCTGTTCCGCCCGGCCGCAGAGCGCGTGTTCGCGCTGGCCGACCGCTGCCCGCACAAGGGCGGGCCGCTGTCGCAGGGCATTGTCAGTGGCGACACCGTGACCTGCCCGCTGCACGGCTGGAACATCCAGCTCGACAGCGGCCACGCCTGCGCCCCGGACGTGGGCTGCGCGCGCAAGTACCCGGTGCAGCTGCGCGAGGGGGAGGTGTGGCTGTCGCTGGAGCCGGCCACGCAGGCCGACGCACCGGTCGAGGTCGCCGCCTGATGGATGGTGCCAGCGCCATCGGCGTAACGGTCGAGCGCCGCACCACGCGCTCGACCTGCTGCTACTGCGGCGTCGGCTGCGGCGTACTGGTCCACAGCGAGCGCGGCGCCGACGGCGGCGAGCGCATCACCGGGGTGGAAGGCGACCCGCAGCACCCGGCCAACTTCGGCCGCCTGTGCAGCAAGGGCCGCACCCTGGCCGACAGCGCGCGCAGCCTGCACGGTCGCGCGCTGCAGCCGGAGCTGCGCCACCGCCGCCAGGATCCGCGCCGCCCGGTGGACTGGTCGCTGGCGCTGGATACCGTGGCTGAGCGCCTGGCCGGGATCGTCGAGCGCCACGGCCCGGACGCGGTCGCGTTCTATCTCTCCGGCCAGCTGCTGACCGAGGACTACTACCTCTTCAACAAGCTGGCCAAGGGCCTGCTCGGCACCAACAACATCGACACCAATTCGCGGCTGTGCATGTCCAGCGCGGTGTCGGGCTATAAGCTGACGCTGGGCGCCGATGCGCCGCCGGCCTGCTACGAAGACCTGGAACTGGCCGACACCGTGCTGATTGCCGGTTCCAACATGGCCTATGCGCATCCCGTGCTGTTCCGGCGGCTGGAGGAGGCGAAGGCGCGCGATCCGGACGTGCGCTGGATCGTGGTCGATTCGCGCCGTACCGATACGGCGGCGATGGCAGACCTGCACCTGGCGATCCAGCCGGGCACCGACGTGGCCCTGTTCAACGGCATGCTCCACCACCTGGTGTGGGAAGGGCTGCTGGACACGGATTTCATCGAGAACCACACCACCGGTTTCGCCGGACTCAAGCAGCTGCTGCGCGATTACACCCCGCGCATGGCCGCGGAGATCTGCGGTATCCCGGTGGCCGATCTGGTCACCGCGGCCGAATGGTTCGGCCGCAGCCCGGCGGCGCTGTCGCTGTACTGCATGGGCCTGAACCAGTCCGCGCACGGCACCGACAAGAATCTGGCCCTGATCCAGCTGCACCTGGCCACAAGGCAACTGGGCCGCCCCGGCGCCGGCCCGTTCTCGCTCACCGGCCAGCCCAATGCGATGGGCGGGCGCGAGGTCGGCGGCATGGCCACGATGCTGGCCGCGCACCGCGAGATCGGTGACGCCGCGCACCGGGCCGAAGTGGAAGCGCTGTGGAAGCTGGCGCCCGGATCGCTGTCGCCGCGACCGGGACTGGCGGCGGTGGAATTGTTCGAAGGCCTGCGCAGCGGCAAGGTAAAAGCGGTGTGGATCGCCTGCACCAACCCCGTGCATTCCATGCCCGACATCGAGCGCGTGCGCGAGGCGCTGCAGCGGGCCGAGTACGTGATCGTGCAGGAGGCGTTCACCGGTACCGACACCGTGCCCTATGCCGACGTGCTGCTGCCGGCGGCGACCTGGGGCGAGAAGGAAGGCACGGTGACCAACTCCGAGCGCCGCATCTCGCGTGTGCGCGCGGCGGTGGCCGCGCCCGGCGAGGCGAAGGCGGACGGCTGGATCGCGCGCGAAGTCGCGCGCCGGCTGGAAGCGCGGCTGGCCGCGCCGGGCGCCGCGCCGCTGTTCGAGGCCGACACGCCGGCACAGGTGTTCGACGAACATCGCGCGCTCACCGCCGGCCGCGACCTGGACATCGGTGGTCTCGATTACGCGCGGTTGGAAGCCGATGGCCCGCAGCAGTGGCCGTTCCCGGCCGGCAGCGCGCACGGCCAAGCGCGCCGCTACGCCGATGGCGTGTTCGCCACCGCCGACGGCCGCGCCCGTTTCCATGCCACCGCGTACCAGCCGGTGGCCGAGCCGATCTCCGCGCGCTTCCCGTTGCGGCTGATCAGCGGCCGCCTGCGCGACCAGTGGCATGGCATGTCGCGCACCGGGCGGGTGCCGGCGCTGTTCGCGCACAGCCCCGAGCCGGGCCTGCGCATGCATCCGGACGATGCGGTGCGGCGCGGGCTCAAGGCCGGCGAGCTGGTGCGCGTGGCCAGCAAGCGCGGCGAGCTGGTGCTGCCGCTGGAGCTGTCCGACGAGGTCGGCTCGGGCACGGTGTTCGCGGCCATGCACTGGAGCGGCCAGTACCTGTCCAGCGGCGGCATCAACGAGGTCAGCCAGCCGGCGGTGGACGCACGTTCGCGCCAGCCCGAGCTCAAGCACGCGGCGGTGCGGGTGGAGAAGGCGCAGTTCGGCTGGCACCTGCTGGCCGCGCGCCGCGGCGATGCGCTGGCGATGCAGGCGGCGGTGCAGCCGCTGCTGAAGGCCTGCGGCTATGCCGGGCTGTCGCTGCAGGCCGATGCGGCGGCCGCCGTGGATCGCGACGAAGCCGCCGGCATCCCCGCCGCCGGTGACGCGCCGGCCTGGGTGGTGCTGCGCGTGGCCTCGGCCGAAGCCATGCCGCCGGAATGGCTGGAGGCGCTGGACCGCGCGCTGGACCTGGCCCCCGGCGCGGACACGCTCGAGTACCGCGACCTGCGCCGCGGCCTGCTCAAGCGCGCGGCCTGGCGTGCGGACGCCGGTGCGCAGTTCATCGACGGCCTGCTGTGGAGCGGCGTCCAGTCCGGCGGCGAAGCGCTGCTGGCTACCGCGCTGGCCGGCAGGCCGTGGCAGGGACCGAGGCTGGCCGCGTTCTCGGCACTGGCGGAGGTCGCCCGCGACCCGGTGGTCTGCGTCTGCCGCCAGGTCACCGAATCGGCGATCCGCGCCGCGCTCGGCCACGGCGCCGACGTGCCGATGCTGAAACAGCGCCTGGGCTGCGGCACCGTCTGCGGCTCCTGCGTCCCGCAACTGACCCGGCTGGCGCGCGAGGCGGCCAGCGCATGAACACCGGTCCCACGCACCCTGGTTCCACCCACACCACACCCACGGAGGCCCCGATGGCATCGACCGCAGGCATGGACACCCCCGCACGCCCGACCCCGGCCGAGGTGGTGCTGCTCTCCGCCGGCCCCGGCGACCTGGAACTGCTCACGCTCAAGGCCGTGCGCGCGCTGGAGCGGGCCGAGGTGCTGCTGCTGGACGAACTGGTCAATCCGGAGATCGTCGAACTGGCCCCGCAGGCGCGCGTGGTCCGGGTCGGCAAGCGCGGCGGTTGCCGCTCCACCCCGCAGGCGTTCATCTGCCGGCTGATGCGCCGCTACGCGCTACAGGGCCTGCGCGTGGTCAGGGTGAAAGGCGGCGACGCGCTGATGTTCGGCCGCGCCGGCGAGGAGATCGCGTTCCTGCGCGCGGCCGGTGTGCCGGTCCGTATCGTCAACGGGATCAGCGCCGCGTTCGCCGCCGCCGCTTCGCTGGGTGTCTCGCTGACCCATCGCGAACACTGCCACGGCATCACCTTCGTCACTGCCCACACCCATGGCCACGGCGAGCCGGACTGGGCGGCGCTGTGCGCCACCGGCACCACGCTGGCAATCTACATGGGCCTGCGTCGTACCGGGGCGATCGCCACCGCGCTGCTGCGGTACCTGCCCGCATCGACGCCGGCGGCCCTCGTGCTCGGCGCCAGCAGCGCCGGCGAGCAACGTCTGCTGACCCGTCTGGACCGGCTCGCCGATGCCGCCATCGCATGCAATGCCGGATTGCCGGGGATCATCCTGGTCGGCCATGCCATCGGCGAAGCGGGTGCGCACGGTGCGGCGATCCGCTTCCCACTTCCCGGCGCAATGCCGCAGGCCCGGCGCTCGCAGGTGCGTGGCTTGCCTGGCCCGGAGCACCGCCGGGCCGCTTGCCTGCGGAACAGGTCCGCCACGCTTCGGAAAACATGATGTACCGCCCGGGTTGGCCAGGGATTTCACGCAACTTTCATCTTGTGCAACGTGATTTCGCCGGTCAGCTTCGGCCCGGTATGCTGCCGCGATGCCGCCCGTCCGAATCACGTTTTTCCTGCTCGCCGCCGCCCTGCTGGCCGCCGCTCCCGCCCATGCCCGCGGCACCATAGAGAAGGTGCAAATCACCGGGCTGGACAAGGGCGACGACGCGGCCATCATCGAGAACATCGAGGTCTCGCTGACGCTGTACGAGGCCATCGGCAAGGTGCAGGGCGAGTCGCGGCTGGAGTACCTGCTGGCGCAGGCGGAGCGGCAGACGCGGCAGGCGCTGGAGCCGTTCGGCTACTACAACCCGGTCATCGGCGTGGAGGCGCCGCGCCAGGGCGACACCCTGCAGGTGGTGATCCACGTGGAGAAGGGCGAGCCGGTGCGGGTGCGGCAGGCCGAGGTGGTGATCACCGGCCCGGCGGTACGCGACCGCTACCTGCGCGAGGACCTGGACGATTTCCGCCCGCGCGAGGGCGAGCCGTTCGACCACGTCACCTACGAGGCCAGCAAGGTCGTCATCACCCGGCGCCTGGCCGAGCGCGGCTATTTCGACGCCGACTTCACCCAGCGCAAGGTGGAGGTCACCCGCGCGCAGAACGCGGCCGACATCTTCCTGAGCTGGGACAGCGGCGGCCGCTACAACATGGGCCCGATCAGCTTCAACCAGGACTACTTCCGCGACGGCCTGTTCGAGCCGCTGGTGTATTGGGAAGAGGGCAGCTACTGGCACGAGGGCAAGCTCGACCGCCTGCGCGAGTCGCTGACCAAGCTGGACTACTTCGGCGTCATCGACATCCAGCCGCACCCGGAACTGGCCGACGACGACTGGCGGGTGCCGGTGGACGTCAACCTCACCCTGGCCAAGCGCAACATCTACAGCGCCGGTATCAGCTACGGCAGCGAGAGCGGCCCCGGCGTGCGTGGCGGCGTGGAGCGGCGCTACGTCAACGACCGCGGGCACAAGCTCAACACCCAGCTGGACTACGCGCAGAAGCGCAAGAGCCTGGTCACCAGCTACCGCATTCCGGCGTTCCTCTGGCTGGACGGCTGGTACACCTTCGCCCTCAGCGCGTACGACGAGCAGACCCGCTACATCGACATGCGCAACTTCAAGCTGATCGCCAGCCGCAGCGGCGAGCTCAATGAGCACTGGACCGTCATCGCCTCGCTCAACGCGCTGCGCGAGCGCTGGCGCTACAGCTCCGGCGACCCGTTCAACGACGCGGTGTACCAGAGCTCGACGCTGGTGTACCCGCAGCTGACCGCCGACTACGTGGACGTGGACGACAAGGCATTCCCGCGCCGCGGCTTCAGCGGCAACGCCACGCTGCGTGGCGGCATCGAGGGCGCCGGCTCGGACACCAGCTTCATCCAGGCCGACGCCACCCTGCGCTGGTACGTGCCGGTGGGCGAGAGCGACCGCCTGATCCTGCGCGGCCAGGCCGGCACCACCCGCACCGGCGACCTGGTGGCGATGCCGCCCAGCCTGCGCTATTTCGCCGGCGGCGACCGTTCGGTGCGCGGCTACGCATGGCGTGAGATCGGCCCGCGCACGCCGGCGCCGGACAAGTACGCGCTGGGCGCCAAGCACCTGGTGGTCGGCTCGGCCGAGTACGAGCACTACTTCGGCGGCGGCCCGTGGGGCGCGGCGGTGTTCGTCGACAGCGGCAGCGCGTTCGACGATGGCATCGACCTGCATACCGGCGTCGGCTTCGGCGTGCGCTGGAAATCGCCAGTGGGCCCGGTGCGGGTGGACATCGCCCACGGCCTTAACCAACCCGATTCGCAGTTCCAGCTGTACCTCAACATCGGAGCGGACCTGTGAGCCGCCGCGCCGACGACATCGCACCTGGCGACATCAGCCCGGAGCAGCGCGAAGCGCGCATCACCGAACTGCGCGCACGGCGCCGCGCGCGCATGCGCACGCTGGCCATCCGCAGCGGCATCGGCATGGGTGCGCTGCTGCTGCTGGCCCTGCTGGCGCTGTACTGGCTGCTGCAGACCATCGCCGGGCGTGACGTGCTGCTGGCGCAGGTGGTGGCGCGGCTGCCGGCCAATTCCTCACTGACCTGGAGCAAGGCCGAGGGGCCGTTGGCCGGGCCGCTGGTGCTGCACGACCTGGATTTCCGCTACGAGGACCTGCACTTCACCGCCCGCCGCGCGCTGCTCGACCCGGACATCCGCCCGCTGCTCGGCCGCAAGCTGCGGCTGGACGCGCTGGAGATCAACGACGCGCAGCTGGAGCTGGGGCCATCGGAGGACACCCCCTTCGAGCTGCCGCGCTGGCCGGACGTGCTGCCGGCCATCGAGCTGCCGCTGGCACTGCAGGCCGACCGCATCGTCATCGACGGCGTGGCCAGCCTGCACGGCGCCGAGCACAGCGTCATACCGAACCGCATTTAGGCCGGGTCGACGATTTCAGGCTCGCGCGCGGCCAGGGCCATGGCACCGACCGCATCGTCATCGACCGCCTGCGCATCGCCCCGCACGACGCGCCGGTCGTCGATCTGCGCCGGATCCGCGGCGGCATCGAAGCGGCCGATGGCGAGTTCCGCGCCACCGCGCTCGAGGTGGCAGGCAACCTCGGCGACTTCCAAATCGACGGCCATTACCTGCCGCGCAAGGACTACCGCACCGACCTGACCGTGCGCGCGCTGCTGCCGGCGCGGCCGGGGCAGGCACCGGCACGGCTCGGGCTGGTCGCGCGCGGCGACCTGGCACACATGCAGGTGGCATTGACCAGCCATTCGCCGCAGCCGCTGCGCGCCAACCTGGTGTTCGATGGCCGCCAGGACCCGGCATGGCAGCTGTCCGCCCGCAGCGAGCAGCTCGACCTTGGCCAGCTGATGCCGGCGCAGTACATGGCGCAGGCCCCGGCGCCGCTGCTGCTGGACTTCACCGCGCGCGGCCGCGGCGGTAACGCGCAGCTGCGTGGCCGCGTGCGCCAGGGTGACCGCGAGCTGGTGCTGGCCCCGTCCAACCTTATCCTCGACAACCAGGTGTTGACCGCCTCGCCACTGGTGGTCGAAGCCTTCGGCGGCAGTGTGCGCCTGCAGGGCAGGGCCGACTTCAGCGATGCAAAGAACCCGGGCTTCCGCGCCGCGGTGATCGCCGAGCAACTGACCTGGACGCCGCAGCCGGACCCCGCCACCCCTGGCGCCGCGCCGGAACCGATGCACCTGAAGCAGGCGCGGCTGGGCTTGGCCGGCAGCCTGAAGAACTGGGCGGCGACCGGCAATGCCGAGGTCGCGCGCGCCGCGCAGGACGCCAGCCTCGACTTCGACGTGCGCGGCAACGACCAGCGGGCCAGCATCGAACGTTTCAAGGCGACCACGCCGGGCGGCACGCTCGACCTCGCCGGCTCGGCGGCATGGGTGCCGGAACTGGCGTGGGACGTCAGCGCCACGCTGGCCGGCTTCGACCCCGGCTACTTCCTGCCGGGCTGGGACGGCAACCTGTCCGGCACCCTGGCCTCCACCGGCAAGCAGCTGCCGGCCACGGCCGCAGGCGACGCACTGCGCGTCGAGGCCAAGGTCGACCTGCCGCAACTGCGCGGCCACCTGCGCGGGCGCGCGGTGGATGCGCGGGCGCGCTTCGCCGTGCAGGGCACGCAGGGCGAAGGCGAGCTGCGCCTGCGGCTGGGCGACAGCCGCGTCGAAGCCAAGGGCAAGGTCGGCGACCGCCTCGACGTGGACGCCAGGCTGGAGCCGCTGCACCTGTCCGACCTGCTGCCCGGCGCCAGCGGCAGCCTCGCTGGCACCGCGCGGCTGCGCGGCACCCCGGCGCAACCGGACATCAGTGCCGACCTGCACGGCGACAGCCTGCAGTGGGACGACTGGAAGGTCGGCCAGCTCAACCTCGGCGGCCACCTGCCGTGGCGGGGCGACGACGGCAGCCTGCAACTGCGCGCCAGCGCGGTGGAAGCGGGCCTGCTGCTCGACCAGGTACGCATCGACACCCGTGGCAGCCTGCAGAATCTGAAGCTGGATGCCGCCGTCCACAACGAGCTGGGCGAGCTGGCGCTGGCCGGCAGCGTCCGTCAGGCCGGGTCGGCATGGCGCGGCGAACTGGCCGCGTTGCGCGTGGTGCCGGTGAAAGGTGCGCCGTGGCACCTGCGTCATCAGGCGGCGTTCGGCCTGCAGGGCAGCCGTTTCACCCTTGCCGACGCCTGCCTCGGCTCGGAAACCGGCGGCGGCCTGTGCATCGGTGCCGACTGGCCGCGCGAGGGCCTGCGCCTGAGCGGCGACGCCCTGCCGCTGGCGCTGGTGCAGCCGTGGCTGCCGCCCAATGCCGGCCGCCGCATGTACCTGCGCGGCGACGTCACCCTCGACGGCCACCTGCGCCCGCGCGGCAAGGCCTGGGAGGGCAGTTTCAAGGTCGCCTCGCTGGAAGGCGGCATCCGCCTGGGCGACAACGCCCGCGGCGAACTGGTGCGCTATGACCATTTCTCGCTCGACGTGGACATGCAGCCCGGCGCCATCAACGGCTATCTCGGCATCGGCTTCCAGGGCGACGGCTTCGTCGATGCCCGGGTGCAGACCGGCTGGGAGGCGGACGCCGCGCTCACCGGCGAGCTGTACCTGAACATGTCGCGGCTGTACTGGATGGAGCTGTTCTCGCCCGATCTGGTGCGGCCCAAGGGGCTGGTCGAGGGCCACGTCAGCCTGCGCGGCACGCGCACGCAACCCGCGCTCGGCGGCGAGGCGACGCTGAGCAATTTCAGCGGCGAATTCCCGGCGCTGGGACTGGCACTGAGTGACGGCAGCGGCCGCTTCAGTGCCCAGCCCGACGGCTCGGCGCACATCGCCGCCGAGGTCAACACCGGCGGCGAAGGCAAACTGCGCGTGGATGGCGGCCTGTCGTGGTTCGGCGACGCGCAGCCATTGCAGCTGCACATCGCCGGCGACAACGTGCTGGTGTCCAACACCAGCGAACTGCGCGTGGTCGCCAACCCCGATCTCGACTTCACCCTGGCCGGCACCGCGATGGAACTGCGCGGCAGCGTGCACGTGCCCGAGGCGGAGATCGACCTGGAGCGGCTGGACCGCGGCACCTCGGCCTCCGAGGACGTGGTGGTGCTCGACCCGGTGGACCCGGCCGAAACGCGCACCTCGCCGCTGGACATGGACCTGGTGGTCAGCCTTGGCGACAAGGTGAGGATGAGCGGCTTCGGCCTGAAGGGCGCGCTGACCGGCAGGATGCAGGTGCGCGCGCGCCCCGGCCACGAGATGACCGCCAACGGCGGGCTGGAGGTCAGCGGCCGCTACAAGGCCTACGGGCAGGATCTGACCATCACCGACGGCCAGCTGTTGTGGAACCACGGCATCGTCTCCGACCCGCGCATCAACATCCGTGCCCAGCGTGGCATCGGCGAGGTCACCGCCGGCATCCACGTCACCGGCCGTGCCCAGCAACCGCGCGTGGACGTGTGGTCGGACCCGGCGATGTCGCAGTCCGAGGCGCTGGCCTACCTCGTGCTCGGCCGCAGCCTGAGCATGGCCAGCAGCGACCAGGCGCAGCAGGTCAACGCCGCCTCGGCGGCGCTGTCGGCCGGCAGCGGCCTGATCGCCGCGCAGGTCGGCGCCCGGCTCGGGCTGGACGACGCCGGCGTCAGCCAGTCGCGTGCACTGGGCGGCGCGGTGATCGGCGTGGGCAAGTACATCACCCCCAAGCTCTACGTCGGCTATGGCGTTTCGCTGATCGGCAGTGGCTCGGTGCTGACCCTCAAGTACCTGCTGCGCCGCGGCTTCGACATCGAGGTCGAATCCAGCACGGTGGAGAACCGCGGCTCGATCAACTGGCGCAAGGAAAAGTGACCCCACGGCGCGCATGGCAAGCCCGTCCGTAGATGCGGGGCTTGCCCCGCATGGGCTTTCCCGATGCAACCCGTGCCGGGCAAGCCCGGCACCCACTGACTCCGTGATTGCCCCGCATGCCGTGACTGCTGGCGGTTGCCACTGCCTGCCCACGCCGCTACCGTCGGCCGCTGTTATACCTGACGGGATTCTTCGATGACGCGCAAACCACTGACCGCCGCGCTGGTGCTGGGCATGGGTCTTTCCGCCACCGCCGCCGCCAACGAGGGCATGTGGATGCCCACGCAATTGCCGGAACTGGCAAAAACGCTGAAGGCCGCCGGCTTCGCGGGCGACCCGTCGGTGCTGGCCGACGTCACCGCGCCGCCGCTGAGCGCGGTGGTGCGTGTCGGCGGCGGCACCGGCGCGTTCGTCTCCGGCGACGGCCTGCTGCTGACCAATCACCACGTCGCCTATGGCGTCATCCAGTACAACGCCGGCAAGGGGCACGACTACATCAACGAGGGTTTCATCGCCAGCGGCCGCAGTGACGAGCGCCCGGCCAACCCGGACTACCGGGTGCTGGTGACGGTGGGCTTCGACAAGGTCACCGACGAAGTGCTCCGCGAGGCACGTGGAAAGAACGGTCGTGCCTATTACGACGCGGTGGAGAACGCGCGCAAGCGCATCGTCGCCGACTGCGAGGCCGAGGGCGGTGTGCGCTGCTCGGTGGCCAACATGTACTACGGCAGCGACTTCTATCGCGTCCGCCAGCTGGAACTGACCGACATCCGCCTCGTCTACGCGCCGCCGCGCGCCATCGGCAACTATGGCGACGAGATCGACAACTTCATGTGGCCGCGCCACACCGGCGACTTCACCCTGCTGCGCGCCTACGTCGGCAAGGACGGCAAGCCGGCGCCGTACAGCAAGGACAACGTGCCGTACCAGCCGCCGGCACACCTGAAGATGTCGCTGGACGGCCCGAAGGAAGGCGACTACGCCATGCTCGCCGGCTATCCCGGCACCACCTACCGGCTGCGCACCGCCGCCGAGTTCGCCAACCAGATCGACGCGGTGCTGCCGCGCCGTGTGGAGGTGTTCCAGCAGCTGATCGACGTCGTCGAAGCCGCCGGCAAGGACGATGCCGAGGCCCGCACCCGCTATGCCTCGCAACTGCAATCGCTGAAAAACAACCGCAAGCGTGCCGCCGGTGAACTGGAAGGGCTGCTGCGCAGCGACGCCAAGGCGCAGCGCGCTGCTGACGAGCAGGCGATGCTGGCCGCCACCGACGCGAAATACCGCGCCGACATCGACGCCCTGTTCGCCTCGCTGGACGCCGAGCGCGCGGCCGGCGAGAGCGAACTGCTGGTAGGGCTGATGTCCAGCCAGACCCAGCTGTTGCGCTCGGCGCTGCTGCTGGAGCGGCTGCGCGTGGAATCGGCCAAGCCTGACGCCGAGCGCGAGAGCGGCTACCAGCAGCGTGACCAGGCGCTGATCGAGGGCGTGCTCCGGCAGGTACAGCGCCGCTACGACCCGGCGGTGGAAAAGGCCATCCTCACCGCGCTGCTCACCCGCTACCAGCAACTGCCCGACGACCAGCGCGACGCCCACTACGACAACCTGTTCGGCCGCACCCCGGCGCAGCTGGTCAAGGCGCTGGACGAGCTGTACGCGACCACGAAGCTGGGCGACGAGGCGCAGCGCCTGTCGCGCTTCGAGGCCGCACGCAAGGGTGCGTTCATCGACAACGATCCGCTGGTATCAGTGGCCGCCGCGCTGGTGATGGCGCAGCTGAGCGCCGAGCGCGAGAGCAAGGAGCGTGCAGGCGAGCAGCTGCGGTTGCGCCCGTCCTACATGCAGGCGCTGTTCGCATGGCGGGCGCAGCAGGGCCGTGCGGTCTACCCGGACGCCAACCGCACCCTGCGCATCAGCTACGGCAAGGTGGAAGCACTGCACCCGCGCGATGCGGTGCACTATTCGCCGGTGACCACCGTGGCCGGCATCGTCGAGAAGAATACCGGCGCCGTGCCGTTCGATGCGCCCAAACCGCTGCTCGACGCCATCGCCAAGGGCGATTTCGGCAGCACCGCCGATCCGGCGCTGAAGACGCAGACGGTCAACTTCCTGACCAACCTGGACACCACCGGCGGCAACTCCGGCTCGCCGGTGCTCAATGCCAGGGGCGAACTGATCGGCCTGAATTTCGATTCCAACTGGGAGTCGGTGAGCGCCAGCTGGTGGTTCGACCCGCGCTACAAGCGCGCCGTGCACGTGGACATGCGCTACCTGCGCTGGCTGCTGGCCAAGGTCTACCCGGCCCCGGCGCTGCTGGCGGAAATGGGCCTGCCGCAGGAGTGAGCCTGGCATCCGCAGGGGCGCACGCGCGCCGCCCCTGCGGATGTGGCTCCACTACACTGCGGCGATTCGGTTCGGAGGTGGATGCTTGATTTCCAGCTGGGCCCTGCTGCTGGTTTCGCTTGCCTACGCCGCGCTGCTGTTCGGCGTGGCGTGGTGGGGCGACCGCCGGCCGATGTACCCGGACCGGCCGTGGCTGCGGCCGGTGGTCTACAGCCTGGCGCTGGCGGTGTACTGCTCGTCGTGGACGTTCTACGGCGCGGTCGGCACCGCGGTGCGCTACGGCATCGGTTACCTGCCGATCTACCTGGGGCCGTTGCTGATGCTGATGTTCGGCTGGCGCATCATCGAGCGGCTGGCGCTGGTGGCGCGCAACGAGAACGTCGTTTCCATCGCCGATTTCATTTCCTCGCGCTTCGGCCGTTCGCGGCGGCTGGCCGCGCTGGTGGCGCTGATCGCGCTGGTCGGGGTGGTGCCGTACCTGGCGCTGCAGTACAAGGCGGTGGCGATGAGCCTGCAGGTGCTCACCGGCAACGCCGCCGGCAGCAGCGCCTTCGCCGACCCGGCACTGTACGTGGCGCTGCTGATGGCGCTGTTCGCCATCCTGTTCGGCGCGCGCCAGGTGGATGCCACCGAGCACCACCACGGCATGATGCTGGCCATCGCGCTGGAGTCGATGATCAAGCTGCTGGCGCTGGTGGCGGTGGGCGTGTTCGCCTGGGTATGGCTGAACGACCGCGGTGAATCGGTGGTGGCCTCGGCGCGTACCCTGTTCGAGGGCATGCCGCCGGAAGGTTTCGCTGCGCAGACGCTGCTCAGCTTCCTCGCTCTGGTCTGCCTGCCGCGCCAGTTCCATGTGGCGGTGGTGGAGTGCGGGCAGGTCGGCGACGTGCGCCGCGCGCGCTGGCTGTTCGGCGGCTACCTGGTGCTGATCACGCTGATGATCGTGCCGATCGCGGTGGCCGGCAGCGCGCTGCTCGGCGACGGGCAGGTCGCCAACGACGAGCTGTTGCTGGCGCTGCCGATGCGCGGGGACAACACCACGCTGGCGCTGGTGGCTTACGTTGGCGGTTTCTCCGCCGCCACCGGCATGGTCATCGTCTCCTCGATCGCGCTGGCGACGATGATCAGCAACGACCTGGTGATGCCGTTGCTGCTGCGCCGCAGCGGCGACCACCGCGCGGCGGCCAACGTCGCCTCGCGGGTGCTGTGGATACGGCGCCTGGCGATCCTGCTGCTGGCGCTGGTTGCCTACGGCTATTACCGCGGCAGCAACAACGACACCATGCTGGCCGCCTACGGGCTGATGGCATTCGCGGCGGTGGCGCAGTTCGCGCCGGGGCTGATCGGCGGGCTGTACTGGCGCGGCGCCAGCCGCCGCGGTGTGGAAAGCGGCATGGTGGTCGGCTTCTGCGTGTGGGGTTACACGCTGCTGCTGCCGGCACTGGCGCAGGGCGGCTGGATGGACGTGGCGCTGGTCGAGCGCGGCCCGTTCGGCCTCGGCTGGCTGCGCCCGCAGCAGCTTTTCGGCCTGAGCGGCTGGGATTCGCTGACCCACGGCACGTTCTGGTCGCTGCTGCTCAACGGCGCGACGATGCTGCTGGTGTCGATGCGCCGCCGGCCCGGCGTGGCCGAGCGCCTGCGCGCCGCGCCGTTCCTGGACCCTTACGCGCAGCGCCCGGCGGTGGCCAGCGACTGGCCGGCCCACGTCAAGGTCCGCGACCTGCTGACCCTGGCCAAGCGCGTGGTCGGCGACCACCGTGCGCGGCGCGCGTTCACCGAGCAGGCGCGGACGCTGCAGCGCGAGCTGCAGCCGGCCGCCGCCGCCGACCGCGCCTGGGTGCAGTTCACCGAGCGCCTGCTGGCCGCCTCGATCGGCGCCGCCTCGGCGCGGCTGCTGCTGACCAGCCTGCTGCGCGGCTCGGGCATGGACCTGGGCGAAGTGGTGGCGGTGCTCGACGAAGCCGGGCAGGAACTGCGCTTCAACCGCGAGATCCTGTCCACCACGCTGGAGAACATCAGCGCCGGGGTCAGCGTGGTCGACCCGGACATGCGCCTGACCGCCTGGAACCGCCGCTACCAGCAGATGTTCGGCTACCCCGACGGCATGCTCTACGTTGGCCGCCCGGTCGCCGACCTGATCCGCTACAACGCCGAGCGCGGCGAACTGGGCGAAGGCGACACCGAGGTGCAGATCGCCCGCCGCATCGGCCACATGCGCGCCGGCACGCCGCACGTGTTCGAGCGCACCGGCGCCGACGGCAAGGTCATCGAGCTGCGCGGGCAGGCGCTGCCCGGCGGCGGCTACGTCACCAGCTACAACGACATCACCGATTTCAAGCGCGCCGAGCAGGCGCTGCTGGAGGCCAACGAAACGCTGGAACAGCGCGTGGCCGAGCGCTCGCAGGTGGCCGAGGCCGCGCAGCAGTCCAAGACCCGCTTCCTCGCCGCCATCAGCCACGACGTGCTGCAACCGCTGAACGCGGCGCGGCTGTTCGCCTCGGCGCTGCGCGACAGCCTGCGCGACGACGACGAACAGCGCCACCTGGCCGAACGCGTGGATGCCTCGCTGCGCGCGGCCGAGGAACTGCTCGACGGCCTGCTCGACGTGTCGCGGCTGGACGCCGGCCGCCTGCACCCGACCATCGCCGATTTCGATGCCGCGGTACTGGTGCGCGAGCTGGCCGCGCAATACACGCCGATAGCGGCCGGACGCGGCCTGCGCCTGCACGTGCACGCGCAGACCGCGTGGGTGCGCAGCGACCGCCGCCTGCTGCGCCGGGTGCTGCAGAACTTCATGGCCAACGCGCTGCGCTACACCCGCAGCGGCCGCATCGTGCTGGCGCTGCGGGTGCGCGGCGAGCGGGTGGAATTGCAGGTATGGGACACCGGCCCCGGCATTCCCGAACATCACATGCAACAGATATTCGACGAGTTCCACCGCTACCAGCAGCCGTTCGACTGGGGCGAGCAGGGCCTGGGGCTGGGCCTGTCGATCTGCCAGCGCATCTCACGGCTGCTCGGCCACGCGCTGGACGCACGCAGCCAGGCCGGCCGTGGCAGCATGTTCTCCATCACCCTGCCGCGGGTGGCTGCGCCGGCCCTGGCCGCCACCGCGCCGCGCACCTCGCCCGGCTTCGGCAGCGACGAGGCCCTGGCCGGCCTGCGCGTGCTGTGCGTGGACAACGACCAGGAAATCCTCGACGGCATGCGCGCGCTGCTGGGGCGCTGGAAGGTGCAGGTGATCGCCGCCAGCACCGTGGACATGGCGCTGGAAAAGCTGGCCGAGCAACCGGACGTGGTGCTGGTGGACTACCACCTGCACGACCGCATGGACGGCCTCGCCACGCTGCTCGCGCTGAACAAGGCCGCCGGCCGGTCGCTGCCGGGCGCGCTGCTCACCGCCGATGGCCGCGACGAACTGAAGCGGCTGGCCCGCCAGCGCGGCTACCGGGTGCTGACCAAGCCGGTGAAGCCGGCCTCGCTGCGCGCCTTCCTCACCGCCCTGCACTGGAAGCAGGAATGAGCGCGGGCGGCGCCTGTGGCCGCCCTTTGCGATAATCCGGCGATGAACGACACCTCCCTCCCGCCCGGCGTGGCCGACGACCTGCAACGCGGCCTGCATGCGATGGGCCTGGACGCCGCGCTGGCGCCGCCGTTGCTGGCCTACCTGTCGCTGCTGGTGCGCTGGAACCGCACCTACAACCTCACCGCCATCCGCGACCCGCACGAGATGGTCACCCGCCACCTGCTCGACTCGCTGGCGATGGCGGCGCATGTCGAATCCGGCACCCTGGCCGACCTCGGCACCGGCCCCGGCCTGCCCGGCATCCCGCTGGCCATCGCCCACCCGCGGTTGCAGGTGACGCTGGTGGAGAGCAACGGCAAGAAGGCGCGCTTCCTGCGCGAGGCAGTGCGCCAGCTCGGGCTCGGCAATGCCCGCGTGGCCGAATCGCGTGCCGAGGCGCTGGACGAGCCCGGCGCCTTCGACGCCCTCACCGCGCGGGCGATGGACACGCTGGCCGGCATCATCGACGTCGGCGGCCACCTGCTGTGCCCCGGCGGCCAGTTGCTGGCGATGAAGGGTGTGTACCCGCACGAGGAAATCGCCGCGTTGCCGGCCGGCTGGCAGGTGGTCGAGGTGCGGCCACTGCAGGTGCCCGGCCTGACCGGCGAGCGCCATCTGGTGGTGTGCAGCCGCACGTAGGTCGGGGCTACGCCCCCGACGCGGATTGCCCGAGATGGATTGTGTCGGGGGCATGGCCCCGACCTGCCTTGTGGGTACGGAGCTTGCCCGGCATGAAGCTTTCCCGGTGAGGCCCCATGCGGGGCAAGCCCCCGCATCCACGAGGGACGACGCTGCCCGGCCCGGATTTCCCCCATCCGCCCCCAGCCCGCATAATGTCCAGTCCAACCTTCCAGCCCGTGAGGCCCACCCGCATGGCTCGCATCATCGCCATCGCCAACCAGAAAGGCGGCGTCGGCAAGACCACCACGGCCGTGAACCTGGCCGCCGCACTGGCTACCGCGCCCAAGCGCGTGCTGCTGGTCGACCTGGACGCGCAGGGCAACGCCACGATGGGCAGCGGTGTGGACAAGCGCGAAGTCGCCGCCTCCACCTGCGACCTGTTGCTGGGCGAAAGCAGCGCCATCGACATCCGGATCAAGGCACCGGAAGGCTATGACCTGCTGCCCGGCAACATCGACCTGACCGCCGCCGAGATCCAGCTGATGGAGCAGGACGGCCGCGAGCAGCGCCTGAAGCGCGCGCTGGCGCCGATCCGCGACGAATACGACTTCATCCTGATCGACTGCCCGCCGGCGCTGTCGCTGCTCACCCTCAACGCGCTGGCCGCCGCCGATTCGGTGATCGTGCCGATGCAGTGCGAGTACTACGCGCTGGAAGGCCTGAGCGCGCTGGTGGAAACCATCGAGGCGCTGCAGGTCAACCTGAACCCGGCGCTGGAAATCGAAGGTGTGCTGCGCACCATGTTCGACATCCGCAACAACCTGGCCAACGCCGTGTCGGCGCAGTTGACCGAATACTTCGGCGACCGCGTGTTCCGCACCATCGTGCCGCGCAACGTGCGCCTGGCCGAGGCGCCCAGCCACGGCCAGAGCATCGTCGGCTACGACCGCAGCTCGCGTGGCGGCGTGGCCTACCTCGGCCTGGCCGGTGAATTGATCCGCCGTACCGAAGAACGCAACAAGGCCGTCAGGGCCGTGGAGGCCGTCTGATGAGCACCCCGAAGAAGCGCGGCCTGGGCCGCGGCCTGGACGCGCTGCTGGGTCCGAAGGGTGCGGTGACGCCGGTGTCGGTGGCCGCCGTGGCCGAGCCGCAGCCGGGCGAGGTGCTGCGCAAGCTGGGCATCGACCTGTTGCAGCCGGGCAAGTACCAGCCGCGCCGGGAGATGGACGAGGCCAAGCTGTCCGAGCTGTCCGAGTCGATCAAGGCGCAGGGCGTGATCCAGCCGATCCTGGTGCGCCAGGTTGCCGGCGGCCGGTACGAGATCGTCGCCGGCGAGCGCCGCTGGCGCGCGTCGAAGCTGGCCGGGCTGGATGAAGTGCCGGTGGTGGTGCGCGAGCTGGAGGACCGCACCGTCATCGCGATGGCGCTGATCGAGAACATCCAGCGTGAGGACCTGAATCCGCTGGAAGAGGCCGAGGCGCTGCAACGGCTGATCTCCGAATTCTCGCTGACCCACGCCGAGGCCGCGCAGGCGGTGGGCCGCTCGCGCGCGTCGGTGTCCAACCTGCTGCGCCTGATCGACCTGCCCATCGGCGTGCGCGTGCTGCTGGAAAGCCGCCGGCTGGAGATGGGCCATGCCCGCGCATTGCTGACGCTGGCGCCGGAACTGGCAACCAAATTGGCGCAGGACGCCGCCGACGAGGGCTGGTCGGTGCGCGAGGTCGAGCACCGCGCCCAGCAGTTCGCCGCCGGCAAGGTGCCGGGCGCGCGCAACGTCAGGCCGAAGCCGGCCGCGCCGCAGGCCGACATCGCCTCGCTGGAAACCGAGCTGTCCGAATCGCTCGGCACCAAGGTGGCGATCAACCACGGCCGCGGCGGCAAGGGCCGGCTGGTGATCCACTACACCGATCTGGACACGCTCGACGGCGTGCTGGAAAAGCTGCGCACCCGCCCCCCGCAGGGCTGATGTTCCTTCCATCGTTCCGAGGTATCCGCAAGGCAATGAATCCCACCAAGGTCGACCGCAATCACCTGTTGCGTCTGACCGACCTGCCGAATGTCGGGCCGGCCTGCGAAAAGGATCTCCGCATGATCGGGATCCGTGTCCCCGCGCACCTGCGCGGGCGGGATCCCTACGACATGTATGCGCAGCTGTGCCTGAAGACCGGCGTGGTGCATGACCCCTGCGTGATCGACGTGTTCCTGTCCATCGTCCGCTTCATGGAAGGTGGCGACCCGCAGCCCTGGTGGGCCTTCAGCCGGGAGCGCAAGGAAGTCCTGGCCAAGGATCCGTTGACGTTGTAACCCGTTGTTTCCTTCTCCCGGAGAAGGGCCTGCCCCCGTGATTTTCTGGAAAACCGGATGACCCTCCTCGTCACCGGCGCCGCCGGCTTCATCGGTGCCGCGCCACGCAGAATCCGGGGCACCATGAAGATTGACGCGTCGCCACGCGCCAGTGAACCTGCCGCATCGCAGGGTGGACTTTTCCAATGAGCCTCCTCGTCACCGGCGCTGCCGGCTTCATCGGTGCCTACACCTGCCAGGCCCTGACCGCACGCGGTGAACGGGTGGTCGGGCTGGACAATTACAACGACTACTACGACCCGCGGCTCAAGCGCGACCGCGTCGCCGCGCTGTGCCCGCAGGTGGACATCCGCACGCTCGACCTCAGCGACCGCGACGGCCTGGCCGCGCTGTTCGATGAGGTCCGGCCTACCCGGGTAATCCATCTGGCCGCGCAGGCCGGCGTGCGCTACTCGCTGCAGAACCCGCATGCCTACGTCGAAAGCAACCTGGTCGGCTTCGTCAACGTGCTGGAGCTGTGCCGTCACCGCAGCGTGCGGCACCTGGTCTATGCGTCGAGCAGCTCGGTCTACGGCGACTCGGCCACGCCGCCGTTCTCCGAGGACCAGCGCGTGGACCAGCCGCGCTCGCTGTACGCGGCCACCAAGGCTGCCAACGAACTGATGGCCCATGCCTATGCGCAGTTGTACGGCCTGCGCGCCACCGGCCTGCGCTTCTTCACCGTGTACGGCCCGTGGGGCCGGCCGGACATGGCACCGCTGCTGTTCGCGCGCGCGGTGCTGGCGGGGCGACCGATCGAGGTGTTCAACGAAGGCCGCATGCAGCGCGATTTCACACATGTTTCCGACATCGTGGCCGGTATTCTCGGCGCACTCGATTCTCCCTCGGCGGAGGTGGTGCCGCACCGCGTGTTCAACCTTGGCAACCACACCCCGGTGGAGTTGGAGCGCTTCATCGAACTGATCGCGCAAGCCGCCGGTCGGCCGGCGCACAAGGTCTACAAACCGATGCAGCCTGGCGACATGGTGCGCACGATGGCCGACACCCACCGCGCGCGCGCCGCCTTCGGCTTCGACCCGGCCACGCCGATCGAGCTCGGGCTGCCGCCGGTAGTGGCATGGTGCCGCGACTATTTCGGTGCGGCGGCCTGATCCACCTTCCGCCAAGCCGCATGCGGTAGAACGCACGGCTTCCCCCGTTCCCGAACAATGGATTCCGAGATGGACCAGCCCGCACTCTCGGTGGTAGTCCCTGTCTTCAACGAGCGCGACAACGTTGCGCCATTGGTCAACGAAATTGCCGCGGCACTGCGCGGGCAGGTGGATTTTGAAATCGTCTGCGTCGATGACGACTCCGGGGACGACACCCTGCAGGTGCTGCAATCGCTGAAAGCCGCCACCCCGGAGCTGCGGGTGCTGCACCACGCCAGCCGGAGCGGGCAGAGCACCGCCGTGCGCAGCGGGGTGAAGGCGGCGCGCGCGCCGTGGATCGCCACCCTCGACGGCGACGGCCAGAACGACCCGGCCGACATCCCCAAGCTGCTGGCCGCGCGCGACGCCGCCGCACCGCAGGTCAAGCTGTTCGCCGGCTGGCGCGTCAACCGCCGGGATTCCGGTTCCAAGCGCTGGGCCAGCCGGTGGGCCAACGCCATCCGCGCGCGCATGCTGCGCGATGACACGCCCGACACCGGCTGCGGCATCAAGCTGTTCGAGCGCGAGGCCTTCCTCGACCTGCCGTACTTCGACCACATGCACCGCTACCTGCCGGCGCTGATGCAGCGCGCCGGCTGGAAGACCGCCAGCGTGCCGGTCAACCACCGCCACCGCACCGCCGGCGTGTCCAAGTACACCAACCTCGGCCGTGCCCTGGTCGGTATCCGCGACCTGCGCGGTGTGGCCTGGCTGATCGCGCGCAGCAGGCGCACGGCGGCCGAGGAGTTGTGAGCATGGACTTCATGAACCAGCCGCTGCCGTGGCTGGAGTGGACCGGCGTGCACATGTCGCCGTGGAAACTGATCGGCCTGACTGGCGCGCTGATGTTCGGTGGCCGCTGGCTGGTGCAGTTCATCGCCTCCCGGCGTGCCGGCAAGCCGGTGATCCCGCGGCTGTTCTGGTACATGAGCGTGGCCGGCAGCCTGATGACGCTGAGCTATTTCGTGTTTTCGGCCAAGCAGGACGTGGTGGGCGTGATCCAGAATCTGTTCCCGGCGTTCACCGCGCTGTACAGCCTGCACCTGGACATCCGCCACCGTGGCTGGAAGCGCGGCAAGGCAGGGAACTGATTTCGGCGTCTTTGCCGCCTGAATCGGTCTAGGTCGGCCAATGGGTTCAATGCGATGATCGGGTCAATCTGCCATTCATCCGGGGAACCCGACCGTGAAATCGCCGTTGACTGCCGCCCTCCTGCTCGCCCTCGGCCTGGGAGCCGCGCCCGCCCTTGCCGCCACACCGTCCGCGCCCGCCACGCTGGCCGCGCATGCTGCCGACGCACAATTCAAGGCGATCTACGAGAAGGAATGGGCCTGGCGCCAGAGCGCCGGCGGCGAGGCCGACGAGGACAGCGACGCCCCGGCCAGCGCCACCCGCCTGCCTGATGTCGGCGCACAGGCGCAGCAGGCACGGCTGAAGGTGTGGGACGAGGTGCTGGAGCAGCTCCAGGCCATCGACCCGGCCACGCTGTCGGCCGACAACCAGGTCAACTACGCGATCTACAAGTACCAGATCGAGAATCTCGCCGACGCGGTGCGCCTGCGCACCTACGAGATGCCGTTCAACTCCGACTCCTCGTTCTGGTCGAACCTGTCGTTCATGGCCCGGCGCGAAATGAAGACCGCGCAGGACTACCGCAATTACATCGCGCGCCTGAACGACGTGCCGCGTTACTTCGGGCAACAGACCGGGAACATGCGTGCCGGCCTGGCCCGCGGTTTCAGCGTGCCGCGTGCAGTGCTCGAGGGCCGCGACGTGTCGATCTCGATGATCGCCGAACTGAAGGACCCGACCGAGTCGCCGCTGTACGCGCCGTTCAAGAAGCTGCCGGCGGGCATCCCGGCCGCCGAACAGCAGAAGCTGCGCGATGAAGCGCGGCAGGCCATCGCCGGCAGCGTGATCCCGGCTTTCGCCGACCTGCTCACCTTCTTCCGCGAGGAATACGTGCCGCAGGCGCGCACCACCCTGGCCGCGGAGAAGATGCCCGGCGGCGAGGCGTTCTATCGCCAGCAGATCCGCGAATACACCACGCTGGACCTGTCGCCCGAGCAGATCCACGCAATCGGGCTGGAAGAGGTGGCGCGCATCCAGAAGGAAATGGACGCGATCATCGACAAGGTGGGTTTCACCGGCAAAAGCGAACGGACCCGCTTCGCCGATTTCCTCGAATTCCTGCGCACCGACCCGCAGTTCTACGCCAAGACCCCGGAAGAGCTGCTGTGGCGCGCCGCATGGATCTCCAAGCGCGTGGACGGGGTGATCGGCAGGTACATGACCCTGCCGCGCGCGCGCTTCACCATCGTCCCGGTGCCGCCGGAGATCGCCCCGTTCTGGACCGCCGGCCGCGGCGGCATGGACACCTACTGGCTCAATACCTACAACCTGCCGGCACGTCCGCTGTACAACCTGCCGGCGCTGACCCTGCATGAATCCGACCCTGGCCACGCACTGCAGGGCGCACTGGCCGCCGAACAGGGTGAGCAGCCAGCCTTCCGCCGTGGCGCCTACATCTCCGCCTATGGCGAAGGCTGGGGCCTGTACAGCGAGAAGCTGGGTGTGGAGATGGGCATCTACGAAACCCCCTACGAGGATTTCGGCCGGCTGACCTACGAAATGTGGCGCGCCTGCCGCCTGGTCATCGACACCGGCGTGCACCACTACGGCTGGAGCCGCGAACAGGCGCTGGCCTACCTGCGCGACCAGCGCCAGGGGCGTGGTTGTCGTCGATCTCGACGCCGGCGCCGCGCACCTGGCGCTGGTCGCGCAGCTGGCCTACCTGCGCGACCGCACTGCGCTGAGCGAGCATGAAGTCACCACCGAGGTGGACCGCTACATCTCCTGGCCGGCGCAGGCGCTGAGCTACAAGCTCGGCGAGATCACCATCGTCAAGCTGCGTGCGCAGGCGGAGAAGGAACTGGGCGAAAAGTTCGACATCAAGTCCTTCCACGATGCCGTGCTCAAGCAAGGCTCGGTGCCGCTGCCGGTGCTGGAACGGCAGATCAAGGCCTACATCGAAGAGCGCAAGAAGGCTTGACCTGGCTGGCACTACCGAAGGCAAGCCCCCTGAGTCAGGGGGCGGCCGCGAAGCGGCGGGGGTATGGAGGATGGTGAGGTGGGGCCCAAGGTTTGCACTGCAAACCTTGGGGTGACAGCGCGAATGCGATGGCGCACCGAGATTGTGTAACGCGACGCGGCGCGGCTAACCTGCCGCGCATGCTCGCCTTCCTGCGCCGTCGTTCGCCGTTGCTGCTCCGCCTGCTGGTACTGGCGGTGGTCGCGTTTGGCAGTGCTGGAGGCATGCTGGTGTCGGCCCTGGGCGAGCTGCATGCGGCGGGCCATGCCGACCATGCCGCCGCGCATGCGTTGCCGGCAGCGGATGCCGGCGATGACGATGACGGCGAAGCACGCCTGCTGCACCTGCTGGCCCATTGCGGCCATTGCCACGGTCACGGCGGCGCGTTGGCGTTCGCCGAGCCGGTGTGGGAGGTGGTGATGCCTCCCGCCGTGGCCACTTCGACGCCGTGCGATACCAGGTGGTGTCCGGCCCCGCTGGAAAGCCTGCTGCGTCCCCCGATTTCGGCCTGATCCCGCGTCCGCCATGCGGACGCCCCGATCCTTTCCCGAAACCGGAGATTCCCCATGTGGAAACGCCTGGCCGCGCTCGCGGCCCTGGCGATCGTGCCGTGCGCCTTTGCGCAGGCGCCGTCGCCGCCTGCACCCTTGACCCTCGACGAGGCGATCAGCCGCGTCGCCCGCCTCCACCCCGATCTGCGCCTGCCGGCGTTGCAGCGTGCCGCCGCCGCAGCCGGCCATGACGGTGCCGGCTTCACGCCGCCGCTGGTGTTCGGCGTCGAAGTCGAAAACGCGCTCGGCACCGGCGCCCGCCGTGGTCTCGACGGCAGCGAAGTGACCGTCTCGCTGGCCGGCGTACTCGAACGTGGCGGCAAGCTCGATGCCCGCCGCGCGGTGGCGCAGGCCAATCTCGACGCGCTGGCCCCGCAGCGCGAGATCGCACGGCTGGACCTGATGGCCGAAGTCGCACGCCGCTATCTGGCCGTCACCGCCGCCGACAACCGGCACCGGATCGCACTGGATGACATCGAGCAGCGCCGCCGCGCGGTGCAGGCGGCGCGCCTGCGCCTGCAGGCCGGCGCTTCCCCCGTGTCCACGCTGCTGACCACGCAGGCCGCGCTGGCCCAGGCCGAGCTGGACCGCGACCGCGCCATCGAGGCGGGCCGCGCCGCGCGGCTGTCGCTGGCGACGCTGTGGAACGCGCACGAGGCGGATTTCGCCCCGGTCAGCGGCGATCCGCTGCAATTGCCGGCGCTGCAGGAGTTCTGGCAATTGGCGCAGCTGCTGGCCGATACCCCGGAACTGGCGCTGATCGCCGGGCAGGCGCGCGTGCGCGAGGCGCAGTTGCAGCTGGCGCGCAGCCAGCGACGCGGCGACGTGTCATGGCAACTGGGCGTGCGCAATGACCGCGCCAGTGGAGACATCGCGCTGGTCGGCGGTTTCAACCTGCCGCTGGTCGGCACTCGCCGCGCCGAACCGGACATCCGCGCCGCGCAGGCGGAACTGGCGATGACGGCACTGGAGCGCGAATCCCGCGCGCTGCAACTGCAGGCGACGCTGGCCGAGGCCCACGGCCGCTACCGCACAGCGCGGCTGGAAGTGGCGCGCATGGACAGCGATGTGCTGCCGCAGCTGCAGCGCGCCGAGAAGGCCGCCGAAACCGCATGGCGCGCCGGCGCCATCGGCTACCTCGAATGGGCGCAGCTGCAGGCCATGCACATCGAGGCGCGGCAACGCCAGCTCGATGCCGCGCTCGCCGCGCAGACCGCCCTGATCGAGATCCAGCGCCTGACCGGCCAGCCACTGCTCGCCACCGCTTCCGAAGGAAACACGCCATGAAGGCTTCCCCGACTACCTCTCCAGCGTTCCGTCTGGCTGTGCTGGCCGTGCTGCTGGCCGTGCTCACCGCCTGCGGTGGCGACCCTGCCGCTCCCGGCAAAGGTGCCGCGCCGGACGCCCATGAACATGTCGGCGACGATGACCACGCCGACGAAAAGGACGCACCCGAACAGACCACCATTCCCGCCGCGCGCGCGAAGGCCGCGGGTATCGTCAGCGTCGCCGTCGGCGCGGGCACAATCGCCGACGAACACGAGGTGCAGGGCCTGCTAGCACCGATCGACGGGCGCACCGCGCAGGTCACCGCGCGCTTCCCCGGCCCGATCCGCGCATTGCGTGCCGACGTCGGCGATGCGGTGCGCGCCGGCCAGCCGCTGGCCGCCATCGACAGCAACCTCAGCCTGACCACTTATACGATCAACGCGCCGATCTCCGGCGTGGTGCTGTCGCGGCAGGCGCAGGTGGGTGGCGTGGCTGGCGAAGGCCAGTTGCTGTTCGAGATCGGCGACCTGTCCAAGCTGTGGGTGGATTTGCACATCTTCGGCACGGACACCCAGCACATCACCGCCGGCGTGTCGGTTATCGTCACCCGCATGAGCGATGGCGTCAGCCAGACCACCACGCTCGAACGTGTGTTGCCCGGCACCGCCACGGCGAGCCAGAGCACGGTGGCGCGCGCCACCATCGGCAACGACGACGGCCTGTGGCGACCCGGTGCGGCGGTGCGCGCGCGCATTGTCGTGGCCAGCGCCCCGGCGGACATCGTGGTGCCGCTGGCCGCATTGCAGAACATGGCGGGACACGAGGTGGTGTTCGTGCGCAAGGGCGAGACCTACCAGACACGGCCGGTCATGCTCGGTGCGCGCGATGCACGGCAGGTGGCGGTCAGCGCCGGCCTGCAGGCCGGTGAAGAGGTGGTCGTCGAACAGAGCTACGCGGTGAAGGCCGACATCGGCAAGGCGGGGGCGGGCCATGAACACTGAGCTTCCCGCGCGCGCCGGCCTGCTCGAACGCACCGTCGTCGCCGCCATCGCCCACCGCTGGCTGATGCTGGCGCTGACCGGGGTGCTGGTGCTGGCTGGCATCTGGAGCTTCACCAGGCTGCCGATCGACGCCACCCCCGACATCACCAACGTGCAAGTGCAGATCAATACTTCCGCACCCGGCTACGCACCGCTGGAGGTCGAGCAACGCATCACCTACGCGGTGGAAACGGCGATGGCCGGCCTGCCGGAGATGGAGAACGTGCGTTCACTGTCGCGCTACGGTCTGTCGCAGGTGACGGTGATGTTCGCCGACGGCACCGATCTGTATTTCGCCCGCCAGCAGGTGGCCGAGCGCTTGCAGCAAGTGCGCTCGCAACTGCCCGATGGCCTCGACCCGCAACTGGGGCCGGTCGCCACCGGCCTCGGCGAAATCTTCATGTACACCATCGACGCCGACCCGGCCGCGCGCAAGGCCGACGGCACGCCCTACACCGCCACCGACCTGCGCACCCTGCAGGTCTGGGTGATCCGCCCGCAGCTGCGCACCGTGCCCGGCGTCACCGAGGTCAACAGCATTGGCGGCTACCAGCGGCAGGTGCACATCACCCCGGACCCGGCGAAGCTGCGCGCGCTGGGCTTCACCCTGGAGGATCTGGTCGCCGCGGTGCGGGCCAACAACCGCAACGTCGGCGCCGGCTACATCGAGCGCAACGGCCAGCAGTTCCTCGTGCGCATTCCCGGGCAGGTGGCCGACTTGCAGCAGATTGGCGACATCGTGCTGGATCGCCGTGAAGGCGTGCCGATCCACGTGCACGACGTGGCGGTCGTCGCCGACGGCCCGGAGCTGCGCAGCGGCGCGGCCACGCAGAACGGCCATGAAGTGGTGATGGGCACGGTGGTGATGCTGGTCGGTGCGAACAGCCGGCAAGTGGCGCGCGCCGCTGCGGCGAAGCTGGAACAGGCGCAGCGCAGCCTGCCCGAGGGCGTGAGCGTCAGTGCCAGCTATGACCGCACCGCATTGGTGGACCGCACCATCCAGACCGTTGCAAAGAACCTGCTGGAAGGTGCGCTGCTGGTGATCGTGGTGTTGTTCCTGCTGCTGGGCAACTTTCGTGCGGCGCTGATCACGGCGGCGGTGATTCCGCTGGCGATGCTGTTCACCCTTGCCGGCATGGCGCGCGGTGGCGTGTCGGCCAACCTGATGAGCATGGGCGCGCTGGATTTCGGCCTGATCGTCGATGGTGCGGTGATCATCATCGAGAACTGCCTGCGCCGTTTCGGCGAACGCAGCCACGCACTGGGCCGGGCGATGACACGCGCCGAACGCTTCGCCGAAACCGCCAGCGCCACCGCCGAGGTGATTCGCCCCAGCCTGTTCGGCCTGGGCATCATCGCCGCCGTGTACCTGCCGGTGTTCGCCCTCACCGGCGTGGAAGGAAAAATGTTCCATCCGATGGCGATCACCGTGGTGCTGGCGTTGAGCGGGGCAATGATGCTGAGCCTGAGCTTCGTGCCGGCGGCGATCGCGCTGTTCCTCGGCGGCCGGGTGCAGGAGCAGGAAAACCGGCTGATGGGCTGGCTGCGCTGGCGTTACCAGCCGCTGCTGGACTTCGCGCTGCGTCGCGGGCACTGGATGGTGGCCGGCGCATTGGTGCTGGTGATCGGTTGCGGCCTGCTGGCGGCAAGGCTGGGCAGCGAGTTCGTGCCCAACCTCGACGAAGGTGACGTGGCGATGCATGCCATGCGCATCCCCGGCACCAGCCTGAGCCAATCGGTGCGCATGCAGGTGCAGATCGAACAACACCTGCTGCAACAGCCGGAAGTGGCCACGGTGTTCTCCAAGATCGGCACGCCGGAAGTGGCCACCGATCCGATGCCGCCGTCGGTGGCCGACACCTTCATCATGATGAAGCCGCGCAGCGACTGGCCAGACCCGCGAAAGCCACGCGCCATGCTGCTGGCCGAACTGGAGGCGGCGGTGGAAGAACTGCCGGGCAACAACCACGAGTTCACCCAACCGATCCAGATGCGCATGAACGAGCTGATCTCCGGCGTGCGTGCCGACGTGGCGGTGCTGCTCTACGGCGACGACCTGGACACGCTGAGGGAAGTCGGTCGGCGCATCGAGAAGGTGGCCGCCGGCGTGCCGGGCGCGGCCGACGTGCGGCTGGAGCAGACCAGTGGCCTGCCGCTTCTGACCATCATCCCGGACAGGCGCAGGCTGGCCGGCTACGGCCTCAACCCGGGGCAGGTGCAGGCCACCGTCGCCACCGCGGTGGGCGGTGAGGTGGCGGGGCAGCTGTTCGAAGGCGACCGCCGTTTCGACATCGTGGTGCGCCTGCCCGAAGCGCTGCGGCAGGACCCGGCGGCGTTGGCGGATCTGCCCGTGTCGCTGGCCCCGGCACTGGCCGCCGGCCAGCACGACGAGGCCAGCCGTGGCGCCAGTTGGCGTTCCGGCGCGCCGGCCACCGTGCCGCTGCGCGAGCTGGCCAGCATCGACACCAGCGAAGGCCCGAGCCAGATCAACCGCGATAACGGCAAGCGCCGCATCGTCGTCACCGCCAACGTGCGCGACCGCGACCTGGGCGGTTTCGTCGGCGAATTGCAGGCGGCGATCGCCACGCAGGTGGAGTTGCCGGCCGGCTACTGGCTCGACTACGGCGGCAGCTTCGAGCAGATGATCGCCGCCAGCCAGCGCCTGGCGGTGATGGTGCCGGTGACGCTGGCATTGATCTTCGCGCTGCTGTTCTGGGCGTTCGGTTCGGGCAAGGACGCGGCCATCGTGTTCAGTGGCGTGCCGCTGGCGCTGACCGGCGGCGTGCTGGCGTTGGCGCTGCGCGGCATCCCGCTGTCGATCTCTGCCGGCGTCGGCTTCATCGCGCTGTCCGGCGTGGCGGTGCTCAACGGACTGGTGATGGTCAGCTTCGTGCGTCATCTGCGCCAGACCGGCCATGCGCTGGACGCCGCCGTGCGCGAAGGCGCGCTGGGCCGCCTGCGCCCGGTGCTGATGACCGCGCTGGTGGCGTCGCTGGGCTTCGTGCCGATGGCCTTCAACGTCGGCGCCGGCTCGGAAGTGCAACGGCCGCTGGCCACGGTGGTGATCGGCGGCATCGTCTCCTCCACCGCGCTGACCCTGCTGGTGCTGCCGGTGCTGTACCGCTGGCTGCACCGGCGCGACAATGCCGGGCCATGAACGGGCCGGAGGCGACATGAGCGACTGCTGCGGCTGCGGCAAGACGCTGGACGTCGGGCGCATGCAGGCGCGGCAGCGGCGCGTGCTGTGGCTGGTGCTGGCGATCAACCTGCCCACCTTCGCGATGATGCTGCTGGCTGCCTGGCACAGCGGCTCGGCCTCGCTGCTGTCCGGCAGCCTCGACAACCTGGGCGACGCGCTGACCTACGCGCTGAGCCTGGCGGTGGTCGGCGCCAGCGTCGCCGCCAAGGCGCGGGTGGCGATGCTCAAGGCGGTGTTCATCCTCTGTGCCGCGCTGGCGGTGGCGGCGGGCATCGGCTGGAAGCTGGCGCATCCGCACTTGCCGCTGTTCGAGAGCATGGGCATCGCCGCATTGCTGAACCTGGCCGCCAACCTGCTGTGCCTGCGCCTGCTGTGGCCGTACCGGCAGGGCGACATCAACCTCGCCTCGGCGTGGGCCTGTTCGCTCAACGATGTCTACGAAGGCGGCGCGGTGATCCTCGCCGCGCTGGCGGTATGGGCCTTCGGCGCCGGCTGGCCGGACCTGCTGATTGCCTTGGCCTTGCTGCTGCTGTTCCTGCGCTCGGCCTGGCGGGTGGCGCGCGCGGCGTGGCGCGAGCTGCGCGAGCAGGTCGATGGCTACGCCGGACCGGCTTCCTGAAGGCATTCGGAAAGGAGAGGGGGCATGAAAACGCGCTGGATCGTCGCCTTGCTGTCGTCGGCACTGGCTGGTGGCGCCAACGCCGGCGAAGGTCAGGCTGGGCGATGGCCGCACGCAGGAAGCGCGGATCCGCGTCGATCCGCGCATCGAGGATTCGCCCTACTACCTCGAACGTGGTGTCCCCTACGTGGTCGGCCGGCCCAACTACGATGGCGCTATCCCGGCGGCCGAATGGAGTGGGCGGCTGGTCTGGGCGATGGACGTGGACCCGCAGGGCCGGGTGACCCACGTGGAGGTGGAAGTGGCCGAGGGCGTGGGCGAGCGCATCCGCGACCGTGCCATCGCCGCGGGCTACCTGAGCCTGTTTCCGCCGGACCCGGCGCGGGCGGCCACTCCGCTGCGCTGGCGGCGCTCGCTGTCCTTCGCACCGGAATAGGAGGCGAAGGCGCCTGTCGGCCTGCCCTGTGGACAACTTGCACGGCAATGTCCGTTGCCGCATAATGCGCGGCTCGCTGTGTCCGGTTCAGTCCGGGCGGCGGTGCCGGGAGCACGTCCCCGTACCGCCCAACGCCGGCGTGACCCTTGATTCCCATGACGTGTGGCGGGCGACCGCCGGGGCCGCCGTCTTTCTGGCCAAGGAAGACACAACCGACATTACCGAGGTGCGCAATGTCCCGAGTTTGCCAAGTTTCCGGCAAGAAGGTGCAGACGGGTAACAACGTCTCGCACGCCAACAACAAGACCCGTCGCCGCTTCCAGCCGAACCTGCACGAGCGCCGTTTCTGGGTCGCCAGCGAGAACCGCTGGGTCAAGCTTCGTGTTTCCGCGCACGCGTTGCGCACCATCGACAAGAACGGCATCGATTCCGTTCTGGCTGAGCTGCGTGCTCGTGGCGAAAAGGTCTGAGGAGTAAACAATCATGGCAGGCAAGCGCGACAAGATCCGTCTGATTTCCTCGGCCGGCACCGGCCACTTCTACACGACGGACAAGAACAAGAAGAACACCCCCGGGAAGATGGAATTCCTGAAGTACGACCCGGTCGTTCGCAAGCACGTGCTGTACAAGGAAGGCAAGATCAAGTAATCCGCGAGGATTGCCATCTGCCGTTTCGCATGGAACCCGCCGCAAGGCGGGTTTCGTGTTTTCGCGATGACGCCACGGGTGTGCGGAAAGGATTCCATCAGCACATGCACCTCCGGCATCAAGCCACACGCCGGCATCGCCTACAATCGGCCGATGACGATTTCCGACCAGCCGCAGGCCTGCGACATCGCGATCATCGGCGGCGGCGCCGCCGGCACGCTCGCCGCGATCGGCGTGCTGCGTGCCGCCACCGCCGCATTGCGGGTGGTGGTCGTCGAGCCGCAGTTGCCGCTCGGCCGCGGCGTGGCCTATGCCACGTGCCATCCCGAGCACCTGCTCAACGTGCCGGCCGGCAAGATGAGCGGTTTTCCCGACAAACCCGATGATTTCCTCGACTATCTGGTCGAGCAGCATGCATTCCCGGAACTGGAGCGCGAAGCGCTGGCGCGGACCTTCGTGCCGCGGCTGCACTATGCCGGCTACCTGCGCCGGCGCCTGCAACAGGCGGTGGATGCCAGCCCGGCGCAGCTGGATGTCCGCGCCGGCCGCGTGATGGCGATGGAGCGGCATGCCGATGGCGTCGTGCTGCAGCTGGACGTGGGCCAGCCGTTGCTGGCCGCCGGCGTGGCGTTGTGCAGTGGCAATGCGCTGCGGCCGCTGCCGGCGCGCGGTGCCGGCGCGGTGCCGGCGGGCAAGCGTGTCGAGGCCTGGGATTTCGACGCGGTGCGCGGCATCGCCACGAACGCGGATGTGGCCATCGTCGGTTCCGGCCTGAGCATGGCCGACAGCGTGGTGTCGCTGGCCGCGGCCGGGCACGAGGGCCATGTCCACGTGCTGTCGCGCCATGCGCTGTTGCCCTTGCCGCACGCTGCCGGACCGGCCGCCAACTACGACCCGCAACCGCTGCTGGCGATGCCGCTGCGGCAACGCCTGCGCACGCTGCGCCGCCATGCCGCCGAAGCGGCTCTGCGCGGCATCCCGTGGCAGAGCGTGATGGAGCGCATCCGCCCGTTGGGGCAGGCGTTGTGGCAGTCGCTGTCACCCGGCGACCAGCGCCGTTTCCTGCGCCACGTGGTGCGCTACTGGGACGTGCACCGCCACCGCATCGCCGTACCGGTGCATGCGCAGCTGATGGAGCTGCGCCGGCAGGGCCGCCTGCACCTGCATCGCGGCCGGCTGGAGACGGTGATCGCCGAAGGCGCCTGCGTGCACCTGACCGCGCTCGACCCGCAACGCTGCCCGTTCCAGTTGGACGTGCAGTGCGTCATCAACGCCACCGGCGTGGAAATGCGCGCGCAGGCGATGCGCAATGCGCTGTTGCAGCAACTGCTGGGCAGCGGCATCGCCCGTCCCGGCCCGCACGGCATCGGCGTCGACAGCAGCATCGACGGCAGCCTGCTTGACGCCGACGGCGTGGCCGACCCCCGCATCCGGGTGGTCGGCAGCCTGCGCATTGGCACGCTGTGGGAAAGCCTGGCGATACCCGAATTGCGCACGGAGGCCGCGCAGGCGGCGCAAGCCCTGTTGGCCGAACCCCGGTAGGAGCGACGCGAGTCGCGGCCGGGTTTCATCGGGAAAGCGAGGTCGCGACTTGCGCCGCTTCTGCAGTCAGGCAACGTCCCTGCATCCGGCTAAAATGCGCCGATGGATGTTTCCCACTTGCTCGACGGGCTGAACCCGGCCCAGCGCGAGGCCGTTTCCGCGCCTCCCGGTCATTACCTGATCCTCGCCGGTGCCGGTTCCGGCAAGACCCGCGTGCTCACCCACCGCATCGCCTGGCTGCACGAGGTGCATGGCGTGCCGACCCACGGCATCTTCGCGGTGACCTTCACCAACAAGGCCGCCGGCGAGATGCGCCAGCGCATCGACCTGCAGCTGCGCAACGGCGCGCGCGGCATGTGGATCGGCACTTTCCACGGCCTGGCGCACCGGCTGCTGCGCTTGCACTGGAATGACGCGAAGCTGCCCGAAGCCTTCCAGGTGATGGATTCGGACGACCAGCTGCGCTTGGTCAAGCGCGTGGTGCAGGCGCTGGAGCTGGACGACGGCAAGTTCCCGCCCAAGCAGGTCGCGTGGTGGATCAACCAGCAGAAGGACGAGGGCCGCCGCCCGCAGCACATCCAGCCCGAGCCGCACGATGCATGGCTGGAGACCATGCGCCAGTGCTACATCGAGTACCAGCAGCGCTGCGACCGCGCCGGGCTGTTGGATTTCGCCGAATTGCTGCTGCGCGCGCACGAACTGCTGCGCGACAACCCGGCGTTGCTGGCGCATTACCGCACCCGCTTCGGCGAAATCCTCGTCGACGAGTTCCAGGACACCAACGCCATCCAGTACGCCTTCGTGCGAGTGCTGGCCGGCGGTTCGGGCAACGTGTTCGTGGTCGGCGACGATGACCAGGCGATCTATGGCTGGCGTGGCGCCAAGGTTGAGAACGTGCAGCGCTTTCTCAAGGATTTCCCCGGTGCGCAGACCATCCGCCTCGAACAGAACTACCGTTCCAGCGCCAATATCCTCAATGCCGCCAATGCGGTGATCGCGCACAACCCCGGCCGCATCGGCAAGCAGCTGTGGACCGACAGCGGCGACGGCGAACCGATCGACCTGTTCGCGGCCTACAACGAGATGGATGAGGCGCGCTACCTGGTCGAACGCGCGCGGCAGTGGGTGCGCGACGGCGGCAGCTATGGCGACATCGCCGTGCTGTACCGCTCCAACGCACAGTCGCGCGCCTTTGAAGAAGCCTTGCTGTCCGAACAACTGCCGTACCGCGTGTATGGCGGCATGCGCTTCTTCGAGCGCGCCGAGATCAAGGACGCGCTGGCCTACCTGCGGCTGCTGACCAACCGCAACGACGATGCCGCGTTCGAGCGCGCGGTCAACACGCCCACCCGCGGCATCGGCGAGCGCACGCTTGACGAGGTACGGCGCATCGCCCGCGCGCAGGCCGTGTCGCTGTGGGAAGCGGCGATGCTGGCCACGCAGGGCAACGACCTCACTTCACGCGCAAAGAACGCGCTGGCCGGCTTCCTCAACCTGATCCAGCAGATCGGCGGCGAAACCGCGCAGATGACGCTGGCCGAGCGCATCGACCACGTGCTGGTGCGCTCGGCGCTGCGTGAGCACTGGAGCAAGGAAAGCCGCAACACGCTGGATTCGGAATCGCGCAGCGACAACCTCGACGAACTGGTGTCGGTGGCCTCGCGCTTCATCCAGCGTGACGCCGACGAGGAAGGCGCCGCCGACATGAGCGAACTGGTCGCGTTCCTGTCCTATGCCTCGCTGGAGGCCGGCGAAGGCCAGGCGCAGGCCGGCGAGGACGGCGTGCAGCTGATGACCCTGCATTCGGCCAAGGGGCTGGAATTCCCGTTGGTGTTCCTTGCGGGCATGGAGGAGGGCCTGTTCCCCGGCGCGCGTTCGCTTGAGGAAAGCGGGCGGCTGGAAGAAGAGCGCCGCTTGGCCTACGTCGGCATCACCCGCGCCCGGCAGAAGCTGGTGCTGGGCTATGCCGAATCGCGCCGCATCCACGGGCAGGACAACTACAGCCTGCCGTCGCGCTTCCTGCGCGAGATCCCGCGCGAATTGCTCAACGAAGTGCGGCCGAAGGTGCAAGTCTCGCGCCCGGCCTCGCTTGGTGCCAGCCGCATGGCCGGTCACGCCGCACTGGAAGCGCCGCCGCTGAAGCTCGGCGCGCTGGTCACCCACCCGAAGTTCGGCGAGGGCATGGTCACCGACTACGAGGGCAGCGGCGCCCATGCCCGCGTGCAGGTGGAGTTCGCCGAGGCCGGCAGCAAGTGGCTGGTGATGGCCTACGCCAACCTGACCGCACTGTGAGCGGCCGCGGCGCTGCGGTAGCGTGAGGGTGGTTGCCGGTAGCGGTTGCTGAAGGCGCGCGAGAAACTGCAGCAACTGTCGAAGCCGCAGGCCTGGCCGATGTCGGAAACCGACAGCGGCGTGGAGGCCAGCAAGCGGCAGGCGCGTTCCAGCCGCAGGCGGTGGTTGGCGGCCAACGGGCTTTCCCGGTAGAGCGACTGGAAGGTTTTGGCGAAATGGCAGACCGACAGGTTGCTCAGTTCCGCCAGCTCCGCCAGCCTCACCGTGCGGTGGGCGTTGCCTTCGAGGAACAGCCAGGTGCGCTGCAGCCGCGCCAGCACCTGCAGCTTGCGCTGCCGGCTGCGGCCCGGGCAGCGTGCGAGCAGGCCGGCGATGTCGGCCTGCCGTGGCGCCAGGAACGCCAGCAGTACCCACAGGCAGCGCTGGCGGCGCTCGCCGGTGGCCTGCGTGCCCTGCCGCCACAGGCGCAGCAGGCTGCGCAGCTCGGCGGCCGGCAGTCGACAGCGGCCCGGCAGGGGGACGGCCCCGGCGTCCCGTGCGGCCTGCTCCCAGACCGCGGCCGGCACCGTGATGCCGAGCAGCAGGCTGCCACGACAGGCCTGCACTTGGGGGGACGAGTCGCGTTCGAACACCAGCCATTCGCCGCGCTGCAGCTGGAACACGCCCTCGCGGGCGTCGATGCGCGAGCGGCCGGGTGCTGGAGGTCAACGAAGTGGGCGAGCTGGGGCCGGGCGACCGCAATCCCAACTACGGCCTGCCCACGTTCTTCCAGGCACCGCGTGGCGTGCGCTTCTCGGTGTCGTATGACTGGTAAGGCCGTGGCGTTGAGCGCTTGAATGTCATCCGGCCGCCTTCGGGCGGCCGGATGCTTTGCAGGTCAGGGAAGGGAGCGCAATGTCGTGTGCACCGCCCGTTGCAGCGGCAGCAGTGCGGGGTCTGCATTCAGGTCGATCTGCGTGTTCAGAGCGGACAGGAACACTTGCAGATCGTGGCGCCGTGCGAGCCAGTCGCGGTCGCGCCATGCCGGACCGGTTTCGTCGAGCCGCGCGCTGATGTCCGACAGCCATTGCCGCCAATCGTTTTCATCATGCAGCCCGCGTCGGGCGACATACAGGACGGGCCGCGCCAGCCGTTCGTATTCGCCTTCGACATAGGCATGCGACGAGGCCGGCACCGCCTGGCTGGCGATGGCAGCGAGCATCCGCTCCAGTTGCGGCTGCGTCAGCGCCGGATTCAGCGCCAACTGCATCAGCCAGTCCGCAGCATGGGCGACGCCGTGCCGCCAGCCTTCGCCCGGTTGGTAGCCGCGGTAGTCGCGTACCTGTTCGAGGTGGTGCGCGGCGCGTTCGACCATTGCCGCACGTTCGGCCGCGTCCATCCATGCCGCGCGGCGGTCGGTGCGGGCGATTTCGGCCAGCGCCAGTGCGGTGAATGGCGCAGCGAAGCCCGCGGTGTCGCCGGCGTCCAGTTGCGTATAGCCGCGCTCGCGCAGTTCACGCAGGGTGGCTGCATCGAGCTTGCCGTCACGCATCCAGGTGGTCAGCGCGATCAGTGCGATGTCCTCGCGCACGGTGGGGTCGGGCGATGACAGGCAGGGAACCAGGGCCAGTGCCAGCGGGCGGAGGCGGGCGGCATCGCCGATGGCGAAGTCATGCCGGCGGAGCCTGTCGAAGGTGGCAGGGTCATTCGTGGCCAGGGGGCAGGCAGCCACCGTTGCCGGAGCAAGGCAGAGGCCCAATGACAGTAGAACGGATCGCATGGTCGGAGCTTCCTCGGATGAATGCGCCATTTTGCAGCCGGCAGCGGGGGGCGTTGTGCCGGGACCGGGGATATCGCATGACATGAACCACGCACTTGCGCGTGCCCCGGGTTTGATCCGGATCAACGCGACCGTCCGGCGCCGGGTGTGTCATGGTAGGCATCTGCCACCCGGAGTTGACGCCATGTACAAGCGAATCCTGATCGCCACCGATGGTTCCGAACTGGCCGCCAAGGGCCTGGACAAGGGGTTGGAGCTGGCCGTGCAGCTTGGCGCGCAGGTCGACATCGTCACCGTCTCCGAGCCGTGGGCGGTGGGCATGTACGACGCGATGGGCTGGAGCGCCGGCTACGAGGCCAGCGACGAATACCGGCAGGACCGCGAGGAAGCCGCGCAGAAGATCCTGAAACCGGCGCTGGAAGCGGCTGTCGCCGCCGGCGTGGCCGAGCCGAAGGCGCACCACGTGCTCGACCGCTACGCCGCCGACGGCATCATCGACACCGCCAGCGGCTGCGGCAGCGACCTGATCGTGATGACCTCGCATGGCCGCCGCGGCGTGACCCGCGTGCTGCTCGGCAGCCAGACCTCCGAGGTGCTGGCGCGCAGCGCGGTACCGGTGCTGGTGATCCGCTAGCCGGCCGCGGCCGGCATGTCGAAAGGTGCAAGGCGGCCGGTGCCACCGCTCGGCCGTCGCGCGCCGTGCGTTCAGTCGCGCAGCTTCAACGTCTGCGATTCGTCCAGGGTGCCGTCGGGCAGCACCACGACGTAGCGCGTGCCGGCGCGCTCGAACAGCACCGGGATCGGGTCGCGGAACAGCGGCCGGCGCACGAACTTCAGGTGCCAGCCGAAGAACTCCAGTGTCTCCACAGCCTGCTGCTGTTGCGGGGTGAGGCTTTCACGCGGGTTTGCGGGGGTGTGGGGCGTGCGGCGTTCCGGGTTGTTCATCAGGGAGGGGGAAGGCGAAGGCCACCTCCATAGGCAAGGAGCGTTCCATCCTCGCCGCTGTCCCCGCAAACCGGAGTGACGGCACCGCCTTCACACTCACCAGCTGTAAAGCTTCCAGTACACCGGCGAAACGCGGTCCTTGTCGTTGTCCATGCGGCCGTCGCCATTGCGGTCGTAGAGATAGAACGGCGCGCCGCGCGCCGGCGTCACCTTGACCATGCGCAGCTGGCCGCCGACGCGGTATTCCTCGATGGTGTCGCCGTTGTCCATCACCTTGCGGGCGATGTCGGCGCCGCTGACGTCGACCGGCGGAGCGTCGGCGTTGCCACCGGTGGTGGCGCAGCCGGCCAAGGCCAGCAACGGGATCAGCAACAGGTGTTTCATCGCGGCAACTCCTCGCATCGGTGTGCGCCGATTATGCCTGCGCGCGCTGGCCGTGCGCGTTGCCGGCTGGCCTGCCGCGTAGAATTGCGGCATGAGCAGATTAGTCCTGATCGACGGGTCCAGTTACCTGTACCGCGCCTTCCATGCGCTGCCGCCGTTGTCCAATGCCGCCGGCGAACCCACCGGCGCGCTGTTCGGGGTGGTCAACATGCTGCGCGCCACGCTGAAGGAAAAGCCCGACTACGTCGCCTTCGTGGTCGATGCGCCGGGCAAGACCTTCCGCGACGACATGTATGCCCAGTACAAGGCCAACCGCCCGCCGATGCCCGACGAGCTGCGCGCGCAGGTGCAGCCGATGTGCGACATCGTGCATGCGTTGGGCATCGACATCCTGCGCGTGCCGGGGGTGGAGGCCGATGACGTGATCGGCACGCTGGCGCTGGCCGGCGCCGCCGACGGGCTGGAGGTGACCATCTCCACCGGCGACAAGGACTTCGCCCAGCTGGTGCGCCCGGGCGTGATCCTGGTCAACACCATGACCGGCAGCCGCACCGATTCGGACGACGCGGTGATGGACAAGTTCGGCGTGCGCGCCGCGCAGATCGTCGATTACCTCGCGCTGATGGGCGACGCCGTGGACAACGTGCCCGGCGTGGAGAAGTGCGGCCCCAAGACTGCCGCCAAGTGGCTGGCCGAATACGGCACGCTGGACGGGGTGATCGCCGCCGCGCCGGCGATGAAGGGCAAGATCGGCGAGAACCTGCGCACCGCGTTGCCGCGGCTGCCGCTGAACCGCGATCTGGTCACCATCCGCACCGACGTGGCGCTGAAGCAGGGCCCGCGCGACCTGCAGCTGCGCGAGCAGGACGTGGATGTCCTGCGCGGCCTGTATGGCCGCTACGGCTTCACCCAGGCGCTGCGCGAGCTGGGTGGCAGCGCACCGTTGCCGGAAGTGGCCGAGGGCGGCACCACCAGCCTGCGCGGCACCGCCGCCGGTTATGCCAAGGCCGGCGATGCCGCGCCGGTCGGCGAGGTGGATGCGGCGCTGGCGGCCAAGGGCGAATACGAAACCGTGCTGGACACCGGGCAGTTGCAGGCCTGGGTGCAGCGGCTGCAGGCGGCCGACGGCTTCGCCTTCGACACTGAAACCGATGCGCTGGACGCGATGCGCGCGCGGCTGGTCGGTATCAGCCTGGCGGTCGAGCCGGGCAAGGCCGCCTACATCCCGGTCGGCCACGACTATCCCGGCGCGCCGGCACAGCTGCCGATGGAACAGGTGCTCGATGCGCTGCGCCCGCTGCTGGAGGACGCGGCGAAGGACAAGCTCGGCCAGCACGGCAAGTACGACCTGCACGTGCTGCGCCGCCACGGCGTGGAGGTGCGCGGCTATGCCGACGACACCATGCTGGAAAGCTTCGTGTTCAATTCCACCGCCACCCGCCACGACATGGACTCGCTGGCGCAGCGCTACCTCGGCTACACCACCACCCGCTTCGAGGACGTGGCCGGCAAGGGTGCCAAGCAGATCTCGTTCTCGCAGGTCGGCCTCGACGAGGCCAGCGCCTACGCCGCCGAGGACGCCGACATCACCCTGCGCCTGCACCGGGTGCTGGCGCCGCAGCTGGCGGCCGTACCGGCGCTGGAGAAGGTCTACCGCGACATCGAGATGCCGCTGGTGCCGGTGCTGGCGCGGGTGGAGGCCAATGGCGTGTGCATCGACGGCGCCGAACTGCGGCGGCAGAGCGCCGAGCTTTCTGCGCGCATGCTGGCCGCGCAGCAGAAGGCCACCGCGCTGGCCGGGCGCAGCTTCAACCTGGATTCGCCCAAGCAGTTGCAGGCAGTGCTGTTCGACGAACTCGGCCTGCCGGCACTGGTGAAAACGCCCAAGGGCCAACCTTCCACCAACGAGGAGGCGCTGGAGGCGATCGCCGGGCAGCACGAGTTGCCGCGGGTGATCCTCGAATACCGCGGCCTGGCCAAGCTGCGCAGCACCTACACCGACAAGCTGCCGGAGATGGTCAACCCCGACACCGGCCGCGTGCACACCAGCTACCACCAGTCCGGCGCGGCCACCGGGCGGCTGTCCTCGTCCGACCCCAACCTGCAGAACATTCCGATCCGCACCGACGACGGCCGCCGCATCCGCAGGGCGTTCGTCGCCCCGCCGGGGCGCAAGCTGCTGGCCTGCGACTACTCGCAGATCGAGCTGCGGATCATGGCCCACCTGTCCGGGGATCCCGGCCTGATCCGCGCCTTCGAGCAGGGCCTGGACGTGCACCGCGCCACCGCCGCCGAGGTATTCGGGCGCGCGCTGGAAGAGGTGACGGCCAACGAGCGCCGTGCCGCCAAGGCGATCAACTTCGGCCTGATGTACGGCATGAGCGCGTTCGGGCTGGCCAGGAACCTGGGCATCGACCGTGGCCAGGCGCAGGACTACGTGTCGCTGTACTTCAGCCGCTACCCGGCGGTGCGCGACTTCATGGAGCGCATGCGCGAGCAGGCGCGCGAGCAGGGTTATGTGGAGACGCTGTTCGGCCGCCGCCTGTACCTGAACGACATCCACGCCCGCAACCAGAACCTGCGCGCCGGCGCCGAGCGCGCGGCGATCAACGCGCCGATGCAGGGCACCGCCGCGGACATCATCAAGCGTGCGATGGTCAGCGTGGACGGCTGGCTGGCCGACCAGCGCACCGCGTCCGGTGAAAGCCGCGCGCTGATGATCCTGCAGGTGCACGACGAACTGGTATTCGAGGCCGACGCGGATTTCATCGACACCCTGCGCGGCGAAGTGGAGGCGCGCATGACCGCGGCCGCATCGTTGCGGGTGCCGCTGGTGGTGGACAGCGGGGTGGGGGATAACTGGGACGAGGCGCACTGACAACATTTGCCAAGGCCATTCATTTCACTGGCGCGTGGCGACGCGATGGACGTGGCCATCGCGATGAAGGTGCCGGGGTGTCGTCCACCGGAAAGCCGAGGGAGTTCGTGGCACCGGTTCTGTGATAGGCCCCACTTTTTTCCTGTTATTTAACGTCTCTGGTGCGCATGGATGGAACGTTGCGTCATGCGGCGCGCATTCAATATTCGCAAGCTTGCCGCGCGAATGAATCGCCCCTTAATCCTTCCGAAAAACACGCGCGTTCTTCACGATCCATCAATGTCGGAAATGGTCATATAGCCCTCGACAGGCGCAACGCCTGTCCTGGATCTCTCCCATCCCCTGGAGCAGATCTCCGAGCGGGGATTCCTCCCCAAGTCCCCGCTCCCGGCCCCGTCGATCCCCCCCTGGTCGACGGGGCTTCTTTTTTTGTCCTTCTCCCGGTTGCGGGGAAGGGGGCAACTGCACCACCGTAGATGCGGGGCTTGCCCCGCATGGGCTTTACCGGGGATACCCCAAGCGGGGCAAGCCTCGCTCTACAAGAGCATGGCATGCCGCCGTCATCGCATGAGCCTCACACCCATTCGCGCGGGATCAGGTACTCGGCCAGCCGCGCCTCGTCGCTGCCGCTTTCCGGCTGGTAGCCGTATTCCCAGCGCACGCGCGGCGGCAAGCTCATCAGGATGCTTTCGCTGCGGCCGCCGCTCTGCAGCCCGAACAGGGTGCCGCGGTCGTAGACCAGGTTGAACTCGACGTAGCGGCCGCGCCGGTACAGCTGGAACTCGCGCTCGCGCTCGCCATGCGGCGTGTCCTTGCGACGCCCGACGATCGGCAGGTAGGCGTCGAGGAAGCCGTCGCCGACCGCGCGCAGGTAGGCGAAGTCGCGCTCGAAGTCGCCCTGCAGGTCGTCGAAGAACAGGCCGCCGACGCCACGCGTCTCGTTGCGATGCTTGAGGAAGAAGTATTCGTCGCACCAGCGCTTGTGCTCGCCGTAGCGGTCGGCGCCGAACGGTGCGCACAGCTCGCGTGCCACCGTGTGCCAGTGGCGCACGTCCTCGTCGAACGGATAGAACGGGGTCAGGTCGAAGCCGCCGCCGAACCATGCCGCCACCGCCTGGCCGTCGCGCTCGGCCTGGAAGTAGCGCACGTTGGCGTGGGTGGTCGGCAGGTAGGGGTTGCGCGGGTGAAACACCAGCGACACGCCGCAGGCGCGCCACGAAGCGCCGGCCAGTTCCGGGCGGTGGGCCGAGGCGGAAGGTGGCAGGCGCGTGCCGGCGACGTCGGAGAAGCCGATGCCGGCCTGCTCGAACACCGCACCTTCGCGCAGCACGCGGGTGCGGCCGCCGCCGCCTTCGGTGCGGCGCCAGTTGTCCTCGGCGAAACGGGCTTGCCCGTCGGCCTGTTCGATGGCGCTGCAGATGCGGTCCTGCAGGCCGGTGAGATAGTCGCGTACGCGGTCGAAATCGTTCATCGGCGTACTTTAGCGCAGGTGTTCAGCGGAACAGGGCGCGCACGTCCGGCCGGCACAGCCTGAGCACCAGCCAGCCGTGCAGGGCGGCGAAGGCCAGCGCGGTGATGCCGGCACTGGCCAGCGCGACCCAGCGCCCACTGCGTATCTGCAACACGGCCTCGCGGCCCTGCGCCGTGGTGAGGAATTCGGCCGGCAGCATCGCCTGCATCGCATCGAACATGCCGTCGAGCAGCGGCAGCATGGCGAAGTTGGCCACGGCCACGGCGACGAGGAACACGATGAAGCCCCGGCGGCCCCACGCGCGATGGCGCAGCAGCGCCCACGACACCGCGGCGAAGGCCAGCGCCAGCAGCAGCGTCGCCAGGCTCAGCGCCAGCGCGTGGCGCAACGCCCACTCCAGCGCCGGCGGCACCGGCAGGTATTGCCGCTGCAGCCAGCCGGCGGGGTCGAACCGGTCCAGCAGCGTGGCCAGCAGCAGCTGCAGCAGGCACCAGAGCACGGACAGGCCGGCCATCAGCAGCGACAGCTTTGCGGTGGCATCGACGAACGCCGCGGCGGTGCTGCGGGGTGGCAAAGGTGGATTCATGCGGAAAGCATGCAGGAAAGGAGGGCCGCACTATCGCCGGGTTCGTGGTGTTTTTACAGGCCGGGGCGACGTCCCGGAAGCCGGGCGGAATATGCCGGGGGCATGACCCCGGCCTACCTGCCGGCCCGTGCCGCCGGCAGGATGTGGCGTTCGCTCAACGGTGCCAGCTTCACGCCGTGCGGTGCCTGCAGCGGAATCCACGCAAGCTCGGCAATCTCGGCCTGCACGCGTGGCGTGCCTTCAACTTCGACGAGGAAGGCGGCGCCCTGCACGCGCCGGCCCGGTTCGTTGACGGCGTTTTCCTCGAACGTGCCCAGCGCCCGCGCGCTGCTTTCGCGCAGGGCCACGCCCAGCTCCTCGCGCAGTTCGCGCGCCAGCGTCTGCAGTGGCTCCTCGCCGGCCTCGCGCTTGCCGCCGGGCTGGATGAAGGTGTCCGAGCCGTGCTTGCGCACCACCAGCACGCGGCCGGCGGCGTCGAGGATCACCGCGGTGACGATGCGGATGGGGGAGGTCATGACGGGCTCCCGGTGATGATGAGCCCTGCGGGAGCAACGTAGGAGCGACGTGAGTCGCGACGAGGCTTTCCCGGTGAAGCCCGGTCGCGACTCACGTCGCTTCTACGGAGCACGGCGAGGGCGGCGGGTGGCCGCCCTTGCCCGTGATCATTTCAGGTTTTCCTCGAACAGCTTGAGGATGCGCTTGTACTCGTCCAGCCAGGAGTCGGCGCGGGTGAAGCCGTGGCGCTCCAGCGGGTATGGCGCGATCGACCAGTTGTCCTTGCGCAGCTCGATCAGGCGCTGGGTCATGTTGACCGAATCCTGGAAGAACACGTTGTCGTCGATCATGCCATGGGCGATCAGCAGGTGGTCCTGCAGGCCGTCGGCGTATTCGATCGGCGAGGACACGCGGTACGCCTCCGGGTCGATGTCCGGGGTGTTGAGGATGTTGCTGGTGTAGCCGTGGTTGTACTGGTGCCAGTCGCCGACCGGGCGCAGCGCGGCGCCGGCCTTGAACGTGCCGGGTGCGCGGTACAGCGCCATGAAGGTCATGAAGCCGCCGTAGGAGCCGCCGTAGATGCCGGCGTGGTCGCGGTCGCCCTGCTGCTCGCGCACCAGCCAGTCCAGCCCGTCCTGGTAGTCCTCCAGCTCCGGGTGGCCCATGTTGCGGTAGATGGCGGTGCGCCAGTCGCGGCCGTAACCCTCGCTGCCGCGGTAATCCATGTCCAGCACGATGTAGCCCTGCTGCACCAGCAGGTTGTGGAACATCTGCTCGCGGAAGTAGGCGGGGTAGCGCTGGTGCACGTTCTGCAGGTAGCCGGCGCCGTGCACGAACATCACGATCGGGTACTTCTTCCCCGGTTCCTTGTGCGCGGGGCCGTAGTACTTGGCCCAGACGTGGCCCGCGCCATGCTGCGACGGCACCGCTACCAGCTGCGGCTGGACCCATTGGCGCGCCTTGAATTCGGCGCTGCGGGTGTCGGTGAGCACGCGCGCGCTGCCGCCGGTGGCCGGCACCACCGCCAGTTGCGGCGGCAGGTAGGCACTGGAATGGCGCACCAGCAGCTGGCTGCCGTCGGGCGAGAGCGAGAAATCGTCGACGCCGTTCAGGTCGGTCAACTCGCGCACCTGCCCGCCGGCGGCATCGACGCTGCACACCTCGTAGTCGTGCGGGGCCTGCTGGTTGCACAGGAAGAAGAAGCCCTTGCCGTCCGCCGCAAGCACCGGCGCGGAGGTTTCCCACTTGCCACCGGTCAGCGCGTGCGGCTTGCCGCTGCCCGATTGCGTGTACAGGTGCGACCAGCCGCTTTCCTCGGACAGCAGCCACAGCGTGCGGCCATCGTCCATCCAGCCGAAGTCGTTGAAGCTCCAGTTGATCCAGCCGGGGTCGGTGAGGCGGTGGCGGTTCTGCAAGCGGCCACCGACATCGACGCCGACGATCCAGCGGTCCTTGTTGTCGTTGGCGCGCAGCATCACCGCGGCCTGGTTGCCGTCCGCGTTCCACAGGATGCCGCCGCCCATGAAGTCGCCCATCACCTGCACGCTGCGGCCGCCCTTCAGCGGCTCCTTGCCGGCGGCCTTGCGCAGCGCGGCCAGCGGATCGGTGGCGATGCCGGGCAGGGCGTCCAGCGACAGTGGCTTGACCTCGCCCGTCGCGGCGTTGGCCAGCCACAGCGCATGCGGCGCGAAGCCGTTGCGGCCGACGCGCTCGCGGGTGTCCTCGCTCTCCTCGTAGCCGGATTCGGTGACGTACAGCGGCATCTTGCCGCCGCGGCCCTCGTCGAAGCCCTTGGGCTTGGTCACCACGATCAGGTGGGTGGCGTCGGGCGAGAGCGCGCTGTCCACGATCTCCACGTCGGCACCAAGGTAGACCGGGCCCGGCGCGCGGGTCGGGTCGCTCTGGCGCCAGCGCTCGCCCTGCTCGCGCAGGGCCTCGCGCTGGGCGCGGTCGCGGCGCAGGGTTTCCAGCGTGTGCATCTGCTGGTCGCGCAGCACGTCGGCCTTGGGCGCGTCGGCGGGGTTCTTCTCGGCCTTGAGCTGGGCGACCAGCGCGGTCGCGCCATTGCCCGCATTCCAGTGGTACCAGTTGTTGCCGACGTTCCACAGCACGCCGCCATCGCTGGCGAACGCCACGTCCGAGGCGCGCTCGTTGCCGCGGGTGAGCTGGGTCAGCACGCCGCTGCGAAGGTCGCGCACGAACACGTCGCCATTGCGCACAAAGGCCATGCGCCGGCGCTGGCGGTCATAGGTGCGTTTGGCCGCATCCAGCGTGCCGCGCTGGTCGTCGGCGACCTGCTGCGCCGCACTGCCGTTCACCGGCTGGCGGAAGGTATCGCGCACCGGGCTGCCCTGGCGCTTGAGCGTGTACTCGACCTGCTGGCCGTTCCACGACCACCACGCCGATTCCACCGGCGGCCCGATCCAGTCCGGGTCGGCCATTGCCTGTTCGATGGTGATCGGCGTGGGCGCGGCATGGGCGCCACCGACGGCGGCCAACAGCAGCAGGGACAAAGGCAGGAATCTGGGCATCGCGGGCACCGGTGGAAGAAAACCGGCAAAGCCTAGCAGCCGGGCCGGCGCGGGGGCTGGGCCAGTGGTCATGGATGGGTGCGGGGCACGCGCGGATTGCGTGTTGCCTACGCCGGCATGTCCCGCATCAGCGCCTGCTTCAGTGCCCGCAGCGACGTGGCGATTTCCGTCGCATCGATCGTGCCGTAGCCGAAGGCCAGCGCCGGTTGCCACGGCAGCGAGGCCAGGCCGCCGATGTCCACCGCGCCGGGCGCGTACCGCTGCGCCAGCGCGGCCACGCGCTGCGTCATGCCGGCATCGCGGATGCGCGCGGCCAGGTGCAGGCCGGCCTCGGCGGGAATCGGCTCGAACCACGCTTCCATTGCCTCCAGCCCGTCGAGCAGGGTGCAGCGCCGGGCGGCATACAGCGGGTGCAGGCGGCGCACGTGGCGTGCGAGGTGACCGTCGCGGATGAAGGCGGCCAGCGTCGCTTGCGCGACCATGTCGCCATGCGGGTCCACCACCTGCTTCACGTTGAGCAGCGCGTCGCGCGCCCACGGCGGGACCACGAGAAACCCCTTGCGGATCGACGGGAACAGGCTTTTGGAGAAGGTGCCGACATAGAACACGCGGCCGTCGCGGTCGAGTGTCTGCAATGCATCCAGCGGACGCCCGCCGAAGCGGAACTCGCCGTCGTAGTCGTCCTCGACGATCCATGCGCGGCGGCGCATGCTGCTGGAACTCGCTGTCGTAGTCGTCCTCGACGACCACGGCATTGCGCCGCCGCGCGAACTCCAGCAGCGCGCGGCGGCGCGGCATCGCCATCGCCACGCCGCTGGGTGACTGGTGCGACGGGGTGACGCAGACGATCTCCACGTCGTCGGGCAGCGCGTCCACGCGCAGGCCCGCGTCGTCCACCGGCACCGGCACCAGTTCCGCGCCGGCGGCGGTGAAGGCCGCACGCGTGGGTGGGTAGCCCGGGTCTTCCACCGCCACCCGGGTGCGCCCGGGCGCGACCAGCAACTGCGCCAGCAGGTAGTGCGCCTGCTGCGCACCGGAGGTCACCACCACGTCGTCGGCGCGGCAGGCCACGGCGCGCGAGAACGCCACGTGCCCGGCGATGGCCTCGCGCAGTTCGGGCAGGCCGTCGGCGGGCGGGTAGCGGAACGGGGCGCGGGAGAATCCGCGCAGCGCCCGCGCGGCCAGTTGCCGCCAGGTGTCGTGGGGAAAGCCGCTGTCCTCCGGCATCCCCAGGCGGAAACTGCGCGCCGGCAATGGCCGCGGCACCTCGCGTGCCAGCCCGGGTTCCAGCCAGCGCCGCGGGATATTCCCTGACAGCGTGCCGTGTGCCGGTCGCGCCGGCCGCCGGGTCACGACGTCGGCAACCACCGCGCGCGCGGTGGTGCGCGGCTGCACGTAGCCCTCGGCCACCAGCAGGTCGAACGCCGTCACCACCGTGTTGCGGGCGACGCCCAGGGCCGCGGCGGCCTTGCGCGTGGACGGCAGCACGCTGCCGGCGGCCAGGCGTCCGTCGAGGATCGCCGCGCGCAGCTGCTGGTGCAGGGCACCGGCCAGCGTGGTGGCGGCGGGGCGGGAGAGATCCAATGCGAAGGGGAAAACTGGCTCCATGTCATCTCTATGAACTGGACCATCGGGCGGGCCAGATGGGAGGGAGCATAGCGCCATGCCGGCAGCGGCCGGCGTCGAGGACGAGTACGAGGAGGTCCGCCATGCCCCATCCCATCTGTGAAACCTGTGGAACCCAGTTCGAGGCGAGTGATCGCCCGCCCGTGTGCTGCCCGATCTGCGAGGACGAGCGCCAGTACGTCGGCTGGCACGGCCAGCGCTGGACCGACATGGCCGCGCTGCGCGCCGGCAAGCGGCTGCGCATCGAGGAGGATGCCGGGCTGCTCGGTATCGGCGTGGTCGATTTCGCGATCCCGCAACGCGCGCTGCTGCTGCCCACCGACGCCGGCAACCTGCTGTGGGAGTGCGTGAGCCTGGTGACCGACGCGGCGGTGGACGCGCTGCGCGCACGCGGTGGCGTGGACGCCATCGTCATTTCGCATCCGCACTTCTATTCGTCGATGGTCGAATGGAGCGAGGCGCTCGGCGGTGTGCCGATCCTGCTGCATGCGGCCGACCGCGGCTGGGTGCAGCGCGCCTCGCCGCGCATCGAGTTCTGGCAGGGCGATGAAAAGCGCCTGTCCGCCGACGTGACCCTGGTGCGCGCCGGTGGTCATTTCGACGGCAGCACCGTGCTGCACTGGCGCCGCGGCCCGCGCGGCGGCGCGCTGTTCCCCGGCGATGCGTTGCAGGTGGCGGTGGACCGCCGCCACGTCGGCTTCCTCTACAGCTACCCCAACAACGTGCCGATGCGCAGCAGCGACGTGCGCGCGATGCAGGCGCGGCTGCGCGGCTTCGAATTCGAGGACGTGTACGGCTTCACCTGGGGCCGCAACATCCTCGGCGGCGGCCGCGCCGCGGTGGATGCTTCATTTGCGCGCCACCTTGAGCGGGTGGCGTCGTGATGCCGCTTTCGCCATCGTCCGTGGAGGCTGTGATGACGCGGGCCATGAAACCGGGTGGTCGTCCATGCACCCTGGTTCCCGACATCGACGCGCTGCCCTGGATACCGGCCGACACGCCGGGCAAGTGGTCGCGGCCGCTGCGTTTCCTGTCCGATGACCGCGGCTTCGTCGAACTGCTGCGCATGGAGCCCGGCGTGCTGATGCCGCCGCACCGGCACACCGGCGACGTGCATGCGTGGAACCTGTCCGGCGCGCGCCTGCTGGATACCGGCGAGATCGTCGGCCCGGGCGGCTACACCTACGAACCGCCGGGCAACGTCGACTGGTGGCGCGCGGTCGGCGACGAGCCATTGGTGGCGCTGGTGGTGGTGATGGGAACGGTGGAGTTCCTCGGCCCGCACCAGACCGTCACCGCACGGGTCGACGCGCGCACCCAGCGCGAGGCCCTGCATGCCTGGTGCGCCGCGCAGGGCATGCCGGTGCCGGAGCTTGGCGGTTGAGGCGGGGTACGTGAAGACCGGTTCGGTACCCAAACGCACGAGCTAGCCGTGCAGGCTCTCGATTTCGACCAGCAATTCGCGGCGGCACACCTCGGCATGCAACAGCAGGCAGGGCGGTGGCTGCGGCAGCTCCCGCAGCAACGCCGCCACCGTACCCAGGTCGCCGGCGCGGCGCACGTAGACCTTGAACAATGAGCCCGGACCGGGGGCAGGGGCCAGCGAAGGGCGATGCTGGCGGGCCACGTCGATCAGGCTCTGCAGGTTTGCGAGGGTTTCGCGCAACTGTTCCGGCAGTGCTTCCAGGTGCTGGGAGGCGTGGCCGATGATCGCGGCGGTACCCGATTGCAGCAGTGGCAGGCCGCTGGCGGCGGGGGGCAGCAGTGCCCGCGAAAAGCTTGGCGATTGCCGGCCATATTGGCGCGGATAATGCCAAGGGTTGATCTGGCGCGGGTTTTCCAGCGGTTGGCCGGCGCTGCGCCCGCACAACCAATACACCTGCAGGCGGCGCACGCCGTCGTGGCGGCCGATGCAGGTGGCGGCCGGCAGGCCGGTTTCGTCCAGCATGTGCATGCCGCGCGCCCGACCCACGCAGAAACGGCGGTAGCGTTCGTCGTCTCCCTCGCCTTCGGTAATGGCGTCCAGGTAATTCCAGGTGCGCAGCAGATGCGGATAGCCGCATTCACCGAGGAAGCGCGCCAGCCGTGCATAGGCGGCGGTGGCGGCGGCCTCGATGCCAAGGTCGGCTTCATCGATTTCCAGCGCGCCGAACAGCACCTGCCCATCGTGCGCCCACGCCACGTCGCCGTCGTGGCCGTGCGTCACCGGCGACGGACTGCGCCAGACTTCCAGCATCGGCGTACCGTGGACCTGCAGCGGCACGCACAGGAAGCGCGGGTCATCCGCCGCCGGCCGCGGGCAACCGGCGAAACCGAATACGGCCAGCACCCGCGGGTCGGCCAGTGTCTGTTCGAGGTTGCCGGTGGCGGTGTAGCCAAACTCGAAGGCGGAAGGTGCGGCGTGCGCCAGCGGGGAACTCATTGCGGAAAACGGCAGTGCAGGGAGAAAGGCCGCCATGATAGCGTGCGCGGCGGCGGCGGCCCGGTGGGCTGGCCGGTTCTGGGGTTTGGCGATTGGAACGGAATGATCGGATTTTCCATAACGGAATGGGCGGCATGGGCGCCGGGGCTGGAGCGGCGCGAGGACTGGCTGGCGTGGGCGCGGCAGCCGGAGTTGCCGCAGGGCGAGGGAACCCCGGCGCTGGCCGAGGTGCCGGCCATGCAGCGGCGGCGGATCGAGCGCTTGGGGCGCATGGCGATCCAGGCCGCCTGCTGGTGTGAGGACGGGAATGACGACGCGCGGGTTCCGCTGGTGTTTGCCTCCCGGCATGGCGACGTGGTGCGCTCCACCGAATTGCTGAACAGCCTGGTGGACGATGCCGCGCTGTCGCCGACGGCCTTCGGCCTGTCGGTGCACAACGCGGTGGCCGCGCTGTATTCGATCGCGCGCGGCAAGCGCGGCAACTACCTGTCACTGGCAGCCGGCAAGAGCACCGCCGAGGCGGCCTGCGTGGAGGCTTTCGGCCTGCTGGCCGATGGCGCGCCCGAAGTGCGGGTGGTGTGCTACGAAGCGCCCCTGCCAGCGGTGTATGGCGGCTTCCGCGATGAGCCGGAAGCGTTTTTTGCCTGGTGCTGGCGGATAGCCACTGCCGGGCAGTCGGGCATGCAGGTGACGCTGCAATGGGATCAGGACGGCGATGACACCTCGCCGGGTTTGCTGCCCCACGGGCTGGATGTGCATCGCTTCCTGTTGGCCGGTGATGCACGGTTGGAATTTGCCGAAAATGGCCAGCGCTGGGCCTGGAACCGTCATGGCTAGCCCCGGGCTGCGCGCACGCCTGAACCATGCCTGGCGGGTGCTGGGCACCGGCTTGAGCTTTCTGGCATTCGGCGTGGGTGGCCTGCTGGGCGGTCTGCTGTTCCCGCTGTTGTTGCTGGTCGGGGATGACCGGCGGCGCCGGAGCATGGCGCGGCGGCTGGTGCAGCGCAGTTTTGCCGCCCATGTCGGGATCATGCGCAGGCTGGGTGTGCTCACTTATGAAATCCGTGGTCGTGAACGGCTGGACCGCAACGGGCTGCTGGTACTGGCCAACCATCCCACCCTGATCGACGTGGTGTTCCTTGTGTCCTTGCTGCCCAATGCCGACTGCGTGGTCAAACAGGCGGTGGCGCGCAACCCCTGCATGCGCGGCCCGGTGCGCGCCGCAGGCTACATCGCCAATGACGACGGCGCGGGGCTGGTCGACGACTGCATAGCCGCCGTGCGCGCAGGCGGCAACCTGGTCATTTTTCCGGAAGGCACCCGCAGCGTGCCCGGCCGGGTGCCACAGCTGCAGCGGGGGGCGGCCAACATCGCCGTGCGCGGCCGGCTGGACATCACTCCGGTACGCATCACCTGCACCCCGCCGACCCTGACCAAGGGGCAGAAATGGTATCGTGTGCCTTCACGGCGGTTTCACGTTCAGGTGGAAGTCGGCGAGGACATTTCCATCGCCCCCTTCCTGGCCGAAGCCGGCACGCCAAGGGGGGAAGCCCTGGCGGCACGGCGCGTCACCGACCATCTCACCCGTTACTTCGACATGTCTGGAGACTCGAACCGTGCAGGTACTTGAGCACGAGATCAAGGAATTGATCATTTCATCGCTTTCGCTGGAAGACATCACGCCGGAGGACATCGACGCCGGCGCTCCGCTGTTCGTCGAAGGGCTGGGGCTGGACTCGATCGACGCCCTGGAGCTGGGCCTGGCGTTGCAGAAGAAGTACGGCGTCAGCCTGTCGGCAGACTCGGAAGAAACCCGGCGCCATTTCTCCAGCGTGCGCGCATTGGGCGAATTCGTCGCCGCCAGCCGGGCATGAAGGTGGCCAGGGAATTGCCATGACCAAGACCGAACTGTTCGAACGCATCGTCCATATCCTGAACGACAGCTTCGAGATCGCGCCGGAGCGGATCACCCCCGAGGCACGCCTGTATGAAGACCTGGACATCGACAGCATCGATGCGGTTGACCTGATCGTGCAGCTCAAGCCGTTGCTGGGCCGCAACCTGCAGCCGGAAGCGTTCAAGGCCGTGCGCAGCGTGCAGGACGTGGTCGACGTCGTGTACACACTGCTGCCCGCCCCGGCAGCTTGACCGGGCCGGCGGTAACCGGACATGGCACGGGTTCGTGTGGTCGCGCTGGGAGCGTTGACCTTGTCCTACCCGTTTCTGGTCTATCTGGCGATGGGGCGTTTCGAGCCGCGCTGGATGGCGTTGCTGCTGTTTGCACTGGCATCGCTGCGTGCGCTTGGCGCACGCCAGCCACTGTGGTGGGTTGCCGCCGCCGCCGCCGGGCTGCTGGCCCTGCTGTCCACCGTGTTCAACCAGCTGCTGCCGCTGAAACTGTACCCGGCGCTGGTCAATGCGGTACTGCTGGCCCTGTTCGCCACCAGCCTGCGCTTCGGCCCGCCGCTGGTCGAACGGCTGGCGCGCTTGCAGGACCCGGTGCTGCCGCCCTACGCGGTGGCCTATACCCGCCGCGTCACCCAGGTGTGGTGCGGCTTCTTCATCCTCAACGGCAGCCTGGCGCTGGCTACCGCGCTGTGGGCTTCGGAACGGATATGGGCGCTGTACAACGGATTGCTGGCCTACGTGATGATGGGCGCGTTGTTTGCAGGCGAATGGTTGCTGCGGCGGCGGGTCAAGGCGACGCACGCGCATGACTGAATGGGTCGCGCTGGATCGGTTGTTGTCGCAGCCGCGGCCCGGTCGTGTCGTCGGCGTATGCGACGGGCAGCCGGTGGCCTTCGATGGCTTCCGCAAGCAGGTACTGGACTGGCGTGCGGCGTTCGCCGCCGCGTCCGGCCGCGACTGGGCGCTGTATTTCGACGACGCGCTGCCCTTTGCCGCCGCGCTGTTCGGTGCATGGCATGCCGGCAAGCGCGTGTGGCTGGCCGCCGACAGCCTGCCGGCCACGCTGACGGCGTTGCAGCCGCATGTGAACGGATTTGCCGGCGACGTCGATGCGTTGCATGCGCCGTTGGTGGCTTCACGTGATAGCGACGAAACGGCATTGCCGGCGCTGGACGAACGCGTCTGCGAGCTGGTGGTGTTCACCTCCGGCAGTACCGGCGAACCCTGCGCCATCGTCAAGCGCATGGCGCAGCTGGCGCGTGAGGTGGATGCCTTGCAGGCGGCCTTCGGTGCTGAAATCGACGGCGCGCAGGTCCACGGCACCGTTTCCCACCAGCACATCTATGGCCTGCTGTTCCGCGTGCTGTGGCCGCTGGCGGCGGGCCGCCCGATCCAGCCGCGCCGCTTCTTCCACGAAGACCTGGTGCGGGCACTGGCTGCGGCCGACACGGTGCTGGTCGCCACGCCGGCCCACCTGAAACGGCTGCCGGAGCAACTGGACTGGGCCAGCCTGCACGGGCGCCTGCGTGTGGTGTTTTCTTCCGGCGGGCCGCTGCCGGCCGAGGCTGCGATGCAGACGCGGCGACTGCTGGGCGTCGCGCCCACCGAGGTCTATGGCAGCAGCGAGACCGGTGGTGTCGCGTGGCGGCGTTGGCATGACGATGCCCCGGCATGGCAGGCATTGCCCGGCGTGCGCTGGCGCATCGAGGAGGGCTGCCTGGCCGTGGCCTCGGCGCACCTGCAAGACGGTAACTGGTGGCGGACGCAGGACCGCGTCGAAGCGTTGGCCGATGGTCGTTTCCGTTTGCTGGGGCGCGCCGACCGCATCGTCAAGATCGAGGAACGCCGCGTGTCGCTGGATGCCTTGGAGCGCGGGCTGTGTGCCGACCCGCAGGTTGCCGAGGCGCGGGTGCTGGTGCTGCCGGGTGCGCGTGAACAACTGGCGGCGGTGGTGGTGCCGGCGGACTCTGCCTTGCTCGAAGCAGGCGACGCCGTGCGCCGCGCATTCCAGCAATCGCTGGCGGCGCGGCTGGCGCAGGGTCATGACGCGGTGACCCGGCCGCGGCGCTGGCGTCTGGTTTCGACACTGCCGCAGAACGCGCAGGGCAAGGTCACGCAGGCCGCCCTGGCGGTGCTGTTCCAGCCACTGATGCCGGTACCGCAATGGTTGCGGCGTGAAGCAGCCAGTGCATGCGTGCAGCTGCAGCTCGACCCGGCGCTACGCGTGTTCGACGGCCATTTCCCGCAGGCACGCATCCTGCCCGGCGTGGCGCAACTGGATTGGGCCGTGCGCTACGGGCGGCAGGCCTTCGTCATACCGCCGCGCTTCGTGCGCATGGATGCGGTGAAGTTCCAACAGGTGGCGCGGCCCGGCGATGTGCTGGAACTGCAGTTGGAGTGGGATGCCGCACGCAACGTGCTGGCGTTCCGCTACGGCTCCGATCACGGTGTGCACGCCAGCGGCAAGGTGGTGTTTGCCGATGAATGAGGCAGCACGGGCCGCCGACGGCTTCGTGCCGCTGGTGGTCATCCCCGTCTATGACCACGAACACGCCATTGCCGGGGTGGTCGAAGGCGTGCGCGCCGCCGGCCTGCCGTGCCTGCTGGTCGATGACGGCTCGCGGCCCTCGTGCGCGGCGGTGCTGCAAATCTTGGCGCGGCAACCCGGTGTCGATTTGCTGCGCCTGGATGTGAACCAGGGCAAGGGCAGGGCGATGCTGGCCGGCTTCGCCGAAGCAGAGCGTCGCGGTTGCAGCCACGTGCTGCAGATCGACGCCGACGGCCAGCATGACACCGGCGACCTGCCGCGCTTCATCGCCGCCGCACGCACCCAGCCGCAGGCGGTGATCTGCGGCATTCCGGCCTACGATGCCAGCGTGCCGAAGGCGCGGCTGTATGGCCGCTACCTCACCCATGTGTGGGTATGGATCAACACCTTGTCGCTGCACCTGCGCGATTCGATGTGCGGCTTCCGTGTCTATCCGCTGCCGCCGGTGCTGCGGCTGATCGCCGAGGAAACGATTGGCCGGCGCATGGATTTCGACAGCGAAATCCTGGTGCGCCTGTATTGGCGGCAGGTGCCGGTGCAGCACCTGTCCACGCGCGTGACCTACCCGGCCGACGGGGTGTCGCACTTCGATGCCCTGCGCGACAACCTGCGCATCAGCCGCATGCATGCACGGCTGTTCTTCGGCATGCTGCGGCGCGCGCCGCGGCTGCTGTGGCAACGCCCGCGGGGACCACGGCCATGACCGCTGCCGCGCCGCACTGGGCCGACATCGGCGAATCCACCTCGGTGGCCGGCATCCGCTTCCTGTGCTGGGTGTACCGCTGGTTCGGGCGCTGGCCGTTCCGCCTGTGCGCGTGGCCGGTGGTGGCCTGCCACTGGCTGGGCAATGGCATTGGCCGGCGCGCGTCGCTGCAATACCTGCAACGGCTGCAGGCGCACGGCGGCGCGCTTGGCCATGCGCCGACATGGCGCGACAGCCTGCGCCACTTCTTCCGCTTCGCCGACACTCTGCTCGACAAGATCCTCGGCCTCGGCGGGCGCTATCCGATGTCGCGCATCGCGCTGCAATGCGAGGTGATGAGGCAGGCCATCGCACGCGGCGAGGGCGGTTTGATTCTCACCGCACACATCGGCTGCCTCGAACTGTGCCAGGCGCTGGCCGAACAGGTGCCGGGTTTTCGCGCCACGGTGCTGGTGCACACCGCGCACGCGCAACGCTTCAACCGGCTGCTGCGGCGCTTCGACCCGCACGCGGCAGTGGAACTGGTGCAGGTCACGACGATCGGCCCGGATACCGCAATGGCGCTGTCGCGCAAGGTGGCCGAGGGCGGTTTCGTCGCCATCGTCGGCGACCGCGTACCGGTGCAGGGCGGGCGCACGGTGACGGCCGATTTTCTCGGCCACCCTGCGCCGTTTCCGATTGGCGCCTATGCGCTGGCTGCCGCGCTGGCCTGCCCGGTCTACACGATGGCCTGCCTGCGCCGCGGCGACGGCTATGCGATCACCTTCGAATGTTTCAGCACGCGCATCGTGCTGCCGCGCGGTTCGCGCGATGCCGCACTGGCCGAACAGGTGCGACAGTTCGCGCGCTGGCTGGAGCGCCAGATCGTCCAGTCGCCGCTGGACTGGTTCAATTTCTTCCCCTTCTGGGACCAAGCCCCCCATGCAGAATGACGCCGCCCCCGCGTGCCGTTTCGGCGCCGCGCCGTTGACCATCGAAGACGTTGCCGCACTGGCGCAGCGCCAGCGCACCGCCGTGTTGAACGAAGACCCGGCATTCCGCGCGCGCATCAGCCGTGGCGCGGATTTCCTCGACCGCTTGCTGCGCGAGGATGGCGTGGTCTATGGCGTGACCACCGGCTACGGCGATTCGTGCACGGTCAACATTCCGCCGGCACTGGTGGCCGAATTGCCGCACCACCTCTACACCTACCACGGCTGCGGTCTGGGCCGCTATCTGGATGCGCAGGAAGCCCGTGCCGTGGTCGCTGCGCGGCTGGCTTCGCTGGTACACGGCATGTCCGGCGTCAGCCTGCCGCTGCTGGAAGGTCTGGCGAGCCTGTTGCAGCACGACGTGCTGCCGCTGATCCCCGCCGAAGGCTCGGTCGGCGCCAGCGGCGACCTCACTCCGCTGTCCTACGTCGCCGCCGTGTTGTGCGGCGAGCGCGAAGTGCTGCACGCAGGCCGCGCGCGCCCGGCAGCGGAGGCACTGGCCGAGATCGGCATGACTCCGCTGCGGCTGCGGCCCAAGGAGGGCCTGGCGATCATGAACGGCACCGCGGTGATGACCGGGCTGGCCTGCCTTGCATGGCAGCGCGCCGATTACCTGTCGCGGCTGGCCACGCGCCTGACCGCGTTCAACGTGCTGGCCAGCGACGGCAACGCCCACCATTTCGACCAGACCCTGTTCGCGGCCAAGCCGCACCCGGGGCAGGGCCGCATCGCAGCGCGGCTGCGCGCCGACCTGGACAGTGCGCAGCCGCCGTGCAACGCCCAGCGCTTGCAGGATCGCTATTCGTTGCGCTGCGCCCCGCACGTGATCGGTGTGCTGGAAGACGCGTTGCCGTTCCTGCGCCAGCTGATCGAAACCGAATTGAACAGTGCCAACGACAACCCGCTGGTCGATGCCGAAGGCGAGCGCATCCTGCACGGAGGCCATTTCTACGGCGGCCACATCGCGCTGGCGATGGACACGCTGAAAAACGCGGTCGCCAATATCGCCGACCTGCTCGACCGCCAGCTCGCGCTGGTGGTGGACGCCCGCTACAACCACGGCCTGCCGGCCAACCTGTCGGCGGCCACCGGCCCGCGTGCGGCGATCAACCACGGCTTGAAGGCGTTGCAGATCAGTGTGTCGGCGTGGACGGCCGAAGCGCTCAAGCAGACCATGCCGGCCTCGGTGTTTTCGCGTTCCACCGAATGCCATAACCAGGACAAGGTGAGCATGGGCACCATCGCCGCGCGCGATTGCCTGCGCGTGATCGAACTGACCGAGCAGGTGGCCGCGGCGATGCTGATCGCCGCGCGCCAGGGCCTGCTGCTGCGCGAGCGGGTTGGCCTGAATGCGCAGTTGCGTGACACGCTGGCGGCCATGTACGCCGACCTCGGCCAACGCATTGCCCCGGTCGAGGAAGACCGCGCGCTGGATGGCGAGTTGCGGCAGTTGTTGCAGGACATCCGCGCGCAAAGCTGGGAGCTGTATGCCGATGAATGAATTGAGCATCGAAATCGATCTCAGCCCGGCCTTCCACGACTGCGACCCGATGCATGTGGTCTGGCATGGCAACTACTTCAAGTATTTGGAGATCGCCCGCTGCGCGCTGTTGCAGCGTTACGACTACGACTACCCGCAGATGCTCGAATCCGGCTACCTGTGGCCGGTGGTCGATGCACGGGTCAAATACATCCGGCCCTTGTTGTACCAGCAGCCGCTGCGCGTGCGTGCGCGCCTGGTCGAATGGGAAAACCGCCTGAAGATCGACTACGAAATCCGCGACGCCGCCAGCGGCCAGCGCCTGACCCGTGCCCATACCATCCAGGTCGCGGTCGATGCGGCCAGCAAGGAAATGCTGTACCAGTGCCCGCCGGTGCTGTGGCAGCGCCTCGGAGTGCCTGCCCCATGAGTCCATTCCGTTTCCCGCGGGCGCTGCTGTGTGTCCTGCTGCTTGCTGGTGCGCCGCTCGCGTGCGCTGCCGATCCGGCAGTGGACACGATCACCGCCAGCGTCGCCCGCCCCGACGTGTTGCGCGGCCAGTTCACGCAGGAAAAGCAGGTCAGTGGTTTCAAGAACCCGCTGCGCTCGCAGGGCCGGTTCGTGGTCGCGCGCCAGCATGGGGTGATCTGGACCACGCTCGAGCCGTTCCCGTCCGAGGTGGTGGTCACCGCCGACCGCATCCTCAGCCGCCAGCGTGACGGCAGCAGCCGTGTCGAGCTGGATGCGCGCCAGCAACCGGCGCTGCGCTCGGTCAACGCGGTGATGTTCGCGCTGATGAGCGGCGACGTGCAGGCGCTGTCCAGCCAGTTCAACGTGCAGGCCACACGCGAAGCACGGGGCTGGCGGCTGTACCTGACGCCGAAGTCGGCGATGCTGGCCAAGGCGTTCCAATCACTGGCCTTGCAGGGCGACCGCTATGTGCGGCAGGTCGAGATCGTCGAGGCCAATGACGACCGCACCCACATTCGGTTCAGCGAATTGAGCGATGCGCCGGCGAGCCTGGATGCCGACGAGGCTCGCCGCTTTGAGTGAAGAAACCCACGTCGCACCGGATCGCCTGCGCCGCTGGTGGCGCTGGCTGGGCCTGCTCTGGCTGTTGTTGTTGCTGGCGCTGGGCGCGCAGCAATGGCGCTTGTGGAGCGAACAGTCGCGGATCGACACCGACATCCTTGCGCTGCTGCCGCAGGACGCGCATGACCGCCTGTTGTCCGATGTCACCCGTCGCATCGCCGATGGCAGCGCGCGGCAGGTGGCGATACTGCTCGGCAGCACCGACGGTGACGCCGCCAGGCGTGCGCAGACCGCATTCGCCGGGGTGATGGCGCGCGACGCCGAAGGCGGCCTGCTGCGTCCGTCCGGTTCCATCGAGGGCTGGTTCGAGCAGGCGCGCGATTTCTACGCGCCGTATCGCGACCGCCTGCTCACCGCCGAACAGCGCGCGCAACTGCGACACGCCGAACCGCAGGCACTGGCCGAACAGGCATTGGCCGCGCTGTACGGCCCGATGGGCGCGCCGCGCCTGACCGATTGGCGGCGCGATCCACTGTCGCTGTGGCCGCAGTGGTGGCAGCAGCGCGCACGGGGTTCCGGGTTGCGCCTGGGTGACGATGGCCTGCTTGAAGCCGACGGCAAACACTGGGCGGTGCTGCAATTCGATACCCGCGATTCGGCGTTCAAGCTCGATGGCGAGCGGCATCTCGACGGCCTGCTCGAACGCGCCGGTGACGCGGCCAGAGCCGTTGCGCCGGATCTGGAAATCCTGCATGCCGGCGTGCCGCTGCATGCCGAGGCGGCGGCGGTACAGGCCAACCGCGAGATCAACACCATCGGCTGGGGTTCGCTGGCGGCGGTACTGCTGCTGGTGTGGCTGGCGTTCCGTTCGCTGCGGCCGATCCTGCTGGTCGCCGCGTCGCTGCTGATCGGCTGCGGCGTGGCGCTGGCGGTCACCGTGCTGGTGTTTGGCAAGGTACACGTGCTGACACTGGTGTTCGGTGCATCGCTGGTGGGCGTCGCCGAGGACTACGGCATCCACTGGTTCGCCTCGCGTCAGGCCGAACCGGCCAACCAGCGCTGGAAGCTGCTGCGCCACCTGCTGCCGGGCCTGTGGCTGGCACTGGTCACCAGCGCGCTGGCGTATCTGGCACTGGGTCTGGCGCCATTCCCCGGCCTGCGGCAGATGGCGCTGTTCTCGGTGGTCGGTCTGGCGGCGGCCTTCCTCACCGTGATCTTCTGGTTCCCGTGGCTGGATGGCGGCGACATCCGCCAGACCCGTTTCTCGCGGTGGCTGGGCAACACGCTGGAGCGCTGGCCACGCCTGCACGGGCGGCGTCAGGTCGGCGTGTTCATCGGCATGGCGTTGGCATTGGCGGCCATCGGCATCACGCGTTTGCACGGCGATGACGACCTGCGCAGCCTGCAATCCTCGCCACCGGCGTTGATGGCGCAGCAAATCCGCCTGAGCCAGTTGCTGGGCATGCCCAGCCCGGCGCAGTTCTACCTGGTGCAGGGCAGCGATGCCGCGCAACTGCTGCAACGCGAGGAAGCGCTGACCGCGCGGCTGCGCGCATTGGCCGATGACGATCGCATCGGTGGCTATCGCGCGATCAGTGACTGGCTGCCTTCGCCGGCACGCCAGCAGGCCGATGCCGCGCTGACCGCCGGGATCGAGCCGGGCGTGCTGGCGGCCGTATCCGGGGTGGTGGGCGAACCATTGCCGCGCTCGGATTTTGCTGCCGCACCGTTGAGCGCCGAGGCGTTCCTCGCTTCGCCGGCTTCACAGCCGTTCCGCCACCTGTGGGTGGGTACGGTGGGTACACAACTGGTCAGCGTGGTGATGGTCGATGACCTGTCGCGCGCCGACGCATTGGCCAGCTTGCGCAGCACCGCCGAAGGCCTGGATGGTGTGCGCTGGGTGGACCGTACCGCCGATTTCTCGCACCTGCTCGGCCACTACCGCAAGCTGATGAGCGGTTTGCTGCTGGTCGGCATCGTGCTGGTATTCGGCGTGCTGTGGCTGCGCTATCGCCGGCAGGCATGGCGGGTGCTCGCCCCGACCCTGATCTCCGGCGCGCTGACGCTCGGCCTGCTCGGCCTGTTCGGCCAACCACTGCAACTGTTCAACGTGCTGGCGCTGCTGCTGCTGCTGGGCATGGGCATCGACTACGGCATCTTCCTGATCGAGCACCGCGGCGATGCCAGTGCGTGGCTGGCGGTCTGCGTCGGTGCGGCCAGCACGTGGCTGTCGTTCGGCCTGCTCGGCTTGTCGGCGACGCCGGCGCTGCGAGCCTTCGGCCTCACCCTGTTGTTCGGCATCGGCCTGGTCTGGCTGGTTTCGCCGCTGTTCCGCCCACTTGCGCATACCCCGATCCGTCACCAAGGAAACGACGACACGTGAACCATTTCGACCGAGACAAGCTCAGCGCCATCGAAGCCAAGCAGGAAGCCCAGCGCATCGCCTTCGCGCCGTTCATGTTCCAGGCCGCCAAGGCGATGCGTGACATGGGTGTCCTTGCGGCGGTGGAGTCGGCCGGCGACGAGGGCATGGCGCTGGAAGACATCCGCACGCGTACCGGGCATTCGCTGTACGCCGTGCGCGTGCTGGCCGAAGCCGGGCTGGGTATCGGCATGTTGATCCTGCGCGAAGACCGGTTCGCCTTGACCAAGCTGGGCTGGCACGTGCAGAACGATGCGATGACACGGGTGAACATGGACTTCACCCAGGACATCAATTTCAAGGGCCTGTTGCACCTGCAGGAGAGTCTGGAAACCGGCACGCCGGCCGGCCTGAAGGAAATCGCGCCGGGTTTCGCCACGGTCTATGAAGCCTTGGCGACGCTGCCGGAGCAGGCGAAGAAAAGCTGGTTCGGTTTCGACCACTTCTATTCCGACAACTCCTTCCGCTCGGTGCTGCCGATCATCTTCGGTGAACCGACGGCCCGCATTCTCGACGTCGGTGCCAATACCGGCAAATGGGCGGTGGCCTGCGCCGAATACGCGCCCGAAGTACGGGTGACGATGTGTGACCTGCCCGGCCAGCTGGCGCAGGCGCGGGTCAACATCGCCCAGCGCGGCCTGTCTTCGCGCGTGGCCGAATACCCCATCGACGTGCTGCGTGCCGACACCGAGCTGCCGCAGGGCCACGACGTGATCTGGATGAGCCAGTTCCTCGACTGCTTTTCCGAAGCGGAGATCACCGCGATCCTGCGCAAGGCCGCCAAGGCGATGACCGCGCAGACCCGGCTCTACATCATGGAAACCTACTGGGACCGGCAGCGCTTCGAGAACGCGGCGTTCTGCCTGCAGCAGACCTCGCTGTATTTCACCTGCATCGCCAACGGCAACAGCCAGATGTACCACTCCTCGGTGCTGCGCCAATGCATCGCCGATGCAGGGCTGGAAGTGGCCGAGGATATCGACGGCATCGGGCTGGGCCATACCCTGACCAAGGTGGTCAAGCGTGATTGAGGTTGGCACTGCGATCCGTCGTTGCGGTGTGTTCGCCGCCTCGGCGCTGCTGCTCGTGCTGGCTGCATGTGCGCACGCGCCGGCGCGGTCGGCAATCGAACTGCCGCCCTTGCAGCTTGCGCCGTCTGCCCTCGGCCATGCGGTGTCCGCGCAGCAGCGGCTGCACTTCACCTTCGGCAAGCACGAGCGTGACATGGATGCGCTGCTGGAAGCCGACACCGATGAGGTGCGGCTGCTGGTGCAGGCGATGGGCCAGGTCGGCGTGCGCCTGTTCTGGGACGGCAGGGAACTGAAGCAGCAACGCGCGCCGTGGCTGCCACCGCAGGTGCGGGCCGAGCGCGTGCTCGACGACCTGCAATTCGTGCTGTGGCCGGCGCAGGCCATTCACGACGTGTTGCCGCCGCAATGGACGCTGCGCGAAACCGGCGGTGTACGCGAACTGCTGCGTGACGGCCACGTCTGGCTTTCGGCAAGCGAAATGGCGGACGGGCGCATGCGCCTGGACAACCGTGTCGATGGCTACCAGCTGGAAATCGAATCGATCGCCAGCGAGGCATCGCCGTGAACGACGCGCCGGTCCATCTCAACCAGCTCGGCATCGTCTGCGCGCTGGGTTGCGGGCCGGAGGCGGTGGCCGAGTCCCTGTTCGCCGCCGATGCGCCGCGCGGCGTGGCGATGAGCGCGGCGTATACGCCGGGCCGCGAACTGGCGTTGGGCGCGGTGCAGGATGATCTGGCGGATCTTTCCGCTTACCCACCACCGCTGCGCAGCCGCAACAACGCATTGCTGTTGACGGCATTTGCGCAGATCCGTGAAGCCGCCGCCGCTGCAATCGCCCGCTTCGGCGCGGAGCGCGTCGCCGTGGTGGTGGGCACCAGCACCTCGGGCATCGGCGAAACCGAGACGGCGATGCCACGGCTGCGTGCCGCCGGCGACTGGCCGCCAGGCTTCCACTACGCGCAGCAGGAGATCGGTGCGCCATCGCGGTTCGTGGCGCTGGCTTCCGGCGCGCGTGGCCCGGCTTCGACGATTTCCACCGCCTGCTCGTCCAGCGCCAAGGCGCTGGCCTCGGCGGCGCGGCTGCTGCACGCGGGTGTCGCCGATGCGGTCATCGTCGGTGGCGCGGATTCCTTGTGCGCCTTCACTATCGGCGGCTTCAGCGCGCTGGAATCGGTGTCGGCGATGCGCTGCAACCCGTTCTCGCGCAACCGCAACGGCATCAACATCGGCGAGGGTGCGGCGTTGTTCCTTGTCACCCGAGAACCCGGTCCGGTACGGCTGGCGGGCTGGGGCGAAACCTCCGACGCCCACCACATGTCCGCACCGGACCCGCAGGGCCGCGGCGCCATCGACGCCATGCAACAGGCCTTGCAGCGCGCCGGCTGGCAGCCGGAGCAGGTGGATTACGTCAACCTGCACGGCACCGCGACCGGTCACAACGATGCGATGGAAAGCCGAGCGGTGGCTGCGGTGCTGGGTGCGCAGGTGCCGGCCAGTTCGACCAAGCCGCTCACCGGGCACACACTGGGCGCGTCCGGCGCGATCGAGGCGGCGCTGTGCTGGCTGGCGTTGAACGACAACCCGCGACAGCGCCTGCCACCGCATTGGTGGGATGGGCAGCCTGACCCCGAATTGGCGGCGTTGGCACTGGTGTGGCCGGGTGCACAAGCGCCGCGCCCGTTGCGGCGGGTGTTGAGCAATTCTTTCGCGTTCGGCGGCAGCAACGCGTCGCTGGCGTTGGCACGGGAATGAAGGACATGCATCACTACGACATCGACGCAGTGGTGCCGCATCGCGCACCGATGCGGCTGATCGACCGCCTGCTGGATTGGGATGAGGACAGCGTGGCGGTGGAAGTCGTGGTGCCCGCCGATGGTCTGTTCAGCGAGGCCGATGGCGTGCCGGCATGGGTGGGCGTGGAATACATGGCCCAGGCCATCGCGGCCTGGGCCGGCTGCCGCGCGCGGCAGGCCGGGCAGGCGCCATCGCTCGGCTTCCTGCTGGGCACGCGCCGCTATGTGGCCGAGCGGCCGTACTTTCGCAGTGGTGCACGGCTACGGGTGGAGGCGCGCTGCGAGCTGTTGGGTGAAAATGGGCTGGGAATGTTCGCCTGCCGGATCATGGAAGGCGAGGATGTAGTGGCGGTTGCCAACGTGTCGGTATTCGAACCGGGTGACGCGTTGGCCTATCTGGAGAGTGGGCAGGTATGACAGGGGATTCGACTGTACTGGTGACCGGCGCCAGCCGGGGCATCGGCCGTGCCATCGCGTTGCGCATCGCGCGCGAGGGTTTCGATGTGGTGGTGCATTGCCGCAGCCGCGTTGAAGAAGCACAGGCGGTGGTCACCGAAATCCGGGCGCTGGGCCGGGAAGCGCGCGTGCTGGCCTTCGACGTGGCCGATCGCGCCGCCGCGCGTACCGCGCTGGAAGCGGATGTGGCGGCACACGGCGCGTACTACGGCGTGGTCTGCAATGCCGGCATCGCCCGCGATGGTGCGTTCCCGGCGCTGGGCGAGCAGGACTGGGACCAGGTCATCCACACCAATCTGGACGGTTTCTACAACGTGCTGCAGCCGTTGACCATGCCGATGGTGCGGCGGCGCAAGCCCGGCCGCATCGTCACCCTGTCGTCGGTATCGGGCATGGTCGGCAACCGTGGACAGGTCAATTACAGCGCGGCCAAGGCCGGCATCATCGGCGCCACCAAGGCGCTGGCGCTGGAACTGGCCAGTCGCCGGATCACCGTCAACTGTGTCGCGCCGGGCCTGATCGAAACCGAAATGCTCAGCGAGGAAGTGGTGGAACACGCACTCAAACTGATTCCCGCCGGCCGCGTCGGCCAGCCCGATGAAGTGGCCGCGACCGTGGCCTTCCTGCTTTCCGAACCGGCCGCCTACATCACCCGGCAGGTGATCTCGGTCAACGGAGGCATGGTCTGATGTCGTACCAGGACCGTCGCGTGGTGGTCACCGGGGCCGCCGCGATCAGCCCGCTTGGCCATGACTGGCCGAGCATCCTTGCGCACCTGCGTAGCTGCCGCAACGCGGTGCGGGTGATGCCCGAATGGGACATCTACGCCGGCCTCAACACCAAGCTGGCCGCTCCGGCACGGGATTTCGAGCTGCCGCCGAACTACAACCGCAAGACCACCCGCTCGATGGGCCGGGTGGCGATCATGTCGGTACGTGCCACCGAAATGGCGCTGGAACAGGCTGGCCTGGTTGGCCACCCGGTGCTGCGCAGCGGCATGGCCGGCGTGGCCTACGGCTCCTCGGCGGGCAGCCACGAGGCCATCGGCGAATTCGGGCGGATGCTGATCGAGCAGAACACCGACGGCATCAACGCGACTACCTACCTGAAAATGATGAGCCACACCGCACCGGTGAACATCGGCGTGTTCTTCGGCCTGTGCGGGCGTGTCTATACCACCTCCAGCGCCTGTACCTCGGGTAGCCAGGGCGTCGGCGCCGGCTACGAGGCGATCCGCTCGGGCAAACAGACGGTGATGGTTGCCGGTGGCGCGGAACAGCTGGATGCCACCGCCGCCGCGGTGTTCGACACCCTGTTCGCCACCAGCGTGCGCAACGATACGCCGCAGGCCACGCCCAGCCCGTTCGACGCCAACCGCGATGGCCTGGTGCTGGGCGAGGGCGCCTGCACGCTGGTGCTGGAAGAGCTGCAGCATGCGCAGGCACGCGGCGCGAACATCCTTGCCGAAGTGGTCGGCTATGGCACCAACAGCGATGGCCAGCATGTCACCCAGCCCAGCGCCGACACGATGGCGCAGGCAATGCGTCTGGCACTGGAGGACGCCGGGTTGTCCGCCGGGCGAATCGGCTACGTCAATGCCCACGGCACCGCCACCGACCACGGCGACATCGCCGAGACGCAGGCCACCGCGCAGGTGTTCGGCAATGCGATGCCGATCAGTTCGCTGAAGAGCTACGTCGGCCACATGCTCGGCGCCTGCGGTGCGTTCGAGGCATGGTTGAGCATCGAGATGATGCGTGAAGGCTGGTTCGCCCCGACCTTGAATCTGAACGGACGCGACCCGCGCTGCGCCGAACTGGACTACATCACCGGCAAGGGCCGCGAACTGCGCACCGACTACGTGATGAGCAACAATTTCGCCTTTGGCGGCATCAATACTTCGCTAGTATTCCGCCGCTGGAACCCCTGATTCCCCGCACCCGAACCACAACAAGGAGAAGTTCGATGATTCGCACCATCTTGATCACCGCCGCCACCACCATGCTGCTGGTGTTTTCGTCCACCGCCAGTGCGCGCGAGACACGCCTCGAGCAGTCGTTGCAGGAACTGGTCAACTCGCAGGCCGCGCGTGATGCCGGCATCGACGGCAGCGTGCGCTTCTACCTCGCCGGCCAGTCGGTGGCGGTGCAGCAGCGTTTGGGCGAGGACGTCGCCAACCGCAAGACCAACGCCGCCAACAAGAGCGACGAGGAGGCTTGCCGTTGGGTCGCGCTGTCCACGCTGCGTGCCTTGCAGGACGGCGCCAAATCGCGTGGCGCCAATGCCGTGGTCGATATCGTCAGCTACTACAAAAAGAACGAGTTCCGCAGCGCCAGCAACTACGAGTGCTACGCCGGTACCTTCGTGGCCGGCGTGGCGCTGAAGGGTACCTACGCCAAGGTGCGCTGAAGCAATACATCATGGCGCCCTGTCGCGTGCGGGCGCCATGATCCATAAAGAAACATGAAACCCGTCCACATCACGACATGAACATGCACAACAAGAAATTGATGGCTTTCGCGCTGCTTTTCATCAGCGGCAGTGCGCTGGCCGGCCCGTTGCAATTGCAGCGTCCGGTGCCTCTGGCCGAGGACAACGATATTTCCCAGGCCGTGAAGCAGGAGTGCGCGCTGGGCGAACAACTGGCGGACTTCATCAGGGAGTACGCGCAGGAGCCGGTCGAATTCACCGAGGGCGAGCCGGATACCTCCAACGGCCGCGTGCTGAAGCTGGAAATCGTCGATGCGGTGAGCATGGGCAATGCGTTCATGGGGCACCACAAGTCCACCCGCGTGCGCGGCACGCTCTATCAGGACGGCGAGAAAGTGGCTTCGTTCAAGGCACGACGCAACTCGATGGGCGGTGCGTTCGCCGGCTTCAAGGGAAGCTGCTCGGTGCTGGGGCGCACGATCAAGGTCGTGGGGCAGGACATCGGGCAGTGGCTGCGTGCGCCGGCCGATGGCGTGAATCTCGGCGACTGACGCTGCCGGTACGGGCGTCGCATCGCACTCATTCACCTGGCTGACTGCCGGTTCAGGCACTGGCGATGCTTTCGCCAGTGCCTGATTTCCGACACAATTCCAAGCCTCTCCGGAATCATGTCGGGTATGACCCGCGGGCATGCAAGCCTACGTTTACAAAAGCCAACGCAAGCAGGACACCTACGTCTACCTTGCCAAGCGCGATGATTTCGACGCGATCCCGTCCACGCTCGGTGCCACGCTGGCGCCGTTCAGCTTCGTGCTGGAGGTCGCCCTGACCCCGGAGCGGCGGCTGGCCCAGGCCGATGCCGCGCTGGTGCGTGCCAACCTGGCCGAGCGCGGCTTCCACCTGCAGTTGCCGCCGCAGCCGCTGGCGCCGGTGAAGATCGCCCGCATCGACGGCCGCGATGACTGACCCGCTGCGTACCCGCGCCATCGGCGCGCTGGCCGCCGGCGCGCTGCTTGCCCTCGTCGCCGGGGCCGGTGGCGTGGCCGCCGCCGTGTGCGGCCTGCTGGCGCAGCCCGCGTTCGCCCTGGGCGTGTCGTGGTGGCGGCGCACGCGTGTCGCCACCGCGCCGGCCGCGGTGTTCAAGCACGAATTGCCGGCCCTGCTGGCCGTATGGGCCGGCGGCGTGCTGCTGCTGGCGCTGCTGGTGTCCTGGCCGCTGCGCGCGCTGCGCGACAGCGGCAGCCTGCCGGCAGTGCTGGCACTGAGTGTGGCGGTGAGCATCGGGGTGCTGGCGCTGTGGCGCAGCTGGCCGCTGTGGCAGGCGCTGGAGCGCGAGGGCGGTACGCTGCGCTCGCATGGGCAGGCGCTGTCCGCGCGTGGCATGGAAAGCTGGCACGGGCTGGGCGCGGCGCTGGCGTTGCTGGTGCTGTGCGCGGCGGTGTTCGTACCGGCTTGGCCGGGCCTGCTTGGCACCGGCTGGCAGTGGCCGCTGGCGGTCGCTACCGCGCTGCTGTCGCCGGTGCTGCATGGCGTGCTGCAGCGGTTGCCCAGCGCGCCGCCGGCACCGGTTGTCGAGGCGCCGGTGTTCGATCCCTTCGCCGAGCCGCTGGCCGAGCCGGCGCCGCTGGAACCGCTGGCGCAGCACGAACTGCTGCCGCAGCTGTACGATGCCGCGCGCGGCGGCCGCGTCGACCGCGCGTTGCAGTTGCTGGACGCCGGCGCCGACCCGCATGCGCTGCCGCCGGACGACTCGCGCGACCAGCGCAGCCTGGCGGTGCTGGCTGCGGTGCTGCCGGACCTGCGCCTGCTGCGCGCGCTGATCGGCCGCGGCGTCGACGTGAACCTGGCCCACCGCGGTATGACCCCGCTGCTGGCCGCCACCCGCGACAGCTGGCATGGCCGCCCGGAAGCGGTGATGACCCTGCTGGCCAACGGCGCCGACCCGCGCGCTACCGATGCCGACGGCAACACCCCGCTACACCACGCCGCGCGCAGTTCCGACCCCGGCGTAGCCGCGCTGCTGCGCGATGCCGCGGCCGAGATCGACGCGCTCAACCATGACGGCCACAGCCCGCTGGCGGTGGCCTGCCAGAGCGGCAACTGGCGGCTGGCCAAATTCCTGCTCGAACGCGGTGCCAAGGTGGAGCCGGCCGATGGCGTGCCGGTGCTGGTGCCCGCCGCCGCCACCGAGGACGACGACCCGGCCGGCGTGCAGCTGCTGCTCAAGCACAAGGCGCGGCTGGATGCGCGCGACCGCCGCCGCCGCAGCGCGCTGCACGAGGCGGCGCTGGCCGGGCATGCCGAGATCGTCGAGGTTCTGCTCAACGCCGGCGCCAACATCGAACCGCGCGACGCCGCCGGCCGCACGCCGTGGCTGGACGCCGCCGCGCAGGCCCACGCCGGCGTGCTCGAACGCCTGCTCGCGCACCGCCCCGACGTCAACGCTGTCGATGGCGAAGGCCACAACGCGCTGCTGCTGGCCTGCCGTGCCGAACAGGTCGGCGCGACGCTGGTGCGCTGGCTGCTCGAACTGGGCGTCGCCCGCGACGTGGCCGCTAGCGATGGCCGCCGCGCCATCGACCATGCCGCCGCCGCCGGGCGCTGGAGCATCGTCGCGCTGCTCGATCCGGACTATCCGCTGCCGGTCGCGGTCAGCGATGCATCGGCCAATGGCGAAAGCGATGGCGCCGCCACGCCGTCGCCGTTGAGCGACCGCGCCCCGCTGGAACTGCTGCGCGAAGCGCTGGCCTTCGGCAACATCGATGGCATGCGCTCGATGGCGCAGCTGTGCGCGCCGGCCGAACTGGGCGGCCTGCTGCACGACCCCGAACTGGCGCTGCAGCCATGCGTGGTGGACTGGCTGCTGCAGCACGACATCGCGCTGGAACAGCAGGATGCCTGCGGCGACACGCCGATGTTCGCGCTGCTGGCGCGCGGCGTGGATGCCATCCCGACCCTGCAGGTGCTGCTGCGGCATGGCGTGTCGCCGGCCGGTCGCGGTGGCCTCGGCCGCCTGCTCGCCGCCTGCGTGCGCCACGACCACGGCTCGCGCGGTACCGAGCAGTTCGCGCTGGAACTGCTGGAGCGCGGCGCCGACCCGTTCGGTGCTTCGCCGGCCGGTGACCCGCCGCTGGCGTTGGCCGTGCGCCTGGGCTGGCTGAAATTGCAGCAGGCGTTGCTGGCGCTGGGCGTGGACCGCGAAGCGCGCGACAGCCACGGCATGACCGCCTTGCATCTGGCCACCGCACTGGCACGCGAGGCTTCGCTGAAACTGCTGGTGATGCAGGGCGCCTCGCCGGATGCACGCGCCGCCGACGGCCAGACCCCGCTCGGTGTGGCCCTGTCCAGCGGCCGCCGCGACCTGGCCGACTGGCTGGACTGGCGCGGCTGGCCGTTGCCGCTGCGCGCGCTGCGCGAGGCCGACGTGCCGGCCGCGGCAATGGCCGGCGACGCCGACGCGGTGCGCCGCCTGCTCGACCTCGGCCTGTCGGTGGACGCCATCGATGCGCAGGGCTGCACCGGCCTGCTGCGCGCGGCCGGCGGCGGCCATGCCGCGGCGGTGGATCTGCTGCTGGCGCGCGGCGCCGACCCGCAGCATGCCGCGGCCAGCGGTGCCACGCCGTTGTCGGCGGCGGTGAGCATGCGCCAGGGCGGCATCGTCACCGCGCTGCTCGATGCCGGCGCGCACATCGACCACCGCCTGCCCGGCGGCGTCACCGTGCTGATGCTGGCCGCTGCGCTGGGCCTGCCGGACATCGTCGCCAAGCTGCTGACCGCCGGCGCCGACGTGCATGCCGGCGACGACCAGCATCTGGCGCCGTTGCACTGCGCCGCGCTGTACGGCTTCACCGCGCGCGACCGTTCGCGCCTGCTGGCGCTGCTGGACACCTGATGCCGACGGGCACCAGGTGTCCAGCAGCGCCAGGATGACGGCGGCCTGCTGGCGCTGCTGGACACCCTGCTGCTGGCCGGTGCCGAAGCCGACCAGCCCGCCGCCGGCACCGTCACCCCGTTGCTGCTGCTGCTGGGCGCGCGCGCCGAACCCGGCACCGCCTGCGAGGAGCAAGTCGTATTGGCCGCAGTCGAGCGCCTGCTCGACGAGGACGTGGCGCTGGATGTGCGCGACCCGCGCGGCTTCGGCCCGCTGCACCTGGCCGCGCTGCACGGCCTGCCGCTGCTGGTGCAGTCCCTGCTGCGCGCCGGCGCCGACCCGGACGCCCGCGACAACCTCAACCGCAGCCCGCGCGAGATCGCGGTGATGCGCGGCTTCGTCGATATCGCCGGTGCCTTCGAACCGGCGGTGCCGGGTGTGTCGTCGATGGCGCGGTTCCTGCGCGACCGCGGTTGAGCCATTGAATCCGTAGCTGCGGGGCTTGCCCCGCAGGCGTTGAACCCACCGCAACGGGAAGCTCCGTGCCGGGCAAGCCCGGCATCCACGATTACTGGTGGGTATCGGGTCGTAGGCCGGCATGACCCTCTTGCCATGAACTCTCCCGCCGCCCGGGCAATGGTCGGGCGCGAGTGTGGCGATTGCGAATTATTCGCTGCCCGCCGCCGGTCTTTGCGCCACCACCTCGCTGTCGCCGACGTCGGCCTCGAACAGGTGCATCAGGTCGGCCCGTGCGTCGCGCGAGGTCTGGATCACCGCCGCTTCGTCGTCGTAGACCAGGTGCTGGGCCTTGAGCAGCTTCTCGTCGTGCTCGCGGAAGCGGCGCACGTGCTCGCGCGCGGTGCCTTCGGGAATGCCCAGCGACATCAGCACTCGCTCGCTGATTTCCAGGCTGGAGCCGAACACCTCGCGGAACGGTTCGGCCGACATGTCCATCAGCTTCCACGCGTGCTGGCGGTTGCGCGCGCGCGCCAGCACCCGGGCCTGCGGGTACAGCCGGCGCACCAGCCGCACCGCGCGCAGGTTGGTATCCGGGTCGTCCATCGCCATCACGAACACACGGATCTGCTCGCCGCCGGCCGCGCGCAGCACCTCCGGGCGCGAAGGGTCGCCGTAATAGAGGTGGTTGCCGAAGCGGCGCAGGTCCTCGACCGTACCCGGGTCCGATTCCAGCGCCACGAACGGGATGCGCTGGGCGGTCAGCAGCCGCGCGACGATCTGGCCGAAGCGGCCCATGCCGGCGATCAGCACCTGTGGATGCTGCGCCTGTGCGTCGTGCAGGTCGTCCGCTGCGGGGGCCGGCGCTGCGCTCGGTGTCCGCGCCTTCAGCAGGTGCTTGAGGCCGATCATCAGCAGCGGCGTCAGCGCCATCGACAGGCCGACGATGGCCACCAGCCGGTCGTGGTCGGCATGGTTCAGCAGCTTGACCCGCTCGGCCTCGTTGAACACCACGAAGGCGAATTCGCCGCCCAGCCACAGCACGCTGCCCAGCATCAGCGCGCTGCGCAACGGCAGCCGCGCGGCCAGACCGACCAGCAGCAGGATGCCGAACTTGACCAGCAGCAGCGTGGCCACGCCGATGGCGATCAAGGCAGGCTCTGCAGCCACGCGGCCCAGGTCGATGCCCATGCCCACGGCGATGAAAAACAAACCCAGCAACAGGCCCTTGAACGGCTCGATCTGTGCTTCGATTTCGTGGCGGAATTCCGAGTCGGCCAGCAGCACGCCGGCCAGGAACGCGCCGAGGCTGGCGCTCAGTCCGGCCGTCTGCATCAGCCATGCCGTGCCCAGCACCACCAGCAGTGCGCTGGCGGTGAACACCTCGGGCATGCGCGTGCGCGCCACGCTGCGGAACAGGTAGCGCAGCACCGGCCGCCCGAGCAGGATCACCAGCGCCAGCGCGCCCAGCGCGGCGGCGGCGTTCTGCCAGGTCAGGGTGGCGTTGCGGATGCCGCCCAGCAGCGGGATGGCGGCCAGCAACGGGATCGCCGCCAGGTCCTGGAACAGCAGGATGGCGAAGCCGAAGCGGCCGTGGTCGCTGTTCAGCGCCTTGTGCTCGGACAGCAGCTGCAGGCCCACCGCGGTGGAGGACAACGCCAGCGCGGTGCCGACCACCAGCGCACTCTTCCAGTGGAAGTGGTACAGCAGCAACAGCCCGCCCAAGGCAGCGGCGCTGAGCAGCACCTGCGCGCTGCCGCCGCCGAACACCGGGCGCCGCATCACCATCAGCCGCGACGGCGACAGTTCCAGCCCGATCAGGAACAGCAGCATCACCACGCCGATCTCGGCGGCGTTGAGGATGCGCTCGGCGTCCTGCACGAAGCCCAGCACGTGCGGCCCCAGCGCCACGCCGGCGGCCAGGTAGCCGAGCACCGCGCCAAGCCCGAACCGCTTGAATACCGGTACGGCGATCACCGCCGCCAGCAGCAGTACCAGGGCCAGTTCCAGACCGCCGCCATGCATCGGGTTGGTGCTCTCGAAAGGGGGGGAAGGGCGCCGCGCACCGCCGCACGGGGAGGCGATGACGAATGCGGTTGTCGATGGGCGGAAGATTACCGCGCGGGCACCGGCATTGGAAAATTCACGCGGCGTTGCTTGACCCCTGCCGTACCTGCCCGCAGACTCGCGCCGCTGCGCGGTGGATACCGCGCGGCATTCCTTCGGAGCCCACCCATGCCCAGCGACAGTAACAGTCGATCTCGTTCGACGCCGGTGACGGCAACCGCCTGAGTGGGTCGGTTCGCCGCCACGGGCGTTGCGGTCGCACCCCCGTAAAGGCGAATCACCATGAACCAGAAACAACTCCTGCGCCGCGTGGCGGACGCCGCCGCGCTGAGCGCCCCGCTGGCAGGTTTCAACACCGCCGACGCGGTGGTGTACCTCAATCATCTCGAATCGGCGCAGGCCGCCGACACCCTGGCCGCGCTGCCGTTGCCGCGTGCGGTCAAGCTGCTGGAGGCGCCCGAGCTGCAGCGCGCCGGTGAACTGGTCGCCGCGTTGCCGCCGGCCCGCGCCGCCGCGCTGCTGGGGCTGATGGCCGACGACCGCGCCACCGACATCGTCCACGAGCTGGACGAGGACGAGCGCGCGCGGCTGATTCCGCTGCTCGACCCGCAGGCGCGCCAGTCGATCCAGCTGCTGCTTGGCTACCCGGCCAATACCGCCGGCGCGCTGATGACCACCGAGTTCGTCAGCGTGCCTGCCGACTGGACCGTGGCCCGTACCCTGCAGCACATCCGCGAGGTCGAGCGCACCCGCGAGACGGTGTACGCCATCTACGTGCTGGACCCGCATGGCCAGCAGCTGAGGCAGGTGGTGACGATGCGCCGGCTGATCACCGGCGCGCCGGACGATTCCATCCTCGCCGTGGCCCAGGTCAATCCGCCGGTCACGGTCGATCCGCTGCTGGACCAGGAGGAGGTGGCGCAGCTGATCCGCCGCCACGATCTGCTGGCGATCCCGGTGGTGGACGCGCGGCAACGCATGCTCGGCATCGTCACCGTGGACGACATCCTCGACGCGCTGATCGACGAATCCACCGAGGACGTGCACAAGTTCGGCGGCGTCGAGGCGCTGGACAAGCCATACATGCAGATCGGCTTCCGCGACATGATCCGCAAGCGCGCCGGCTGGCTGAGCGTGCTGTTCCTCGGCGAGATGCTCACCGCCAGCGCCATGCAGCACTACGAGGACGAGCTGGCGCGTGCAGTGGTGCTGACCCTGTTCATCCCGCTGATCATGAGCTCGGGTGGCAACTCCGGCTCGCAGGCGACCTCGCTGCTGATCCGCTCGCTGGCCCTGCACGAACTGCGCCTGCGCGACTGGTGGAAGGTGGCGCTGCGCGAGCTGCCCACCGGCGTGGTGCTGGGCGGCATCCTCGGCCTGCTGGCGGTGGTGCGCATCAGCGTCTGGCAACTGGCCGGGCTGCACGACTACGGCGCGCACTGGAAGCTGCTGGCGGTGACCATCGGCGCGGCGCTGGTGGGCATCGTCACCTTTGGCTCGCTGTCCGGCTCGATGCTGCCGTTCGTGCTCAAGCGGCTGGGCTTCGACCCGGCCAGCGCCTCGGCACCGTTCGTGGCCACGCTGGTGGACGTGACCGGGCTGGTCATCTATTTCAGCATCGCCGCGATGATCCTGGGCGGGACGCTGCTTTAGGCGCAGTGTGCAACCGGCGGCTTCCATTCGCGCAGGCCGCCCGTTGTACGCCCATTCCATTGTCGATTTCCGGCGCGCTCGTTCGTCGGATGACAGAGGCCGGTCAGGTTGGCCGGGGTGGCCAGCCATCCGCCTCATTCAAGTGAGGATCGTTCATGACCACGGATGCAAAACTTAAAGGGCCGGCTTCGTACTTCCCGTCCATCGAGAAGAACTACGGGAAGCCGGTGGCGCACTGGTTCGAAGTCCTTGACGCTGTTCGAGACAGGAAACACCTGGAGCAGGTGGCTTTCCTCAAGACCGAGCACGGGATGGGCCACGGTCACGCCAATGCGCTTGTCGCCTGTCACAAGGCCCGGCAGGGGAGCTGACGATCCATTCAGGCCGGTACCGCCTTGCGCACGGCTTGATCCGGGTGCCCGGCATGGAAGCCTGCGGCCAGCGCTCCCGCGCTTGATCACGCTCATGCCAAGCCGGTCCGTACGCGTGTACCTTTGATCGCGTACCCGCCGCCGGCCCCGCGATGAGCATCTACCACCTGCAGACCGTATTCCGCCCCCGCTCCGTGGCCGTGGTCGGCGGCAGCCCGCGCGAGCGTTCGGCCGGGCGTGCGGTGGTACGCAACCTGCGTGCGGGCGGCTTTGCCGGGCAGATAGGCTGGGTCAACCCGCGCCATGCCGAGATTGATGGCATGCGCACGGTCAAGCGGCTCCGCGACCTGCCGTGGGTGCCGGACCTGGTGGTCATCACCACGCCGGCGACGATGGTGCCGCAGGTGGTGGCCGCGGCCGCCGAGCTGGGCGTGGCCGGCGCCATCATCCTCACCGCCGGGCTGGGCCACGGCCCCGGCTCGCTGGCCGCGCAGGTGGAAGCGGCGGCGCGGCCGAAGGGCATGCGCGTGCTCGGCCCGCACTGCCTGGGTGTGATCGCGCCGCATGCGCGGCTCAACGCGTCGATCGCCGCGCACACGCCGCAGGCCGGCGACCTGGCGTTGATCTCCGAATCCAGTGCCATCGCCGCGGCACTGGTGGAATGGGGCGTGGCGCGCTCGATCGGCTTTTCCGCGGTGGTGTCGCTGGGCGACGCGCTGGACGTGGACTTCGGCGACCTGCTTGATTACTTCGCCAGCGACTACCGCACCCGCGCGATCCTGCTCTACGTCGACCAGATCAGCGATGCGCGCAAGTTCATGTCGGCCGCACGCGCCGCCGCACGCGCCAAGCCGGTGGTGGTGGTCAAATCCGGGCGCCAGCCGCGTGCGGTCGAGGCCGGCGCCGACTCGCACGCGCAGGCGCTGGCCGCAGCGGACGCGGTGTATGGTGCGGCCTTCAACCGTGCCGGCCTGCTGCGGGTGAATGCGCTGGACGAACTGTTCACCGCCGCCGAGACGCTGGGCCGGCTTGGCACTTTCCCCGGCCAGCGGCTGGCCATCCTCAGCAATGGCGGCGGCGTCGGCCGGCTGGCAGTGGACCAGTTGCAGGCGCTGGGCGGCACGCTGGCGGGCTTGTCGCCAGCCACCGTCGAACGGCTGGATGCCGCGTTGCCGCAGGGCTGGTCGCGCGACAACCCGGTGGACATCGTGGTCGATGCCGATGGCGAGCGTTACGCCGCGGCGGTGGAGGCACTGCTGGCCGACGAGGCCAACGACGCGTTGTTGGTGGTCAACGTGCCGACCGCGTTCACCTCCTCGGCCGATGCGGCGCAGGCGCTGACCCGCAGCCTCGGCCAGCGCCCGCGGCAACTGCGCGACAAGCCGGTGTTTGCGGTCTGGCTGGGCAACGACGAACGTGCCACCGCGACGTTGAACACCGCGCGCGTGCCGACCTACCCCAGCGAGGCCGAGGCGGTGCGCGGCTTCCAGCACCTGGTGCGCTACCGCAAGGCGCAGGCGGCGCTGATGGAGACACCGCCGAGCCTGCCCGCCGACTTCAGTGTCGATGCCGCCCGCGCCCGCGCGCTGGTGGAGGCGGCGCTGTGCAACGACCAGCAGTGGCTGGACCCGATGGCCACCCAGCAGTTGTTGCAGGCCTACGGCATCCCCTCACTGGAGGTGATGGTCGCGCGCGACGCACGCGAGGCAATGGAGCTGGCGCAGCCGTTGCTGGAGCAGGGCGCCAGCGTCGCGGTGAAGGTATTCTCGCCGGACATCCCGCACAAATCGGCGGTCGACGGCGTGCGCCTGAACCTGGGCACCCTGCAGGCGGTGCGGATGGCGACGGACGCGATCCTGCGCCGTGCCGCCGAGCTGCGCCCGGATGCGCGTATCGAGGGCGTGCTGGTGCAGCCGATGATGGTGCGGCCGAAGGCGCGCGAGCTGATCGCCGGCATCGCCGACGACCCGGTGTTCGGCCCGGTGCTGGTGTTCGGCCGCGGCGGCACCGCGGTGGAGGTGATCGACGACAAGACCCTGGCGCTGCCGCCGCTGGACCTGCGCCTGGCGCACGAGGTGATCGGCCGCACCCGGGTGGCGCGGATCCTCAAGAATTACGGCGACGTACCAGCCGCCGACGAGCGCGCGGTGGCACTGGTGCTGGTCAAGCTGGCGCAGCTGGCCGCAGACATCCCCGAGATCCGCACGCTCGACCTCAACCCGCTGCTGGCCGACCGCAACGGCGTCGTCGCACTGGATGCGCGCATTGCCATTTCCCCGGTCAGGCGCCTGCACAAGGGCCGTGGCCACCCGCGCTTCGCGATCTTCCCGTATCCCACCGAGTGGGAGCGCAGCATCGCACTGGCCGATGGCGGCAGGGCCTTCATCCGCCCGGTGCGGCCGGAGGACGACGCGCTGTTCCGCGCATTCTTCGCCCGCGTCAGCGACGACGACCTGCGCCTGCGTTTCTTCCAGTCGGTCAGGCATTTCAGCCACGAGTTCATCGCCCGCCTGACCCAGCTCGACTACGCGCGCTCGATCGCGCTGGTGGCGATCGACCCGACCAGCGGCGACATGCTCGGTGCGGTGCGCCTGCACGCCGACGCCGACTACGACCGCGGCGAATACGGCATCCTGATCCGCTCCGACCTCAAGGGCCAGGGCATCGGCTGGAAGCTGATGCAGATCATGATCGAATACGCCGGCTGGCAGGGCCTGAACGTGGTCGAGGGCCAGGTGCTGCGCGAGAACAGCACCATGCTGGCGATGTGCCGCACACTGGGTTTCAAGGTCAAGGCCGACCCGGACGACCCGGCGATCATGAATGTCACCCTGCCGGTACGGCCGGCGCGCGAAGCCTGAGCCCAACGGCAGGGAGCATCACGCATGCCCGGTTTTCGGGAGCGGCTGCCAGGATGCGAGGGCGCAGCCGTTGATCGAGAGGCCGGGTACGCCCCCGTGCTGCGGGCCTGCCGGCAGCGGCGTGCCGGAGACACTCCCAGACGCATTCCGGCGCCCGCCGGCGCGACAATGGCGGCATGGAAACCGCCGTTGCCGGGAATGCACCCGGAAAGATCCCGCTGCTGTTGCTGCCCGGCCTGCTCAATGACGCCGAGCTGTGGCGTGCGCAGATCGCCGACCTGTCCGATATCGCCGACTGCGTGGTCGGCGACCTGACCCGCGGCGACAGCATGCAGGCGGTGGCCGAGGACGTGCTGGCGCGGGCGCCGCCACACTTCGCGCTGGCCGGTTTCTCGCTGGGCGGCTTCGTCGCCCAGCAGATCCTGCGCGTCGCCCCGCGGCGCGTGCGGCGGCTGGCGCTGATCGGCACCTCGATCTACGCTGATTCGCCCGAGCGTGCCGCACAGCGCCGCGCGCAGCAGACCGGCGTGCGCCGCCTGCCCGGCACCTTCCACGGCTTCGGCGACACGTTGATGCGCAACTACATCGATGCTTCGCGGCTGCACGATCACGATCTGGTGCAGCGCGTGCGGACGATGACCACGCGGCTGGGCGCGGAGGTGTTCCTGCGGCAGAGCGCACTGGAGCGCGTGGACGGCCGCGACGTGCTGGCCGGCTACCGCGATCCGCTGCTGATCGTGTGCGGTGCCAATGACCGCATCACGCCACCGGCGATCAGCGCGGAAATGCATGCGCTGGCGCCACATTCGCGGCTGCTGGTGTTGCCCGCCTGCGGGCACCTGGCACCAATGGAAAAGCCGGGTGAGGTAAGTGCCGCATTGCGGGCATGGCTGCTGCAAGCCGACCCGTAGCTGCGGGACTTGCCCCGCAGGAACCTTCCCGGCAAAACCCTGCACGGCGCAATCCCCGCGCCTGCGGGTTTCGCCTTACGTCCCGGCGCTGGCCGCGTCCAGCTGCGCGATGTCCCGTGCCGACAACTGCAGCCTTGCCGCGGCCAGCACGTCGTGCAGTTGCTCCACGCCGGTCGCGCTGACGATCGGCGCGGTGATCCCGGGCCGTGCGATCAGCCATGCCAGCGCCACCTGCGCCGGCGTCGCCTTGTGCCCGGCGGCCACGTCGTCGAGCGCGGCGAGGATGCCCAGCCCGCGCGGGTTGAGGTACTGCGCGACCACCTTGGCGCCGCGCGCGCCGCTCTTGCCGGCGTCGTCCGCGCTGCGGTATTTGCCGCTGAGGAAACCGCTGGCCAGCGCGTAGTAGCTGATCACGCCCAGCTCCTGCTCGCGCGCCAGCGGCTCCAGCTCGGCCTCGTAGCCGGTGCGGTCGTACAGGTTGTACTCCGGCTGCAGGGTTTCGTAGCGCGGCAGGTGGTAGTCGGCCGATACCTTCAGCGCGTCGCGCAGGCGCGTGGCGCTGTAGTTGGAGGCGCCGATCGCGCGCACCTTGCCGGCCTCGATCAATCGCGCGAACGCGCCCAGGGTCTCCTCCAGCGGCACCGATTCGTCGTCCTCGTGCGCCTGGTACAGATCCACCACGTCGGTCTGCAGGCGGCGCAGCGAATCGTCGATGGCGGCATTGATGTTGTCGGCCGACAGGCCGGGGCGCTCGGCCCACTTGGCCACCTTGGTGGCGACCACCACCTTGTCGCGTTTGCCGCTGCGCTTGAGCCAGCGGCCGATGATGGCTTCCGATTCGCCGCCCTTGTTGCCCGGTACCCAGGCCGGGTACACGTCGGCGGTGTCCACCAGGTTGAAGCCGGCCTCGACGAAGGCATCGAGCAGGGTGAAAGCGGTCTTCTCGTCCACGCTCCAGCCGAAGACGTTGCCGCCGAACGCGATGGGAGCGACCTGCAGGCCGGAATGGCCAAGTTCGCGGGACCGTGTCATGTGCACCTCCTTGCCGGATCTAGCGCTACAGCATAGTGGGCATGCCCGTCGGTGCGGTTATGGAAGCATTAAGCGCGCGCCGGCAACGTGCGAAGCGCCTTGCCGGCGCATGCTAGGCTCCGCTTTTCCCTGCCGGATGCCGTGCCATGAAGACACCCGTTTCGCTGCTCGCCGCCTGTTTGTTGCTGGCCACGCTGCCGGCCGCCGCGCAGGAGCACGCGCACCACGACCACGCCACCATACATGCCGGGCACGAGGCTTCCATGCAGTTGCAGGAAGTGCTGGCCGGCGAATGGCGCAGTGACGCCAACCGCACCCGCGATGAATACAGGCACCCGCTGCAGACGCTGGAATTCTTCGGCGTGCAGCCGCAGCAGACGGTGGTGGAGATCACTCCCGGCACGGGCTGGTATGCGGAAATCCTCGCGCCCTGGCTGCGCAATGGCGGCAGCTACGTGGCGGCGGTGGTGGACCCGGCTGCATTGCCGGCCGGTGGCGGCCGCGACTACCAGCAGCGCGCCCGCGACAGGCTGGAAAAGAAGTTCGCCGAAGCGCCCGCGCAGTTCGACCGCGCCGGTATCGTCGCCTACGACCCCGCCGCCCCGGTACTCGGCGCGCCGGGCTCGGCCGATGTGGTGCTGACCTTCCGCAACGTGCACAACTGGCGCGCCAGCGGCCAGGCCGAAGGCATGTTCCGTGCCTTCTTCGACGTGCTCAAGTCCGGCGGCACGCTGGGTGTGGTCGAGCACCGCGCCAAGGCCGACGTGCCGGCCGAGGACAAGAGCGGCTACGTCGGCCAGGCGCAGGTGATCGCGATGGCCGAGGCGGCCGGCTTCAAGCTGCAAGGCACCAGTGAAATCAACGCCAACCCGCGCGACACCAGGGACCATCCCAACGGCGTGTGGACGCTGCCGCCGTCCAACAATCACGACGCCGCCGACGATGCGAAATACAAGGCCATCGGCGAGAGCGACCGGATGACGCTGCGCTTCGTGAAGCCGTGAAAAGCAGGGACCGGGGGACGGGGAACAGGGAATGGCGGTTGGCCGCGGGTTTCGAAGCTCGTCGTACCAACCCGGTTCCGTGCTGACAAGGCGGTTTCCCCGGTTCCCCCGTTCCCATGCTCGTAGCCTTCAACAAACCCTTCAACGTGCTGTGCCAGTTCACCGACCGCAGCCAGCCGCCGCGGGCGACGCTGGCCGGCTTCGGTCTGCCCAAGGGCGTGTATGCGGCCGGGCGGCTGGACCATGACAGCGAAGGCCTGCTGCTGCTCACCGACGATGGCGGCCTAGCCCACCGCCTGACCGACCCGCGGCACAAGCAGGACAAGACCTATTGGGTGCAGGTGGAAGGCGTGCCGACGCCGGAGAAGCTGCAGGCGCTGTGTGATGGCGTGCTGCTCAACGACGGGCCGACCCTGCCGGCGCGCGTGCAACTGCTGCAGGCGTCGCCGCCACTGTGGCCGCGCGACCCGCCGGTGCGCTTCCGCAAGACCGTGCCTGACGCATGGCTGGCCATCACCCTGCGCGAGGGCCGCAACCGCCAGGTGCGGCGCATGACCGCGGCGGTGGGCCTGCCGACGCTGCGGCTGGTGCGCGCCTCGATGGGGCCGCACTCACTGGGAGAGCTGCTGCCAGGGCAGTGGCGGGTGGTGGGTGACAGGAGCGACTGAAGAGGAGCCAGTGAGGGCAACCGCAGAATCCGATGCAGGTTCGCGCCCAGCTTAGGGTCGTGCTGTTCTCTTCACTCGTTCCCTGCCTCACGTATCGCTGCCGATGTCGCTGGTTTCGTCGAGCACCGTGCTGGATTCGCGGCGGCGCTCGGCAATCTGCCGCGCGCGGGCCTCCAGCGCGGCGTTGTCGCGCCTGTTGCGGCGGTAGACCGCGTAGCCGATCAAGCCCAGCCCGACGGCGGCCACCGCAATGGTGGCCGTGGGGTTGCGCCGCGCGACCCGGCCCACGGCGCGGCCACCGGTCTTCATCGCGCCGATGGCGGCACCGGCCTTGAGCCAGTCGGCGGCATTGGAGCCGCCGCTCTTCAGGCTGTTGCCGGCATGGCTGGCCAGTTCGATCGCCCGCTCCAGGGCCGGGCCGGTGATGTCGCTGAACTTGGTCATGGGAAGTCCTCGAAGGTTCGCAGGGGAGGCCCCCAGTGTCGGGGCTGGGGCGTGCAGGAAATGTTAGCCCCGACCTGCGGTTTCACGTTCCGCGTGGTTTTGCGCGATACGTTGCAGTGGCACTCCACGGGTCATCTGGCCGCGCCACGCATGACGTTGCAGTCCAGCCCTGCATCACCGTCGCCACGGGAAGGGATGTTTCACGTCCCGCGTGGTTTTGCACGGTGGGTTGCGGTGGCACTCCACGGGTCATCTGGCCACGGGTGTCGGGGATACCGTCCCTTCATCTCCTTCTTCACCTCGGCATAGGTGTTCTGCCAGAAGTTGCGCAGGTCGGCGGTGACCTGCAACGGCTTGCCGCCGGGGGAAAGCAGGTGCAGCAGCAGCGGCACGCGGCCGTCGGCGATGCGCGGGGTGTCGGCCAGGCCGAACAATTCCTGCAATTTCACCGCCAGCACCGGCGGCCGCGGCGTGCTGCCGTCGTCGTCCATCGCGTAGTCGATGGCGCGGTCCATGCCGGACGGCACGCCGATGCGCACCGGCGCGTGGCGGTCGACCAGTTGCCGCGTATTCCAGTCGATGGCCGACTTCAGCGCTTCGCCCAGTTCGTGTTCGGCGAGCGCGTCCAGCCGGGTCTTGCCGGCGAAGGTCGGCAGCAGCCAGTCGTCCAGCGTGTCCAGCAGCGCCGCGTCGGACAGGTCGGGCAGGCCCAGTTCCGGCATCCACCGGCGCAGGCCCTGCACGCGGTGGCGCCACTGGCGCAGGCCCTGCGTCCACGGCAGCGCGTCCAGCCCCAGTTCGTGCACCGCGTCGGTGAGCGCGCGCGCGGCCTGCGCGGGATCGACCTTCCCGGCCGGGCGGCTGTCCAGCACGATGCGGTCGAAGCCGGTTTCGCGGCGCGCTTCCAGTGCACGTCTGTCACTGTTCCAGCGCACCATGTCGTGCTGGTGGAAACGCTGCGGGAAGTCACGGCGCAGCCGTGCCTCGTCCACCGGCGCGGCACGCAGCACCAACGCGTCACGCGCTTCGTGGCGCAGCTCGCTGACCACCAGCCACGGTTCGCCGCGCAGGTCGCTGTTGTCGAACAGGCGTGCGCTGCGGCCGTTGGCCAGCTGGTAGCGCAGTGGATCGGTGGCGTGGCGCGCGGCGATGCGGTCGGGAAAGGCATGGGCGAGCAGGTCGCCGAGTTCGTGTGCTTCGATGTCGGCCGGCGGCGCGGTATCGCAGCGCAGGCGGCGGCGCCATTGCCTGGCCGCCGCATCCAGCGCGGCCAGGGCACTGCGGTTGGCGTCATGCGGGGCGCGGCCATTGCGGAACGCGGCCAATGCGCGCCAGCGTGCGGCCAGCGCGTCGCCGCCTTGGCGCAGCGGGTCGCGTGCTTCCAGCAGGGCTGCCAGGTCGGCGGCCAACGCTTGTTCGCGCGGATTCGCGGCGGCGGCCAGCATCGCCGCCAACCGCGGATGGGTGCCGAGGGCGAGCATGCGCTTGCCGGTGGCGGTGATGCCGCCGTTGCCGTCGAGCGCGCCCAGCCGTTGCAGCAATTCGCGCGCGGCGGCCAGCGCGCCGGGCGGTGGCGGATCGACGAAACGCAGGTCGTCGCTGCCCCACGCGGCCAGTTCCAGCGCCAGCGCGGCCAGTTCCACCTGCGCCATTTCCGGCCGCCGCTGCGGCTCCAGCCGCTGCGACTGCGGCCACAGCCGCAGCGCCCAGCCCGCCGCCACGCGCCCGGGACGCGCCCGACGCGCCCGGCGCGGCCGGCGCGCTGGTCGGCCGAGGCCTGCGAAACCGCCACCGCGTCCAGCCGCGAGAAACCGCTGTTGGGGTCATAGCGTGGCTCGCGCGCGAGCCCGGCGTCGACCACCACGCGTACGCCGGGCAGGGTGACCGAGGACTCGGCGACGTTGGTCGCCAGCACCACACGGCGGCGGCCGTCGGCTGCGGGTTGCAGCACATGCGATTGCCGTTCGACCGGGAGTTCGCCATGCAGAGGCAGTACCTCGGTGGCGCCGGGAAGTGTGGATTCCAGTGCAGTCAGCAGACGCGCTATTTCACGCTGGCCGGGCAGGAACACCAGTACGTCGCCCGGATGGTTTTCCAGCGCATGCTCCACCGCGCGTCGTGCCTGCGCCTCCAGCGCCTCGTCGCGGCGCGCCGGGAAATGGCTCACCTCCACCGGGAAGCTGCGGCCTTCGCTGGACAGGCGCGGCGCATCAAGGAACGTGGCCAGCCGCTCGCCGTCGAGCGTGGCCGACATAACCACGATGCGCAGGTCCTCGCGCAGCCCGGCCTGCACGTCCAGCGCCAGTGCCAGACCGAGGTCGGCCGACAGGTGGCGCTCGTGGAATTCGTCGAACAGCAGCGCACCCACGTTTTCCAACAATGGATCGTCCTGCAGCATGCGGGTGAGGATGCCCTCGGTGACGACCTCGATGCGGGTGCGCGCGGACACCTTGTTTTCGAAGCGGATGCGGTAGCCGACGGTCTCGCCGACCGCCTCGCCCAACTGTTTTGCCATGAACTGCGCGGCACTGCGCGCGGCCACCCGGCGCGGTTCCAGCATCACGATCCGGCGGCTGGCCAGCCACGGTGCGTCGAGCAGCGCCAGCGGTACCTGCGTGGTCTTGCCGGCGCCGGGCGGGGCTTCGAGCACCAGCCGCGGGTGTGCGGTGAGGCTGTCGGCGATGGCGGGCAGCAGCGGGGAAATGGGGAACGTGGACGACATGCGCGACATTGTAGGTGCGTGGCCCGTCCGGCATGACTGTTCACGAAGAGGCGCCATGCGGGGCAAGCTCCGCATCTACAATTACCGTTTCCCGATTCTCCATTCCCCCATCCCATGCAACTGATCGACATCGGCGCCAACCTCACCCACGAATCGTTCGAGCGCGATCTCGATGCGGTACTCGAACGCGCCCGTGCCGCCGGCGTGGTGCAGATGGTGGTGACCGGCGCCAGCCGCGAGCATTCGCCGATGGCACTGGAGCTGGCGCGGCGGCATCCCGGTTTCCTGTACGCCACTGCCGGCGTGCACCCGCACCACGCGGTGGAATACACCGACGAATGCGATGCGCAGATGCGCGCGCTGCATGTGCACCCGGAGGTGGTGGCGGTGGGCGAATGCGGGCTGGACTACAACCGCGATTTCTCGCCGCGCCCGGCGCAGCGCAGGGCGTTCGAGCGGCAGTTGCAGCTGGCTTCCGAGAACGGCAAGCCGCTGTTCCTGCACCAGCGTGATGCGCATGGCGATTTCATCGCGATGATGAAGAACTTCGATGGCAAGCTTGGCCCGGCGGTGGTGCACTGCTTCACCGGAACGCGCGAAGAAATGTTCGACTACCTGGACCGCGACTGGTACATCGGCATCACCGGCTGGCTGTGCGACGAGCGCCGCGGCGCGCACCTGCGCGAGCTGGTGAAGCACATCCCGGCCGGGCGGCTGATGATCGAGACCGACGCGCCCTACCTGCTGCCGCGCACGCTCAAGCCGCTGCCGAAGGACCGCCGCAACGAGCCGGCGTTCCTGGCACACATCGTCGAGGAAGTGGCGCGTGACCGTGGCGAGGCGGTGGAAACCACCGCCGCCGCCTCGGTGGCGACGGCGGCGGCGTTCTTCCGTTTGCCGGGCGTGACGGCTTGATCCGTCAGTTCGCCGCGGCCGGCAGCGGGCCTTCCGCCACCAGGATGGCGGCATCGTTGTTGCGCGTTTGCAGCACCACCCAGATCAGGCCGTCGGCGCGGCGGATGGCGTAAGTGTCCACGTCCTTGTCGTACCAATAGGCATCCCCCAGGTCGCGGAACTCCTGGCGGAAGTCGTCCAGTTCCTTCTCGTTGGCCTTGTAGGTGTCGCGGTCGTAGCTGCGTTCGCTGACGCGCACACCGCCGAGCGCCTCGATCTGCTGGCGCAGGCCCTTGCCCAGCTCGAACTTGGAGAAGGTCTTGCCGTCGATATTGTCGATGCCGTCGCTGAACACCTTGCCTTCCACCCACAACAGCTGGCTGCCGGTCCACACCGGGATGCGCGCCAGATCCTTGGTGCGTTTGCCCAGGTTGTCGGCGTCGTCGAACGCGTAGCCTGCAGGCAGCACGGCATACGGCCAGGCGGGCAGGTCAGCGGTGCTGACGGGCAGGGCGGCGATGTCGAAGCCCGGTGCAGGCGTGGCGGTTGGGGCAGGGGTAGTTGCCGGCGTGGCGGGTTCGGCCGCAGGCGCGCTTTCAACGGCTGCTGCGGGTGCCGTCGCTGCCGGTTCCGGCGCCGCTGGAGCCGACTCGTCCGGCTTCCTGCACCCGGCCAGCAGGATCACTGCCATGCCCAGCACCAACAAGCTCCTGTTCGTTTCCATGCATCCATACTCCTCATCTGCGGGAAGGCGAGTGTATCGGAGGCGGCGTGGTGATTCAGGGCCGGGGCAGTTGCGCCGGTGCCCGCTGCGCATGCACCCAGCGCATCTGTTCGAGGAAGGTGGCGGTCCAGTACACGTCACGGTGCGCGGCCAGGTAGGCCAGCAGTTCCCCGTGGGCTTCGCGCGTCACCGCGAGGTGGTCGCCGCCAATGCCGTGGAAGGTGAAGTTCACCATGCCGCCGCTGCGGCCGGCCTGCTCCACCAGTGCGATCATTTCCGCGCCGCTCATGCCGTCCGGGGCGATTACCGGCACCGCCAGCGGGTCCAGCGCGGCCATGTCGTCGACCACGTCGCCGACGGCCGACTTGATGCCGGCGAACAGCGGCGCCACCGCATCGAGGTAACTGCCATCGCTTGCGAACCGGTCGCCGCAGGGCACGGTGAAGGTGCGTTCGCCACCGCCGTCGATGGCATGCAGCATCGTGTTGGCCAGCGCGACCTGCGCGTGCATCTGCGCCACGCTGACGGTATCCAGGTCCTGCTGCGGCTGCACCCATTCGCGGCCCGGTCCCTTGCCCGAGCATTGGTGGAACAGGCTGTGGTTGCCAAGCTCGTGGCCATTGGCCGCTGCCGCGCGCCATTCAACGATGCGCGTGCGCACCGTTTGCGCGGCGAGCGTCAGGTAGAAGCTGCCCTTGAGCCCATGCCGGTCCAGCGCCGGGATGGCGTTGTCCAGCTGCGAATCCAGCGCGTCGTCATAAGCCAAGCTCACCGCCGCCTTTCTGCCTTCGGGCCAGCGGAATTCGCCGGCCTGCACCGGAAGTGTGCATGCGGCCAGCAGCGTCCATGAAAGCAGGTTTGCGAGAACGTTCATGCGCTGGCCCCGGGGATAGGGGAGAGGACGGCGGCACGCGGCGGGCAGGAGGGCAACCGGTTCATCGGCATGGCTCGGCAGGCGGGAGTGAATCCGGATTCAACCACGCCGAAGTGACGTGCGGCTCCCGTCAGCCGGCGCGCTGCGCCTCGTAGGCCTGCAAGTGGCAATGCGCCGCCTGCAGCAACGGTGCGGCATGGCCGGCGGCACGCGCGCGTTCGAGCATGTCACCGATGATGTGCGCCGCTTCAACGCGCTGCCCGGCTTCAAGGTCGCGCAGCATCGAGGCCTTGATCGACGAACCGGGTTGGGTCAATGCGGCCAGCGCGATGCCCTGCGCCTTCTGCGGGATCGGCTGGTCTTCATGCGCGGCGGCGGCAAGGCACTCGTCGTACAGCGCGCGCATGAAGGCATCGCCGCCGTCGCAGGCGACGATGCTGCCGATGTCGCTGCGCATCAGGCAGGTGCCTGCGGCCAGCGTGGCAAGGAAGGTGTACTTGATCCACTGTTCCTGCGCGATGTCGGCAGATGCAACGTGGGTGATGCCGGCGGTCTCGCAGGCGGCGGCGAACGCGGCCACGCGCGCGCCCGTGGCGTTGCCATCACGTTCGCCGAAGGTGATGCGCGCGGGCTTGTCCAGATGCACGATGGCGCCGTCGTCGGCCTTGGTCGCGCTGATGAAGCACAGCCCGCCCAGCACCGCGTCGCGGCCGAAGCGCGCATCGAGCGCGGCATAGTGGCGCAGGCCGTTGAGGATCGGCATCACCGTGGTGCCCATGCCGACCGCCGGGGCGATGGCGTCGATCGAGCCGTCCAGGTCGTAGGCCTTGCAGCTGAGGATCACCAGGTCGAACGGCCGCTCCCGCGCCAGCGCCGGCAACGCATCGGCGGTGACGTGCGCAACCGCGATGCGGGCGTCGCCGAGCGGGCTGCGGATCACCAGCCCGTCACGCTGCAACTGCATTGCGCGCGCAGGACGCACGAGGAAGGTCACGTCGATGCCGGCCTGCGCCAGCCGCCCGCCGAAATAGCCGCCGGTACCGCCGGCGCCGAGGATCAGGATGCGCATGGATTCCTCCGTTGGATGTGCCATCAGCTACGCAGGCCCACGCCACGCCGCAGCAGCCACAGCGACAGCGCGGTGAGTGCGGCGACGAAGCCGAGCATCAGGGCATAGGCCACCCACAGCGGCACGTCGCTCTTGTCCAGCAGGCCGTAGCGGAAGGCGTTGACCATGTAGAAGATCGGGTTGGCGTGGGTGGCTGCCTGCGCCCAGCCCGGCAGCAGGGTGACCGAGTAGAACACGCCGCCGAGGTAGGTCAGCGGGGTCAGGATGAAGGTCGGCACGATCGCCACGTCGTCGAACTTCTTGGCGTAGACGGCGTTGATGAAGCCGGCCAGCGAGAAGATCACCGCGCCCAGCAGCACCGTGCTCAGCGTCACCAGCGGGTGCGGAATGCGCACCGGGGTGAAGAACATGGCGATGAACAGCACGATCACCCCGACCATCACCCCGCGCAGCACCGCGCCGGCCACGTAGCCCCACAGGATCACCCAGTTCGGCATCGGGCTGACCAGCAGTTCCTCGACGTGGCGGCCGAACTTGGCGCCGAAGAACGAGGAGCTGATGTTGCCGTAGCTGTTCTGGATCACGCTCATCATCACCAGCCCCGGCACGATGAACTGCATGTAGCTGTAGCCGCCCATGTCGCCGATCTTCGAGCCGATCAGGCCGCCGAAGATCATGAAGTACAGCACCATCGTGATCGCCGGCGGCACCAGCGTCTGGCTCCAGATGCGCAGGATGCGGTGCACTTCGCGGCGGACGATGGTGCCCAGGGCAACGAGGTTGCGGTGGGTGTCGGTGGGTTGGGTGGTGGTCATCGCGTCCAATGTCTTTGGCTTCTGCCTCCCGGCGCGGATGGCGCGGGAAGGCGGGCTTGGTGGAGTTCTGGTGGAGATGGCCGGACTACGCGGCTTCCTGCGCGAGGTTGCCGGTCAGGCGCACGAACAGCTCTTCCAGCCGGTTGCTCTTGGTGCGCATCGAGCGTACGCGGATGCCGGCGCTGCCCAGTGTGTCGAACACGCGGTTCAGGTCCATCGCGCGCGGCATGTCCAGGTCCAGCGTGTGGCTGTCGATGGCCGCCAGTTGCGCGCCCTCGATCCGCGGCAGCTGCGCCGGCAGTTCACCGTCGATGTCGAGCAGGAAGCCTTCCACGTCGAGCTTAGCCAGCAGCGTGCGCATCGGCCCCTGCTCGACGATGCGGCCGTGGTTGATGATGGCCAGGTTGCGGCACAGCTGCTCGGCTTCCTCCAGGTAGTGCGTGGTGAGGATGATGGTGGTGCCGGCGGCGTTGATTTCCTGCAAGGTCTTCCACATGTCGCGGCGGATCTCGATGTCCACGCCGGCGGTGGGTTCGTCGAGGATCAAAAGGCGCGGGCGGGTCATCATCGCGCGGGCGATCATCAGCCGCCGCTTCATGCCGCCGGACAGCGTGCGGCTCATCATCTGCGCTTTGTTCCACAGGTGCGCGCGCTTGAGTTCCTCCTCGGCGCGGGCCTCGGCCTCGGCGCGCGGGACGCCGTAGAAACCGGCGTAGTTGACCAGGATGTCGAAGGGCTTCTCGAACAGGTTGAAGTTGATTTCCTGCGGCACCAGCCCGATCAGGCGCATGGTCGCGCTGCGCGCGGCCACCAGGTCGGAGCCGAACACCTGCACCTGGCCTTCGCTCAGGTTCACCAGCGAGGAGACGATGCCGATCAGCGTCGACTTGCCGGCGCCGTTGGGGCCGAGCAGGGCGAAGAAGTCGCCGGGCGCGACTTCCAGCGACACGCCCTTCAGGGCCTGCACGCCGTTGTCGTAGGTTTTGCGGAGGTCGTGGATGCGCAGCGCGGGTGCGCCGGGGGAAGTTCGGGGATCCAAGCTCTGGCCTTCGCGCCGCGGTGCCGGCGCCGGATAAGTGCGAGCCGGTATTATAGGAGCCCCCGTGGCACCGGCCCGGCTACACACTGTTCCTTCCTTCGTGCCTGTCCAATTCCCCCTCAAGCTGGTCGGCCGCCGCATGCTGGCGCCCACGGTCGGCCACTACCAGTTCGTCCGCGACGACGGCCAGCCGCTGGATTTCCAGCCCGGGCAATTCATCCAGGTGCATTTCGAATATGCCGACGGCACCGCGGCCAAACGCAGCTATTCGCTGGCGACCCTGCACGAACACGTACCGGGGCCGGGCGAGGCGGTGGAAATCGCGGTCAGCTTCGTGCCCGGAGGTGCTGCCACGGCGTTGTTCGAGGGCTTGCAGATCGGCGGGTATGTCACCGCCAGCGGGCCGTTCGGGCGCTTCTGCCTGCAGCCGGGCGACCGCAACGGCCGCTACCTGCTGATCGCCACCGGCACCGGCGTCACCCCGTACCGCTCGATGCTGCCGCTGCTGCGCCGGGCCATTGCCGAGCGTGGCGTGGAGGTGCTGCTGCTGCAGGGTGCACGCACGCCGGCCGAGCTGCTGTACGGCGACGATTTCCGTGCCTTTGCCGAGGCCAACCCCGGCTTCCGCTACCTGCCCTGCCTGTCGCGCGAACTGCCGGCCGACCCGCACCCGGACGTGCGCCAGGGCTACGTGCAGCAGCAATTGGCCGGGATTTCCCCCGACCCGCAACGCGACATCGCCTACCTGTGCGGCAACCCGGAGATGGTCGATGCTTGTTTCGAGGCGTTGAAGGCGGCCGGCCTGCCGGTGCCGCGGATACGGCGCGAGAAGTACGTCAGCAGCAAGTGAAGGCCGCGCCGTGGTGCGCCGGCATTGTGTGAGAATCCGGCGTGTGTAGGGTGATGCCTCGCCGTCGCGCCTGAGCTATGTGGAGTACGGCATGCAAGCCCCTCCCCCATCGGGAGACGGGAAACCGGGTCCAACCGGACCCTCGCATCCGCCGCCAAGTCCCTGCCCGCGAGTTTTTCGATGACCCTGGATTTCCCCACCATCGCCATCATCGGCCTGTTGCTGCACATCGGGCTGGCGGCGGGCTTTTCGCTGATCCTGCTGGTTATGCGCGGGCACCCGGTGCCGCGGCTGTGGGCGGCCAGCCTGTGGGCCGGCGCGCTGGGCACCACCCTGCTCGGCCTGCAGGGGCAGATGCCGGAGCTGCTGTCGATCGTGGGGCGCAACGCCTTCGCCGTGCTCGGCAGCGTGCTGCTGCTGTGCGGCGTGGCCCTGCACGTCGGCCGCCGCGCGCCGCTGCGCCCGGCGCTGGTGCTGGCTGGCGGGTACATGCTGTGCATCGTCTGGTTCAGCGTGGTCACGCCCGACCTGGGCATCCGCCTGGCGCTGTACAGCCTGCTGGTGCTGATCTGGAAGGGCTGGGAAGTCTGGCTGCTGCTGCGCCACGCGCCGGCCGACACCCGCCGCAGCTGCCGCATCGCGGCAGTGGTGTTCGTGTGCGACGGGCTGTTGTATCTGGTGCGGGCGCTGCTTCCGGTTGCGCCGGGGGCCGGCGGCGACATCCTGCGCGCCGGCCTGCCGATGAACGTCACCTACGTCGGCAGCCTGATCGTGATGATGGGCCACACTTTCGCGCTGGTGCTGCTGATCGTCGAGCGGCAGATGGTGGACCTGCGCCGGCTGGCGCGGCGCGATGGCCTGACCGGCCTGCTCAACCGCACCGCGCTGATGGACGACGGCCGCGGGCAACTGGTGCAATGCCAGCTGCGGCGGCTGCCGTTCGCGGTGCTGCTGCTGGACCTGGACCACTTCAAGCGGGTCAACGACACCCACGGCCACCAGGCCGGCGACGCGGTGCTGCACCACATGGCGCGCACCCTGCAGCGCAACCTGCGCGGCCGCGACAGCCTGCTGGGCCGCTACGGCGGCGAGGAATTCGTGCTGCTGCTGCCGGCCACCAGCCTGGAGCAGGCGCAGGCGCTGGCCGAACGTCTGCGCGCTGCGCTGGAGGCCTGCCCGCTGGACAGCGACATCGGCCCGATCGCCGTCACCACCAGCATCGGTATCGCGGCCGGCATCGATGCCACGCTGGAGCGGCTGCTGGCGCGGGCCGACGCGGCGCTGTACCGGGCCAAGGCCGCCGGCCGCAACCGTGTCGTCTGCGATCTGGACATGGAGCCGGTGGCGGTGGCCTGAAGCCGGCGTGTCGTAAGTCGGGGCTGCGTCCCCGACGCCCTTGCGCGGTGCCGTCGGGGGTGTAGCCCCGACCTACGGGGCATGCTCTGTAAAGCATACTTGACAGCCCTCTTCGACTTGCGCATCCTGCTGTAAAGTTTCCTTGACAGGCAGGGGTGATGCCATGTGCAGGACACGGAATCGAAAGAACATCGGCGGCGTCTGGCTGGGTGTCGGCGCGGCTTTCCTTGGGGTCGCCGTCGCCGGCCAAGCCGCGTTCACGGGCGTGGGCATGGCCTTCCTCGGGCTGGGCATCGTCTTCCTCGCCCGGGCGCGGCGGAGCAGCCGTCCATGACCCTGCGCCGTTTCGCCTGGATCTTCGCCGCCATCGCGCTGGGCGCGCTGCTGCTGGCCGCTGCCGGCCATTGGCTGCTGCACTGGCCGCGCGGCGCCGTGCATGCCTGGCTGGGGATTGGCGCCGGCTACCTGCTGGGCGCGCTGCTGATGTCGTTGATGCCGCGCTGGTGGCGCGAGCACTGCGACGAGATGTACGCACAGCCGGCCGGGCGCCGCTACCGGCGCGCGTTGTGGCCGATCATGATCGGCTACGCACTGGTGCTGTTCGCCTCCATCAGCCTGATCAGGCACGGCATCGAATCGGTACCGCTGCGTGCGCTGGTGGCGGTGACTCCGGCACTGGCCATCGCGCTGTTGATGCGCGCCGCGCTGCGCTACCTGCGCGAGGTGGACGAGTTGCAGCGGCGCATCGAAACCGAGTCCATCGGCATCGCCAGCCTGCTGGTGGCACTGCTGTATTTCGCCGGCGGCCTGCTGGAGAAGGCGGAGGTGCTGGACTTCGATGCCGCCTCGGTGATGATCTGGGTGTTCCCGCTGCTGTGCCTGACCTACGGCATCGCCAAGATGGTCCTGACCCGGCGCTACCTGTGAACAACCGCCTGCGCGAGCTGCGCGACGCCCGCGGGTGGTCGCAGGGCGAACTGGCCGAGCGGCTGGAGGTCTCGCGGCAGACGGTGAACGCGCTGGAGACCGGCAAGTACGACCCGTCGCTGCCGTTGGCCTTCCGCATCGCGCGGCTGTTCGAGGCGCGCATCGAGGACATTTTCCTTCCCGATGTCACATGACGGTGCCTGCCGCGTCCTGCATGGGCAGCACCGAATCCGTTCCACCCAACCAGAGGGGCCGTTCCGATGATGTCCCGCAAGACCCGCACCATCCTGGCCGTGGCCGTGATAGCCGGCGTGTTCGGCTACCGCGCCATGCAGCACGAACCCGATGCACCCGACGCCGCGGCCGGCAAGGCCGACGTCGCGCCGGTGGCGCCGGTCGAACCGGTGAAGCTGGGCAGCATCGCCTTCACCCCATGCAGCCTCGGCTCGCCGATGAGCCGCACCAGCCTGGAAGCGCAATGCGCGACCTTCGAGGTGCCCGAGGACCGCGCCAACCCGGCCGGGCGCAGGATCGTGCTCAACATCGCCTGGCTGCAGCCCGGCGACGGCGGCGAGACGCTGCCCGACCCGGTGTTCTTCCTTGCCGGTGGCCCCGGACAGGCAGCGGTGGCGAGCTACCCGCAGCTGGACCCGGTGTTCAAGGAAGTGCGCAAGCGGCGCAGCGTCATCCTCGTCGACCAGCGCGGCACCGGAAAGTCAAACCTGCTGGCGTGCGAGCCGCCTGAAGGCGAGGGGGACGACTTCGATGCCTCGCCGCAGGCCATGCAGGCACAGGCGGCGCAATGCGTGGAAACGCTGTCGGAAAAGGCCGACCTGCGCCACTACACCACCACCGACGCCATCGCCGATCTCGACGACGTGCGCAAGGCCATCGGCGCGGCGCAGATCAACCTGGTCGGCGTCAGCTACGGCACCCGCGTCGCCCAGCAGTACGCCATGCGCTACCCGGCCAGCACGCGCAGCATCGTGCTCGATTCGGTGGTGCCCAACACGCTGCAACTGGGCAACATCTTCGCGCGCAACCTCGACGATGCACTGGCGCTGCAGTTCGCCCTGTGCAGCAAGGACCCGGTGTGCAAGGACAAGCTGGGTGATCCGCGCGCCGAGCTCGATGTACTGCTGGCCAGGCTGCGCGCGCAACCGGTGCAGGTGAACTACCGCGACGCCAGCAGTGGCGAGCCGAAGCAGGGTACGTTGCGCGCCGAATCGGTGGCCGGGCTGGTGCGCATGTACGCCTACATGCCGCTGGCCAGCGCGCTGCTGCCCAAGCTGATCCACGAGGCCAACGCCGGCCGCTACGAGAACCTGATGGCGCTGGTGCAGATGGTGGCCGAGGGAATGAAGGACGCGATGGCGATGGGCATGCAGTTGTCGGTGGTGTGCAGCGAAGACGGCGACGGCATGGTCGCGCGCAGCGAGGATGCCGGCACCGTGCTCGGCAATCGCATGTCCGAGGGCCTGGCGGCGATGTGCGAGGTGTGGCCGAAGGGGCAGGTGCCGGCCGACTTCCACGAGGCGCTGTCCAGCGACGTGCCGGCGCTGGTACTGGAAGGCGAGTTCGACCCGGTCACGCCGCCGCGCTACGGCGAGGAAGTGGTCAAGACGCTGCCGAACGGCCGCCTGTTCGTGCTGCGCGGGCAGGGCCACTCGGTGTTGGGCGCCGGTTGCATGCGCAGGCTGTTCGCCCAGTTCATGGAAAACAACGACGCCAAGGCGCTCGACGGCAGCTGCCTGGAAAAGCTCGACTACGTCGCCCCGTTCACCAGCTTCAACGGCGCCGAGCCGTAAGCACACAGCCAACAGGAACCTTGCAATGATCGTTGCAGAACATCTCCGCAAGACCTTCCCCGGACGGGGCAGGGACAAGACGCCGGTGGTCGCCGTGGACGACGTCGGCTTCATCGCCCGCGACGGCGAAATCACCGGCCTGCTCGGCCCCAACGGCGCCGGCAAGACCACCACGCTGCGCATGCTCTACACCCTGATGTCGCCGGAAACCGGGCGCGTGCTGGTGGACGACGTCGACGTGGCCGCCGACCCCGAGCGCGTGCGCCGCAGCCTGGGCGTGCTGCCCGACGCGCGCGGCGTGTACAAGCGCCTGACCGCGCGCGAGAACATCGACTACTTCGGCCAGTTGCACGGCATGGGCGCGCAGGAAATCGCCCAACGCACCGCCAGGCTGGCGGCGGCGCTGCAGATGGAGGATTTCCTCGACCGCGCCACCGAGGGCTTCTCGCAGGGCCAGCGCACCAAGACCGCCATCGCCCGTGCGCTGGTGCACGACCCGCGGAACGTGATCCTCGACGAACCCACCAACGGCCTGGACGTGATGACCACGCGCGGCCTGCGCGGCTTCCTCAAGGAGCTGCGTGCCGAGGGTCGCTGCGTGATCTTCTCCAGCCACATCATGCAGGAGGTGGCGGCATTGTGTGACCGTATCGTGGTCATCGCGCATGGCCGGGTGGCCGCGCAGGGCACGCCGGACGAGCTGCGCGCGGCCACCGGCGAGGCGAACCTGGAGGACGCCTTCGTCAAACTGATCGGCAGCGAGGAGGGCTTGCACGCATGAACAGGACTTCGTTCTTCGGCAGCATATTCACGGTGATGCGCAAGGAATGGCGCGACTTCTTCCGCGACCGCCGCACCTTCCTGCTCAGCCTGCTGGTTGCGCCGCTGCTGTATCCGTTGATCTTCTGGGGCATCGGCAAACTCAGCCAGATGCGGGTGGAAACCCAGCTTGAAAAGAACATCGACGTACCGGTGCTGGGCATCGAACGCGCGCCCAACCTGCTCAAGTATCTTGCCAGCTACGGCATCGACACCCACCCCGCACCGGCCGACATCGAAGCCCGCATCCGCGCCCAGAAGGAGGACGTGGCGCTGGCCATCAACGAAGACTTCGCCGATGACTGGCGCGTGGGCAAGCCGGCCAAGGTCGACATCATCACCGACACCACCCGCCGCAACAGCGACGTGGTGGTGGCGCGGGTGAGCAAGGTGCTGGAGGGCTATGGCAGCGGCGTCGGCGCGATGCGCCTGCTGGTGCGCGGCATCAACCCGGCGGTGGCCACGCCGCTGAACGTGGGCACCCGTGACATGGCCACGCCGGAAGCCAAGAGCAGCGGCTTCATGTCGGTGATATTGCCGATGATCCTGACCATCTTCGCCTTCATCGGCGGCGCCCATCTGGCGATGGACACCACCGCCGGCGAGCGCGAACGGCAGTCGCTGGAACCGCTGCTGGCCACCCCGGTATCGCGGGCGGCACTGGTGGGCGGCAAGATGCTGGCCGCCGCGCTGCTGGGCATGGTCTCGATGCTGTTGATTCTGCTCAGCTTCAAGCTCAGCGCCAGTGTTGCCGGCGGCAGCGCGGCGTCGATGGACGTCAGCTTCGCGGCGATGGGCAAGTTGCTGTTGACCCTGCTGCCGCTGGTGCTGATCGGCACCGCGCTGATCACCGCGCTGGCGGCCGGGGCCAAGAGCATGAAGGAAGCGCAGAGCCACATGATGTGGCTGATGATGCTGCCGATGCTGCCGGCCTACGGGCTGATGGCCTACCCGCTGAAGGACACGGCGCTATGGCAGTACGCGGTGCCGTTCCTGTCGCAGAACCAGATGATCCAGAAGATCACCCGCGGCGAAGCTGCCTCGGCCGAACAGTGGGGGTTGTACCTGCTCAGTTCGCTGGTCCTGGCCGCGCTGCTGTGGGCGCTGGCGGTATGGCGCTACAAGCAGGAGAAGCTGGCGATCTCGGGTTGATCGCGGCGTTGCGTGGAGCGGGGGCATGCCCTGCACGGGAGTGGCTCTCCCGGCAGCGCTCCGATGCGGGGCAAGCCCCGTTCCACATGGGACGCCGACCCGCTTGAGCGTGTCGCAGGTGCCGGGCTTGCCCGGCACGGGGCTCTCCGGTGACACAGCCCCCGCCTCCACGAGAGAAAAAACGAAAGGCCCGGATCGCTCCGGGCCTTTCCTGTTTCCGCGGCGCGGGTTGCCGGTCAGCTGTTCGGCTGGAACGCCAGCGTGCGGCGGGTGGTGGTCGGGCTGCTGATCGGCTCGAAGCGCCAGCGCTTGACCGCGTTGAGCGCCTCGCGGTCGAACACGCGCGGCGGGCTGGCGCGCAGGATGCGGGCATCGGTGACCGAGCCGTCGGTGCCGACGGTGATCTCGACCAGCACCTCGCCGGACGTACCCGAGCGCAGCGCATCGGCCGGGTAGCGCGGGGCCGGCGTGCTGACCGCGCGCAGCGTCGGCGCGGCGGCCGGCTTCGATGCGGCGGCCTGCTGCGCGGCGCGGGCGTCGGCTTCGCGCTTGGCCGCAGCCTGGCGCTCGGCCTCCTGGCGCTCGCTTTCCCGGCGCGCGGCTTCCTGGCGTTCGGCCAGTTCACGGGCGGCGGTGGCTTCGGCGGCCTGCTGCTGGGCCAGGCGCTGCTGCTCGACCTGCTGCTTGGCGCGGTTCTCGGCGTCGTGTTTGGCCCTCTCGGCTTCGTCCTGGGTGCGGCGCGAGGCCACCTGCATGCCGTTGGTGATGCCCTGCTTCAGCCGCGGCAGCGCCGGGGCGGAGGGGTCCACCTTCTCGATCAGGGCCACCAGCCGCTGCGCCTCGTCGAAGTCCTCGCGGGTCAGGCTCTGCTCGGCGGCGATCAGGGTGTAGGGCTGCAGGTCGGTCAGCGCGCTTTTCACCGCGGCGTCGTCGGGCAGCTTGTCGCGCAGCGCCAGGTAGTACTCCATCGCGTTGTCGCCGGCCGGCGCGTACATGCGGTTCTCGCGCAGCGCGGTGCTGGCCGAATCACGCAGCTGGTCGGTACCCATCGACTGCACCTTGGCCGCCACGGCCGGTTCGGCGGGCGCGGCGGCCGGGGATTTGGCAGGTGCGGCGTCGTCGGCCGGGGCGGGGGCGTCCTGGCCCGAACAGGCGGCCAGGGCGATGGCCAGCAGGGTGGGCGCGAGCAGGCGCGCTTTTCCGTGGAACGTGACGTACGACATCAATCTTCCCCTTGAATCGACTAACGCGAAGGTATGGTCGCCTGGAGCGTTGCAGGTGCGCGCGGCGTTTCCCGACGCCGCGCCGGCTCCGGTGCGAAGGCCGAATCTAGCATTGCAGCCCCCGGCTGCACGAGGCGGGAGGCATGGTAGGCGCAAAAGGCGATGGTCGTCACGCTGTGGCGGCCATCGCCGGGGGCCGAGGTGGCCCTCAGTGGCTGCCGGGCTTGGCGTGTCCGTTCGACATCAGCTTGTCGGTCCAGGCAATGCCGATCGCCGACAGGATGAAAACGCAGTGGATCAGGGTCTGCCACATCACCCCGGTGGAGGTGAACTTGGTGCAGGCCGTGCCGGCGGCCAGTTCCGGGGCGCACAGCGGCAGGCCCAGCTGGCCGGCCTCGATGAAGGTCTTGAGCAGGTGGATCGAGGAGATGCCGATGATCGCCATCGCCAGCTTCACCTTCAGCACCGAGGCGTTGACGTGGCTGAGCCACTCCGGCTGGTCCGGGTGGCCCTGCAGGCCCAGCCGCGAGACGAAGGTCTCGTAGCCGCCGACGATGACCATCACCAGCAGGTTGGAGATCATCACCACGTCGATCAGGCCGAGCACGATCAGCATGATCTGCTGCTCGGACCAACTGGCCGCATGCGTGATCAGGTGCCACAACTCGTGCCCGAACAGGTAGACGTAGACGCCCTGGGCAAGGATCAGGCCCAGATACAGCGGCAACTGCAACCAGCGCGAGGCGAAGATCAGGGATGGGAGCGGGCTCAGGGGCTTGTGGTCGGACATGGGCGCGGCGGATCGCTGCGTTGCGGAGGTGCGGCAGATTAACGGCCACCCGTTGACCTGCCAAGCGTTACCGTAGCGGTCCCGACGACGGTTCTCCCACGGAGGCGCATTCATGATCGACCTGCATTATTGGCCCACCCCCAACGGCCACAAGGTCACCCTGTTCCTCGAAGAGGCGGGGCTGGACTACCGGCTGCTGCCGGTCAACATCGGCAAGGGCGACCAGTTCCAGCCGGACTTCCTGGCCATCTCGCCCAACAACAAGATGCCGGCTATCGTCGACCACGCCCCGGTCGACGGCGGCGCGCCGCTGAGCGTGTTCGAGTCCGGCGCGATCCTGCTGTACCTGGCCGAGAAGACCGGCCGCTTCATTCCCGCCGACCCGCGCGGCCGCGCCGCCACGCTGGAATGGCTGTTCTGGCAGATGGGTGGCCTCGGCCCGATGAGCGGGCAGATGGGCCACTTCAACGTGTACGCGCCCGAGCGCATCCCCTACGCCATCGAGCGCTACGACAGCGAGGTGCGGCGCCTGCACCGGGTGATGGACAAGCGCCTGTCCGAATCGGCGTACCTGGCCGGCGACGATTACGGCATCGCCGACATGGCCAGCTACCCGTGGATCGGCGCCTACAGCAAACTGCCGGCCGATTTCGACGCTTTCCCGCACCTGCACCGCTGGCACCGGAGCATCGCCGAGCGCCCGGCCACGCAGCGCGCCTACGCGCTGGGCCCGACGGTCAACCCGGACGCGGGCAAGCCGCTGAGCGAGGAGGAGCGCAGGCAATTGTTCGGGCAGCGCTGAGCGCAAGGCTGCTGAGTGGAAGCGGCCTTGGCCGCGATGGCGCATTACCGGCGAAACCATCGCGGCCCCGCCCGGGGCGTTACCGGGAGAGCTTCATGCGGGGCAAGCCCCGCATCTACGGCGCCTTGCGCGCGTAGCGCCGCGCCACCATTGCGCACACCACCAGCTGCAGCTGGTGGTAGACCATGATCGGCAGCACGATCGCGCCGAGGCTGCCGCCGGCGAACAGCACCTTGGCGATCGGCACGCCGGTGGCCAGGCTCTTCTTGGAGCCGCAGAACACGATGGGGATCTCGTCCTGGCGGGTGAAGCCCAGCCGCCGCGCCAGCCAGGTGATGCCGGGCATGGCGATGGCCAGCAGCACCGCCGATACCAGCGCGACGGCCAGCAGCGCGCCGATGGGCGTGTCGCGCCACAGGCCTTCGCTGACCGATTCGCCGAAGGCGCCGTAGACCACCAGCAGTACCGTGCCCTGGTCGGTGTAGCGCAGCAACGCGCGCTGCCGCTCCACCCGGCGCGCCAGCCACGGCCGCAGCAGGTGGCCGGCGACGAATGGCACCAGCAGCTGCAGCATGATCGCGCCTACCGCGTGCAGCGGGTCGGCCATGCCGCCCTGCGCGCCGGCCAGCACGCCCATCAGCAGCGGGGTCAGGAACACCCCGAGGAGGCTCGACAGCGACGCGGCGCATACCGCCGCCGGCACGTTGCCGCCGGCCATCGAGGTGAAGGCGATGGACGACTGCACCGTGGACGGCAGTGCACACAGGAACAGCACGCCGAGGTAGAGCTCCGGGGTGAGCACGCGGCCATCCAGCGGTTTGAACGCCAGCCCCAGCAGCGGAAACAGCACGAAGGTGCAGGCCAGGATCAGCAGGTGCAGGCGCCAGTGCAGCAGGCCGGCGACGACCGCCTCGCGCGGCAGCCGTGCGCCGTGCAGGAAGAACAGCGCGGCGATGGCGAAATCGGTGAAGCGGTCCAGTCCATGTGCGGCGGTGCCGGTCATCGGCAGCAGCGTGGCCAGCAGCACGGTGCCGAGCAGGGCGAGGGTGAAGTTGTCGGGCAGCAGGCGGCGCATTGGAGTCAGGAGTGGGTGAAGAGGAGTGATGAGTGAGAAAAATCAACGGCCGTCATTCCCGCGCAGGCGGGAATCGCTTTTGTTCACGCTCTTGAGGCAACGGCAGGAGCGACTCCCGCCTGCGCGGGAATGATGGATCCTGCTTTTGCCTTTTCTCACTCTTCACCCACTCCCAGCTTCAGCCGCACCACCGGCTCCAGCGAACCCAACCCCGCATCGCGGCCAAATTGCAGCGCCTCCTCGGCCGCAGTGCCGTCCACGCGTGCATGCGCCAGCGCCAGCAGCGCGCCGACGCGGTTGCCCGAGGCGCAATGCAGCAGGGTCGTGCCGGCGTCCTGTTTGAGCAGGCGGTCCAGCGTGCGCGCGTTGGCCTCGTTGATGTCGCCGGCACCGCCGATGGGCAGGCGCACGTAGCGCAGGCCCAGCTTCTCGGCGGCGGCCTGTTCGTCGTAGCCACGTTCTTCCTGCGGCGTGCGCAGGTCGATCACCGTGGTGACGCCGGCCCTGGCCGCATCATGCAGTTGCTGGGCGCTGGGTTGGCCGCCAGTGAGCAGGCCCGGGCGTGGCTGCTTCAGTGCATGTTCGGCGGCAGTGGCGCTGGCGGTGGCTGCAAGCAGCAGGGACAGGATGAGGTGCTTCATCGCCGGTTTCCTCCGTTCGGCATCAGCGCATGGCCGCGCGTGCTTTGAGCAGCTCGCGCAGTTCGTACTTGTCGGTGTCGTCCAGGCCCTGCTGGCGCTGCTTGGTCTGCAATTCGTCCAGGCGTTGCTGCAGCAGCTGCTTTTCCAGCTGGGCGAGGGCGTCGTGCAGTTCCTGCGCCCAACTGGCCTCGTCGCCGGGCAGGTCGATGGCGGCCAGCCGGTGCAGCGCGGCCTGTTCCTCGCGGCCGTCGAAATGCTGCAGCAACGCGCCGGTGCTGATGTCCGGGCGTTGCTGCACGAGGTCCAGCAATTCCAGCAGCAGCTCGATGCCGGGCAGGCGCAGGCCGGCGACGGCGTGGTGGCCTGCGAGGCTGGTGGCCAGCGATGGTTGCTGCAGCAGCAGGGCGATGGCCGCGCGCACCAGGCTGCGCTTCTGCACCGGGGCGGTGGGCGCACGCCGTTGCGGCGCCGACGCCATGCCGGCGGGGGCGCGGCCGATGCCGGTCAGGCGTTGCAGTTCCTGTTTCATCAGGTCGCCGAAGGCGCCGTCGGGAATCTGCGCCAGCATCGGCCGGGCACGCTCGGCCAGCCGCGCCTTGCCGTCGAGGGTGGCCAGGTTGATCTCGCGGGTGAGCTCGTCGAAGAAGAACTGCGACAGCGGCGTGGCCTGCTTCAAGCGCGCGTCGAATGTTTCTGCGCCTTCCTTGCGCACGATGGTGTCCGGGTCTTCGCCGTCGGGCAGGAACAGGAAGAACGCCTGTCGCCCGTCCTTCATCCGCGGCAGCACCGATTCCAACGCGCGCCAGCCGGCCTTGCGCCCGGCATTGTCGCCGTCGAAGCAGAAATACACGTCCGGCGCGTTGCGGAACAGCAGTTCGGCGTGGTCCGGGGTGGTTGCCGTGCCCAGCGTCGCCACCGCCTGGGTGACGCCGAACTGGAACAGGCTGACCACGTCCATGTAGCCCTCGACCACGATCAGCCGCTCGATCTTCTGGTTGGCCTGCCGCACCTGCCACAGGCCATACAGCTCGCGGCCCTTGTGGAACAGCGCGGTTTCCGGCGAGTTGAGGTACTTGGGGCCGTCGTCCTTCTGCATGACCCGGCCGCCGAAGGCGATGACGCGGCCGCGGCGGTCGAAGATCGGGAACATCACCCGGTCGCGGAACTTGTCGTAGACGTGGCCGCGGTCGTTTTTGGAAAACAGGCCGACGCGATCGAGCAGCTTCATGCGCCGCTCGTCCTTGCCCAGTGCGTCTTTCAAGGCGCTGTAGCCGTCCGGCGCGTAGCCGATGGAAAAGCGCGCGCGGGTGTCGGCGTCCACGCCGCGGCCGTCGAGGTAGGCGCGGGCCTTGTCGCTGCCTTCCAGCTGCTTCTGGAAGAAGCGGCTGGCCGCATCCAGCGCGGTGTAGAGGTCGCGGCTGTCGTCCTGTTGCTGCTGGCTGCGCGGGTTGGTCTCGCGCGGCACTTCCATACCGGCGCGCTTGGCCAGTTCCTCGACCGCATCGAGGAATTCGAGGCGGTCGTAGTTCATCAGGAAGCTGATCGCGGTGCCGTGCGCGCCGCAGCCGAAGCAGTGGTAGAACTGTTTGGTCGGCGACACCGTGAAGCTGGCCGAACGCTCGTCGTGGAACGGGCAGCGAGCGGCGTATTCCTTGCCCTGGCGCTTGAGCGGCACGCGCGAGCCGACCACTTCGACGATGTCGGAGCGGGCGAGCAGGTCGTCGATGAATGCGTCGGGGATGCGGGCCATGACAGGCGCATAGGATGCCATGCGCGCGCTGTCCCCGTAGGAGCGACGCGAGTCGCGGCGAGGTTTTCCCGGTAGAGCGCCGGTCGCGAGCCGCGTCGCTCCTATGGGGGCGCGGCGCGTTCGTCGATGACCGCGGTGACCAGCGCGCCACTGAAGAACACCACGCTGGCGTAATAGACCCACACCAGCATCAGCACCAGGGTGCCCATCGAACCGTAGGCGCTGCCGGGCGCGGCATTGGCCAGGTACAGGCCGATGCAGTAGCGGCCCAGGGTGAACAGCAACGCGGTGATGGCGCCGCCGCCAAGGGCCTGGCGCCATGCCACCGGGCGGTCGGGCAGGTAGTGGTAGAGGAAGGCAAAGCCCAGCGCGTACAGCAGCAGCGTGCTCAGGTAGCCCACCGCCGGCAGCAGCGAGGGCAGGTGCGCGAACGCCACCTGCAACGCGGTGGTGGCCACCATCGACACGATCAGCAGGAAGCCCAGCGCCAGCACCACGCCGGCCGAGAAGATGCGCTTCTTCAACCAGCCCAACACGCCGTCGAAGCGCTGTTCGTCCGAGCGGAAGATGCGGTTCAGCGCCGCCTGCAGCTGCGCGAACACCACGGTGGCGCCGACGAACAGCAGCAACAGGCTCCAGGCCCCGGCCAGCGAGCCCAGATCCGGTCGCGCGCTGGCGTTGGCGATCACCGTGCGCGCCACCTCGGCCACGCTGCCGCCGGCCAGGCCGGCGATCTGCTCGACCAGCGCCTGCTGCGCCGGCGGGTACAGCGAAGCGGTCAGCCACAGCAGCAGCATCAGCAGCGGCGCCAGCGACAGCAGGGTGTAGAACGCCAGCGAGGCGGACTGGGTCATCACGTCCGCCTCGACGAAGCGGCGCAGCAGCGCCGCCGGCAGGCTGCGTTGCAGCCGCTGCAGCCATCGCTTCAGGGTGTCGAAGATGGATGGGGGCATGCGTGGGAGGGCAGCGCGCACCCGTGGCGGTACTGCCTGCGACGCGGGTGCGCGGTGGCGTTGCCGGCCGCGAAGGATGTAACCGACACGGCGGCAAAGGGGAGTGAAGCCGGTCGTGTTATGGAGCCATCCGAACGAGGCCGACCGTAGGTGCGGGGCTTGCCCCGCACGGAGCTTTATCGGGAGAGCCCCTGTGCCGGGCAAGCCCGGCACCTACGCATTTGCGCGGGGCATCGGCCCCGCATTCGCGTGCCGGCGGCAGTGAATCAGCCGGCCAGCGCCTGCTTGACCAGCTTCGACACCAGCCCCATGTCGGCCTGCCCGGCCAGCTGCGGCTTGAGCACGCCCATCAGCTTGCCCATGTCGGCGGCGCTGGCGGCACCGGTTTGGGCGATGGCGGCGTTGATCGCGGCGAGGATTTCGGCTTCGCCCATCTTGGCCGGCAGGTAGCGCTCGATCACCACGATCTCCTCGCGCTCGACCTTGGCCAGGTCCTCGCGGTTGGCGGCTTCGTACTGGCTCACCGAGTCCTTGCGCTGCTTGACCATCTTGTCCAGCACGGCGATGACCGCGGCATCGTCCAGTTCGATGCGCTCATCGACTTCGCGCTGCTTGATTGCCGCGTTGATCAGGCGGATCACACCCAGGGAATGCTTGTCGCCGCCCTTCATGGCGGCCTTCATGTCGTCGGTCAGTTGCTGTTTCAGGCTCATGGATCACCTCTTGCGGGATCGGGGTACGGGTTGTGCGCGGCGCACGCGCGGGAACGCAAAAAGCCGGCTACGCTTGCGCGTGCCGGCTTCCACTCCGGTACGGAAGGCCGAAACCTTCCGTTCAGGAGTTGCGTCCGATCAGTACAGGCGCTGACGCTTGGTGACGTCGCGCGAGGAACGGCGCAGCTGGCGCTTCACGGCAGCAGCGGCCTTGCGCTTGCGTTCCTGGGTCGGCTTTTCGTAGAACTCGCGCTTGCGGGTCTCGGCCAGCACGCCGGCCTTTTCGCAGGTGCGCTTGAAGCGGCGGAGCGCAAACTCGAAAGGTTCGTTCTCGCGGACTTTGACGCTGGGCATGGAATCTCCGGGACACAGTGATACCGGGTCACGCCCGGCGAGCCGCGCATTATAGCCGCTTCGTCGAGGCGTGCAAGGGGGACGGGTAGGCGGGGCCGGGCAACGGGTCCACAATGGCGGCATGAAAGTCCTCGGCATCGAATCCTCCTGCGACGAAACCGGCGTGGCGGTCTACGACACCGCGCTGCACGGCGCCGCCGCGCTGCGCGCCCATGCGGTCTACAGCCAGATCGCCCTGCACGCCGAATATGGCGGGGTGGTGCCGGAACTGGCCAGCCGCGACCACGTGCGCAAGACCCTGCCGCTGATCCGGCAGACCCTGGACGAGGCCGGCATCGCCGTGTCCGAGATCGACGGGGTGGCCTACACCGCCGGGCCGGGGCTGGTCGGCGCGCTGCTGGTCGGCGCCGGGGTCGCGCGTTCGCTGGCGTGGGCGCTGGACGTGCCGGCCATCGGCGTGCACCACATGGAGGGCCACCTGCTGGCGCCGTTGATGGAGGGCGACCCGCCGGTGCCGCCGTTCGTGGCGTTGCTGGTATCTGGCGGGCACACCCAGCTGGTGGCGGTGGACGCGATCGGCAGCTATCGCCTGCTCGGCGAAACGCTGGACGACGCCGCCGGTGAGGCCTTCGACAAGACCGCCAAGCTGATGGGCCTGCCGTACCCGGGCGGCCCGCAGCTGGCGAAACTGGCCGAAATCGGCACGCCGGGGCGGTTCAGGTTCGCGCGGCCGATGACCGACCGGCCGGGGCTGGATTTCAGTTTCTCCGGCCTGAAGACCCAGGTGCTGCTGGCCTGGCGCGACAGCGACCAGGGCGAGCAGACCCGAGCCGACATTGCCCGCGGCTTCGAGGATGCGGTGGTGGACACGCTGGCGATCAAGTGCGAACGCGCGCTGGACGAAGCCGGCTGCGACGTGCTGGTGGTGGCCGGTGGCGTCGGCGCCAACAGGCGCCTGCGCGCGAAACTGCAGGACGCCGCGCAGCGCCGGGGCGGCCGCGTCTGCTTCCCGCGCCCGGCGCTGTGCACCGACAACGGCGCGATGATCGCCTTCGCCGGCGCGCTACGCTTGCAGGCCGGCCAGCACAGCGCGGCCGAGGTGAAGGTGGTGCCGCGCTGGGACATGGCGACGTTGCCACCCTTGGCGGCAGGGGACAGGAAACAGGAAGCAGGAAATGCCTGATTGCGGCGGGCCGATGGCGTGGTCGGTCGTGGTGTGTGTTGCTTGAACGTATGCCTTGACGCTTCGTCGCCGGATTCCGGCCTTGCGCTTCCCTTGACGCGCCAGCACGTACCATTACCGGTTCCCCAATCCCGGTTCCCCGCTTCACACATGGACAAGGTATTCATCGAAGGGCTGGAAATCGACGCCCTGATCGGCATCTACGACTGGGAGCGGCGCATCCGCCAGGTGCTGGTGTTCGACCTGGAAATGGGCTTCGACAACCGCAGGCCCGCCGCCAGCGACGACATTGCCGACACGCTCAACTACAAGGCGGTCAGCAAGCGGCTGATGGACTACGTGCGCGGCTCGGATTTCGGGTTGGTGGAGACGCTGGCCGAGCGCTGTGCGCAGATCGTGCTCGACGAGTTCGACGTGCAATGGCTGCGGCTGAAGTTGAGCAAGCCTGGCGCGGTGCGCGGCGCACGCGCGGTGGGCGTGGTGATCGAGCGCAGCCGCGCCGGCAATGAGGAGGTACGTACGCAGTGATGGTGGAACAGGTGATGCAGTGGCCGTGGTTGCAGCGCATGCAGCCGTTGTTGGAGAACTACCCGGTTGCCTATGCGGCGGTGGTACTGGCGATGCTGTTGCTGGCCGCGTGGCTGGCCAACTACGTGACCAAGCGGATCCTGCTGCGCGGGCTCAAGCGCATGGTGCGGATGCTGCCGGCCGAGGAGGGTGGCGCCAGGCGCAACCTGAAGGTGATCCCGCGGCTGGCCAACGTGGTGCCCGCACTGGTGATCGCCGCCGGCATCGTGCTGGTGCCGGGATTGCCGCCGGGGCTGGTGCATTTCGTCGCGGGTGTCTGCCAGGCGTGGGTGGTGCTGACCGTGGCGCTGGCGGCAAGCCATGCGCTGGACCTGTTCAACGCCATCTACGAACGCCGCCCGGACGCGCGCGACAAGCCGATCAAGGGCTACCTGCAGGTGGTCAAGATCGTGATCTTCGTGCTGGCCGGCCTGTCGATCGTGGCCACGCTGGCCGGGGTCAAGCTGCTGCACCTGCTGACCGGGCTGGGCGCGGCCACCGCGGTGCTGATGCTGATCTTCCAGGACACCATCCTGTCGCTGGTGGCCAGCGTGCAGATCAGCGGCGACGGCCGCGTGCGCATCGGCGACTGGATCGAGATGCCCAGCCAGAACGCCGACGGCGACGTGATCGACATCGCCCTGCACACGGTCACCGTGCAGAACTGGGACAAGACCATCACCACCTTCCCGACCCGGAAGCTGGTCACCGAGTCGTTCAAGAACTGGCGCGGCATGCAGCAGTCGGGCGGGCGCCGGATCAAGCGCCCGCTGCTGCTGGACCAGCACAGCGTGGGCTTCCTCGACGACGACGCACTGGCGCGGCTGCAGCGCTTCGGCCTGCTCGACGACTACCTGGCCGGCAAGCGCGAGGAATTGGCGCAATGGAATGCGCAGGTCGCGCAGGCGCACCCGGAGGAGGTCAACGCGCGCCGGATGACCAACCTCGGCACCTTCCGCGCCTATGTCGAGCGCTACCTGCGCAGCCACCCCGGCATCAACCAGGACATGACCCTGATGGTGCGGCAGCTGGCGCCAACGCCGCATGGCCTGCCGCTGGAGCTCTACTGCTTCACCGCCTCGGTCGCGTGGGTGCAGTACGAGACGGTGCAGGCGGACGTGTTCGACCACCTGCTGGCGATCCTGCCGGAGTTCGGCCTGCGCGTGTTCCAGCAATCCAGCGACGCGATGCTGATGGCGCTGCGGGAACGGGCGGCGTCGTGAGCCGGCGCCGCTGCCGGGTTTCACGGCGGCGGCGCTAGAATCCGCGCCCTGAAAGCGTTTTCCCCACAAGGACTGCCGGTGGCTGCCGACCGCATCGAAACCCTGCTCGCGCGCATGACCCTGGAGGAAAAGGTCGGCCAGCTGGGCGTGTTCGCCGACATGGTCCGCCCGTTCGCCCCCGACGTGAACCCCGAGGCCAACGTCCGTAATGCCGAGCAGGTGCTGGAACAGGTGCGCGCCGGGCGCGTGGGCTGCCTGTTCAACGGCGTCGGCGCGGCGCAGGGCCGCGAGATCCAGCGCGTGGCGGTGGAGGAGAGCCGGCTCGGCATCCCGGTGGCGCTGGCCGCCGACGTGATCCACGGCATGCGCACGGTGTTCCCGATCCCGCTGGGCGAGGCGGCCAGCTTCGAGCCGGAGCTGGCGCAGCGCACCGCCCGCGCCACCGCCATCGAGGCCACCGCCGCCGGCCTCCACTGGACCTACGCGCCAGCGGTGGACGTGGCCCGCGACCAGCGCTGGGGCCGTGGCGCGGAGGGTGCGGGCGAGGACGTGCTGCTGGGTTGCGCATTCGCCGCCGCGCGCGTACGCGGCTTCCAGGGCGAAGACCTGCGCGCGGCCGATGCGCTGCTGGCCACGCCCAAGCATTTCGCCGCCTATGGCGCGGTCGCCGCCGGCATGGAATACGCACAGGTGGACATTTCGCCGCAGACCCTGCACGACGTGCACCTGCCGCCGTTCAAGGCGGCGCTGGCGGCCGGCGCGCGCGCGCTGATGAGCGCGTTCAACGACATCAACGGCGTGCCGGCCAGCGCCAACCGCTGGCTGCTGACCGACCTGCTGCGCGGGCAATGGGGCTTCGACGGCGTGGTGGTATCCGACTACACCGCCGACATGGAGCTGATCGCGCACGGCTATGCCGCCGACGAACGCGATGCCACCTGCAAGGCGTTCAGTGCCGGGCTCGACCTGAGCATGCAGAGCGGCTTCTACGCCGCGCACCTGCCGGTGCTGGTGGAAAGCGGGCAGGTGCCGATGGCGCTGCTGGACGCATCGGTGCGCCGCATCCTGCGCCTGAAGGAAGCCATCGGCCTGTTCGATGATCCCTACCGTTCGCTGGACCCGGCGCGCGAGGCCGACACTTCGCATATCGCCGCGCACGATGCGCTGGCGCGCGATGCGGCGCGGCGTTCGATCGTGCTGCTGAAGAACGACGGCGCGCTGCTGCCATTGCGCAGGGCCGGGCAGAGGATCGCGCTGATCGGCCCGTTCGCGCAGGACCGCGACAATATCGAAGGCTGCTGGACGCTGTTCGGCGACAAGTCGCGCTACGTCACCCTGGAAGCCGGCGTGCGCGCGGCGCTGGCCGACGGCGCGCTGCTGGAAGTGGTGCCTGGCTGCGCGCTGGAAGAGCCGCTGGACGGCGGCATCGACGCGGCGGTGGCCGCCGCGCGCCGCGCGGACGTGGCGGTGCTGGCGCTGGGCGAACCACAACGCTACAGCGGCGAGGCGCAGTCACGGGTGGAGATCACCCTGCCGCCGGTACAGCAGGCGCTGGCCGAGGCGGTGGCTGCCACCGGCACCCCGGTCGTGGTGCTGCTGCGCAACGGCCGCGCACTGGCGCTGCACGGCGCGGTGCGCGATGCGCAGGCCATCGCGGTGACGTGGTATCTGGGCACCCAGACCGGCCATGCCGTGGCCGACGTGCTGTTCGGCGGCTACAACCCGTCCGCGCGCCTGCCAGTGAGCTTCCCGCAGCACTCCGGGCAGCAGCCGTATTTCTACAGCCACCCGCGCAGCGGCCGCCCGGAATTGCCGGGGGTGAGCGAGTTCAAGGCACGCTGGCGCGAGGTTCCCAACGCGCCGCTGTACGCCTTCGGCCACGGCCTGGGCTACGCCAGCTTTGCCTACGGCGTCCCGCGGCTGGGCACGCAGCGGCTGGGATGGGATGACGAGCTGGTCGTCACCACCACCGTCACCAATACCGGCGCAGTGGCCGGCGAGGAAGTGGTGCAGCTGTACGTGCATGACCGCGTCGCCAGCCGCGTGCGCCCGGTACGCGAGCTCAAGGCCTTCGCCAAGGTCGCGCTGGCGCCGGGCGAAGCGAAGGACGTGGTGTTCCGGCTCGACCGGCAACAACTGGCCTTCACCGGCACCGACGGCGTGCTCGCCGCCGAGCCGGGCCTGTTCGACCTGTGGGTGTGCGCTTCATCGGTCGATGGCGAGCCGGTACGCTTCGAGTTGCTTTCGCCCTGAATCGCCCCTCACGGCGTGGCGGGCTGCGGCCTGCGGTCGGTATGGCCGAGCAGCCGCGCCGGCAGCATCAGCAGGGCGCGCAGGAAGGCGAACAGCGCCGAGAAGGTGATGCCGACCAGCCGGAACGGCAGCGACAGCAGCCACGCCAGCAACAGCGTGCACGAGCCGCGCCGGGGCAGCAGCGACAGCAGCCACGCCAGCGGCCACAGTACCAGCGCGAGCAGCGCCAGCGGCCAGCACAACACCCACAGCAGGCACCACAACAGCAGGACGGTCAGGGCTTTCATGGTCGTGCTCGCGTCGCTCGGCGCTGCACATGCAGCGGTTGCCACGATGGAAGCCTTCGTCGCCGCCGGCAAGCGCGATGCGACGAAACCGGGAATGCGGCGACGGAATGCGCCTTTCCCGCCTTCAACCGGGCAGCCACGCGTGGGCGAGGGCGGCATCGGCGTCGATGCCGGCGGGCAGGGCGCCATAGGTAGCCGCGCGCGCGTCACCGAGGCGGGCGCCGCACCAGTCGCGCGCCAGCGGGTGGCCGCCGCGCAGCAGCGTTGCACCCTGCAACAGCAGCGCCAGCCGTTCGACGAGGGCGCGCGCGCCGGCTTCGTCCGCGCCGGCTTCCAGCAGTGCAATGCCGGCGTGCAGCGCCGCGTCGAACCGCGCGTCGATGCCCGCCGCCGCCTGCAGCTCATGGCGCAGCGCCACGCCGGTCGCGGGTTCGCGCGCCAGCGCGCGCAGCACGTCCAGGCACTGGATGTTGCCGCAGCCTTCCCAGATCGAATTCAGCGGCGCCTGCCGGTACAGCCGCGGCAGCAGCGTGTCCTCGATGTAGCCGATGCCGCCCAGGCACTCCTGCGCTTCGTTGACGAAGCCCGGTGCGCGCTTGCAGATCCAGTACTTGCCGATGGCGGTGGCGATCCGCGCCAGCGCCGCCTCGTGCGGGTCGTGTGGCGCGCGGTCGACCGCACCGGCCACGCGCAGTGCCAACGCGGTGGCCGCTTCCGACTCCAACGCGAGATCGGCCAGCACGCTGCGCATCAGCGGCTGCCCGATCAGCGGCTTGCCGAACGCGCTGCGGTGACGGGCGTGGTGCAGCGCCTGCCGCAGCGCCATCCGCATCAGCCCGGCCGAACCCAGCATGCAGTCCAGCCGGGTGAGCATCACCATCTCCAGGATGGTGGCCACGCCGCGGCCTTCGGCGCCGATGCGGTACGCCCATGCGTTCTCGAACTCGACTTCGCTGGAGGCGTTGGACCAGTCGCCCAGCTTGTCCTTCAGCCGCATCAGGCGCAGTGCGTTCTTCGCTCCGTCCGGTTGCCAGCGTGGCAGCAGGAAGCAGCTCAGGCCGCCGGGCGCCTGCGCCAGCACCAGGAAGGCATCGGACATCGGCGCGGAAAAGAACCACTTGTGCCCGACCAGCAGGTATTCGCCCTCCGCCGCCAGCGGCATGGCGCGGGTGGTGTTGGCGCGCACGTCGCTGCCGCCCTGTTTCTCGGTCATGCCCATGCCGAGGGTGGCGCCGCGCTTGTGCGCCAGCGGCAGGTCGCGGCCGTCGTAGTCGAACGCGCAGGCCTTGTCCGCCCATTCGCGCAGCGCCGGCGCCTGCCGCAGTATCGGCACCGCGGCGTGGGTCATGGTCAGCGGGCAGCTGCTGCCGGGCTCGGTCTGGTAGTGCAGGTAGCTCAGCGCGGCGCGCGCCACGTGCGCGCCCGGCTGCGGCTGCGCCCATGACAGCGCGGCCACGCCGTGCGTGATCGCCGTGCCCATCACCGCGTGCCAGGCGGCGTTGAACTCGACCCGGTCCAGGCGCCGGCCGTAGGCGTCATGGGTCTTCAGGCGCGGGCGATCGCGGTGCGCGTCGTTGGCCAGGTGCAGCAGTTCGCCGCCGGCCAGCGTGCCGTAGCCGGCAAGGTGTGCGGCGAACGCATCGCCGCCCTCGCACGCCACCGCTTCGCGCAGGCCGATGTCGTCCTTCCACAGGTCGAACGGCCCGGGCGATGGCGGCTGGTTGTGGACGTCGTGGGTCGTGAACGTTGCCTGTTTCACCGTGGCTTTCCCGGCAAATGTGCGTACGGGGCAAGCCCCGTAACCTACGGGCGCGGCGTCAATTTCAACAGCCGCGCCTTGCTGCCGTCCTCCAGCAGCCACAGCGCGCCGTCCGGGCCCTGCACCACCGCGCGGATGCGCTGGCCCATGTCGAAGCGCTCGGCCTCGCGCGCGTTGTCGCCATCGAAGGCCACGCGCACCAGCGCCTGCGACGACAGCCCGCCGATGAAGGCGCTGCCGCGCCACTGCGGGAACAGTGCGCCGTCGTAGATGAGCAGGCTGGACGGGGAGATCACCGGGGTCCAGCTGACCTTGGGCGAGACGAACTCGGGGCGGGTGTCGTGGTCGGGGATGTCGCGGCCATCGTAGTGGTCGCCGTTGGAGACCAGGGGATAGCCGTAGTTGCCACCGCGCTGGATCAGGTTCAGCTCGTCGCCGCCCTTCGGCCCCATCTCGTCGGCCCACAGCCGGCCCTGCGCATCGAAAGCCATGCCGAGGATGTTGCGGTGGCCCAGCGACCACACCTGGTCGGCCGGCGAACCCTGCGCGGCGAACGGGTTGTCGGCCGGCATGCTGCCGTCGTCGTTCAGGCGGATGATCTTGCCGAGGTTGGCTTTCATGTCCTGCGCCGGGTCGAATTTCTGCCGTTCGCTGGAACTGACCCACAGCTTGCCGTCGGCGCCGAACAGCAGGCGGTGGCCGTAATGGCCGTTGCCGGACACCTTCGGTGTCTGCCGCCAGATCACCCGTGCATCCACCAGCTGGCCGCCGCCATCGGCGTCGAGCTGCAGCTTCGCGCGCGCCACCGCCGCGCCACGGGTGCCGCCCTCGCCTTCCTCGGCATAGCTGTAATAGACCAGCCCGTTGTCGGTGAAATGCGGATGCAGGGCCACGTCGCCGAAGCCACCCTGGCCGCCGTAGGCCACCTGCGGCACGCCGGCGATTTCGGCGCGCTTGCCGCTGGCCGGGTCGAAGTGGACCAGCGTGCCGGCCTTTTCGGTGACCAGCAGGCTGCCGTCGGGCAGGAAGGCCATCGCCCACGGCTCGTCGAAGCGTGCGACCTCGGTGGTGGTGAAGGGCTGTTGCGCGGGCTTGAGCGCCGCCTCGGCGGCCGGGTCGGCGGCGCAGGCGGCGGTGAACAGGGCGGGCACGAGGCCAAGGGCCAGGCCAAGCAGCATGGAACGGTGCATGGTGTTCTCCCGGGAGTGGGTGGAAGGCGGTGCGCGGCGGCGTCGCCACACCATACACGCGCGGTGTGGCGGCGTGCTCACGGCGCGGCAATGCTCAGCCGTCGGCCGGTGCGTCGTCCGCCTGCGGCCCGCTGTGCCGGGCGACGATCGAGGTCGCGGTCATGTCGCCGGTGGTGTTGCCGATGGTGCAGAACACGTCGGGGATGGTGTCCACCGCCAGCAGCACGCCCAGCGGTTCGATCGGCAGGCCCATGCTCTGGGTGATCGGCATGTTGTTGGTCATGAAGTTGGCCTGGCCGGGCAGGCCGGTGGAACCCATGCTGATCGCCGCGGCCAGCAGCACCGCCACCGCGTACTGCGAGAACGTGATGTCGATGCCGTACAGCCAGGCGATGAAGCTGGCCACGGCGATGTACTGCGCCGGGCTGGTGATGCGGAACAGCGACACCGCCATCGGCAGCACCAGCGCGGTCAGCGCCGCCGGGTAGCCGAGGCGGTTGCGGGCGCTGTCGATCATCGCCGGCAGCGAAGCCAGCGAGGACTGCGTGCTGCCGGCGATCACCTGCACCGGCACCAGCGCGGTGGCGAAGCGGCGCAGGCCCTCGCGCGCGGCGAGCAGCGCCACCCCGTACAGCAGCAGGGTGATCAGGACGTAGATCACGCACATCAGCACGATGTACCAGCCGAGCACGCCGAGCACGCTCATGCCGACCTCGGCACAGACCACCAGCACCAGCGCGAACACGCCCAGCGGCGCGGCCCACAGCACCCAGCGCACGATGGTGATCATGGTGTCGCCGACGATGCGGATGATGTCCAGCACGCGCTCGCGGCGCGCGGCGTCCTGCCGGCTCAGAGCGAAGCCGAAGAACATCGCGAACACCACCAGCGGCAGCATCGCGTTGGCCGAGGCCACCGCCAGCACGTTGCTGGGGATCAGCGAGGCGATCCATTGCCCGGCGCTGGCCGGCGCGGACTGTGTTTCCGGCGCGTGCAGGGCCTCGCGGAAGGCCAGCAGGGTGGCGCTGTCGTGCGGCACCAGCCCCAGCAGCGCCGGGGTAACCACTGCCGAGAACGCGGCTGCGCCCACCAGCAGCACGACGAACACGCCGATCGCATTGCGCGCCATGCGCCCGGACGCGGCGGCGTTGCTGGCGGTGTTGACGCCGACGATGACCAGTGCGGTGACCAGCGGCACCACGGTCATCTGCAGGGCGTTGAGCCAGAGCCGGCCGATGGGCCGGGCCACGTCGGCCACCTGCAGCGCCAGCGCCTTGTCGGTACTGGTCAGGGCGAGGCCGACTACGGCGCCGGCCAGCAGCGAGAGCAGCACCTTGACCGGTGCGGAGAGGCGGAAGCGGCGGACGGGTGTGGTCATGGGCGAGGAGGCGTGTCGTAGGAGCGACGCGAGTCGCGATGGGGGTTTTACCGGGAAAGCTTCGTCGCGACTCGCGTCGCTCCTACGGATTCGGTGCGGGCAGGCCCCAGCTTTTGCGCAGGCGCTCGTATTCGGCCTCCGGCAGCAGCACGAACAGCGGCTGCGCGGCGGGGGCGAGCCAGCCGAGCAGGGCGGCCATGTGCCCGGGCTCCATCGCGGTGCAGCCGGCGGTGGGCTCGCCGGGCTGGCGCCACAGGTGGGCGAAGATGCAACTGCCGCGGCCGGGCTCGGCACGCGGGTTGTGTTCGATCACGAAGCCCTCGCGGTAGCGGTGGTCGCCGTCGTTGTGCAGGTCCAGCCGCATCGGTTCGCTGGAACCTTCCACCGCGTCGGCGCCGACCGCCTCGGCATCGACGATGCGGTTGTAGAGCGGCGAGTCGGGCACGTCCATGCAGTAGTTGCTCGCCAGCATCGGCCGGTACGGCATGCCGCTGTCGATGCGCGGCGCATAGCCGAACGCCTCGCCGATGGCGAACACACCGGCCGGACTGCGGCCGTCGCCTTCCTGCTTCTGCGGACCGTCGGCCTGCGCCGGGTGCAGGCCGATGCCCCAGGCGCTGCCATTGCGGCCCAGCGCCACGTCGAACGCGGCGCCGTGGGCCTGCCAGCCGTGCCCGGTGCGTTCGTAGGCCTGCAGGCGGCCTGCAGGCGCGTCCCACGACGGTGTGGTCACCACCACCAGCTGCGTGGCGTCGTGGACGGGCGTGGCGGCGATGGCCGCCGGCGCGAGCAGGGCCAGCAGCGGCAGCAGCCGGCGGGCGGCGGAACGGAACGGGAAGGGCATGGCGCTGGCTCCGGTCATCAGGTGTCGATCATCTGCTGGATGCGTTCCTGGTTCTGCGCGAGCTGGCGCTGGCGGTCCGGGTTGGCGTGGCACAGCAGCACGAACACGAAGTCGAGCAGGTATTGCAGCGAGCAGCGGTACAGCAGCTGCGCCACCGGCGGCTGCGGGTCATGGGCGCAGATCGCCAGCGAGGCATCGGCGTGGGCGCGCAGCGGGTTGGCGGTGTGGCGGGTGATTGACACCACCTTGCCGCCGGTCTCCTGGAACTGGCGCGAGAGTTGCCACAGCTGCGGCAGCTTGCCGAACTCGGAGAACACCAGCAGCACGTCGCCGGGGCGCGCCGCGGACAGGTTGGCGGTCATCAGGATCGGGTCGGCGTGCTGCACGGTGAGGATGCCCAGCAGCGCCAGGCGCATGGCGAATTCGCGGGCGTACAGGCCGTCGTCGCCGAGGCCGTAGACGAACACCTTGGGGGCGGCGTCGATCAGCGCGATCACCGCTTCCACTTCTTCCTGCGGGTTGGCGACGCGGGTTTCCTCCTCGGCGGCGGTCTTGGCGCGGCGCAGGGTGTCGGCCAGGTGCTGGTAGCCGCTGGGGGCTTGTTCGGGCGGCCATTCGGTCACCGCGCCATTGCCGTTGCCGGCCAGCGCGACGGCGGCGCCGACGGAGTACTTGAGGTCGGGGTAGCCCTTGAAGCCGAGCTTCTGGCTGAACTTGACGACGCTGGACTGGCTGATGCCCAGGGCATTGGCCAGTTGTTGGGAGGAGTAGTCGCGCAGCAGGTGGGCATTGTCGAGGATGAAGTCGGCGATGCGGCGTTCGATCGCCGACATCTGGTCACGCTCGGAGCGGATTTTCACCAGTGGGGGCATGGGGGGGTCGTCGGCTGCGAAGGGGTGACTCTAAAAGGATTTGCGGGGGGCGGTAAGGCCTTGCAAGGTGAGACCGGGAGTGCGGGAAGTGCTGTTGCTGTTGCTTTGGCTGTTGCTCCTGCTTTTGACTTTCCGGGTTCCCTTCCGCAGCGACGGAGCCGACGGACAAGACCCCGCAGGGGCGACGTGCAGGGATGCACGTCGTTTTTCGACGAGACAGGGATGTCTCGTCGAAAAATCCCGGCGGCGGAGTGGACCCGACGCGCGTAGCGCGTTGGGCGCGGAGGCAGGGCGTGCTTGACCAGCCATTCGGCTGTTGAAAAAGCGCCTCTTTGCTTGTGCAAAGAAAAGTAACCAAAAGAAGAGCCTTTCCAACAGCCGAATGGCTGGTCAAGCACGGCCGGACACGAGCCGATGCGGCTGCGCCGCATCGGTCCCCTGCGCTCCTCGCGGGACGGGGGGACGGCGCACAACTCGCTTCGCTCAGACACGTGCGCCTCTTCGCCCCCCGTCCCACTGCGGTGCTCGGCTCGCTTTACGGCAGGGGAAGTCAAAAGCCGAAGGGCAACGGCAAAATCACGGGCAACAGCAACAGCAACAGCAACAGCAACAGCAACAGCAACAGCAACAGCAACAGCAACAACACTGGTGCCGGTTGCCGGTGCTGCCGTGCTCACGGCTTCAGCATCTCCAGTCCTTCGACCTCGGTGATGCCCAGGCCCGGCGCGTCGGTGATGCTGATCTCCGACTCGTTGAAGATCACCCCACCACGTACCGGGTTGAACTGCCCCAGCGACGGTCCGTCCAGGTCCACCTTGGTGATCGCGTCGGCCTTGGCCACCGCCAGGTGCACCGCCGCGGCCACGCTGATACTCGATTCAAGCATGCAGCCGATCATGCACGGGATACCGTGCAGCGCCGCGATGTCGGCCACCTTGATCGCGTTGGAAAGGCCGCCGGTCTTCATCAGCTTGATGTTGATGATGTCCGCCGCGCGCTGCTGGATCAGGTCGAACACCTGGTGCGGGCCGAACACGCTCTCGTCGGCCATCACCGGCGTGTTGACCCGCTCGGTGACGTATTTCATGCCGTCGATGTCGGCGGCCTTGACCGGCTGCTCCAGCAGCTCCAGTACCACCCCGGCATTCTCCAGCGCGTGCATCGCGTACACCGCCTGCTTGGCGGTCCAGCCCTGGTTGGCGTCCAGCCGCAGCAGCGCACGGCCCTCGACCGCGGCGTGGATCGCCTTGACCCGCTCGATGTCCAGGCCGATGTCCTTGCCGACCTTGATCTTCAGCGACTCGAAGCCGCGCTCGATCGCCGACAGCGAGTCGGCCACCATCTTGTCGATGTAGTCCACGCTGATGGTGATGTCGGTGGTGATCACCGGGTCGCCGCCGCCGAGCATCTGGTACAGCGGCGCGCCGTGCAGCTGCGCCCACAGGTCGTAAAGGGCGATCTCCACCGCCGCCTTGGCGCTGGTGTTGCGCTCCAGCGAGCCCTGCACCAGCGCGCAGATGCGGTTGAGGTTGGCGATGTCCTCGCCGATCAGCCGCGGCTTGATGCAGTGGGTGATCGCCTCGATGATCGAGCCGTGGGTGTCGCCGGTGATCACCGCGGTGGCCGGCGCCTCGCCGTAGCCGGTGTGGCCGCTGTCGGTGCGCACCAGCACCACGATGTCCTCGACCGTCTCCACGGTGCGCAGCGCGGTCTTGAACGGGGTCTTCAGGGGCACGCGCAGCATGCCCAGTTCGATGTCGGTGATCTTCATTTGGCGGTTCGCGGGCGGATGCGCTGGATGTTGGTGATGCGGTCGACGTAGCTGGCGGTGTCGCTGGCCATCATCGGCTGCAGCGGCGTCACCGACACGCCATTGAGGTGGGCCGGAACGCGCTTGCCGTCGGCGCCGAACCAGCTGCCGCCGGAAGTGTCGTGGATCATCCACGCCATGCCGTCGGCGTGGCCGAGGGTGAGCATCACGTGGCCGGGGATGTAGACCAGGTCGCCGACCTGCAGTGCGTCCACCGCCGCGTCGCGCCGCGCCTTGCCGTCCTCGTCGCCGAAGGCGATGCGATCCGGCGCCGGGCTCACCGCCTGCGCGCTGGTGTTGCGCGGCAGCAGCACGCCGAAGCTGCGGTAGACCTCGGAGACGAAGCCGCTGCAATCGCGGGTGTCGTAAGCATGGCCCCAGCCGTAGCGTTCGCCGAGAAACTTGAAGGCCTGGGTGACGAGGTTGCGCGGGGTCAGCGGCAGGTAGTCGTCGCTGCTGTCCTGCGAGCGCGGCAGCAGTGCCGGTAGCAAGGCGAGGCTGCCGTCGTCGTTGCGCGCCGGCAGCTGGATGACGTGGCCGGCGTGGCCCTGCTGGCCGTTGACCGGCTGCAGCGGCGGCCAGTCGGCCAGCACCGGCACGCGCACGCCCATGTCCAGCTGCAGCCGCGACAGGCGCGGCTCCTCCGGTGTGTAGGCGGTGAAAGCGGTGGCGCCGGTGATCACCCGGTACGGGCCGTGGGCGCCGTAGCCGAACACCTGCGCGGCGTCGCCGATACCGATGAAGCGCTTTTCGATCCATGCCACGTAGCGCTCGCTGGCGACGAACAGCCAATTGCCATCGGCGCTTTCGTGCAGCACCGCCACCGCGTCGCCGGGGAACAGCGCCGATTCCTGGAAACGGTCGATGTCGGTATCGCCGCGGCTGCTGAACACGCGCAGCCCGGTGGGGAAGGCGCGCAGTGCGGCGCGGTGTACGACCAGCCCGTAGTGGAGGGGGCGGCTGGCGGGGATGCGCTCCAGCGCGAGGTTGTTGCTGATCGCGCGCAACTGCGCGGCGCTGATCTCCTCGCCCTGCACGTCGTACAGCGTGCGCGTCGGCGGCTGCGAGATCGCGTCGATCCGTTCGCGCACGAAATCGCGCGCCAGCATGGCCGGCAGCGCGCGCAGGTCATGCAGGGACGGGTCGAGCCGGCGCATGCGCGCGTTCTGCGTGGCAATGCCGGCGCGGTCGAGGATCACCCGGTCCGGTTCGGCCTGGTGCGCGATCCAGTAATCGGGCGACAGGTAGGCCTCGCGCAGGCCGACGATGCCGGCGTGGCCGGGCGCGACCACCGGGGCGGTGTCGCGCGCGAGGGCCTGTCCTGCACACAAGGCCGCGGCAAGCAGCAGCACGCGCGCAAGCGGCAGCCGGGAGGAAAGGGCGTTCATCGGCGGGCTCCATCGGGATGCGTGAAGAATAGTTATTCCTTTGTTCGTCGAAAGCAAGAATAAATTATTGACCGCCCATCGGGGGCGTGCTACACCACCGCCACCACCCTGCACCCGGGAAGTGTTGCCGTGGAATTCGCGTTTCGCCAGTTCGCCCCCGTTCTCGTCGCCTCCCGGCAGCGCCGGCTTGCTGCCGGGCTGCTGTGCCTGCTGCCATTCGCGGTTGCTGCGGGCGAGCCGCTGGCGCAGGTGGCCGCACGCGTGGACCGCGGCGATTTCGCCGCCGCGCAGGCGCAGATCGATGCGGCATTGCGGCAACAGGACATGTCCGCCGCACAGCGCGAAGACTGGTTGTTCCAGCGCGAGCGCATGCGCCGGATACGGCTGGACTTCAGCCTTGACCGCGAACAGGCGATGGCGGCGGTGCGCCGCTACATCCCCGACCTGCGCGAGGACGAGTTCCGCGACTGGGACGAGGCCGGGTTGATCGAGCACCTGGACATCGACGGCGAGCGCCGCTGGTTCAAACGCGCGCCGTCCAACCTGTTCCGGGTCAGCACGGCGGCGGTGGCGCGGCGCGCGCCCACGATCAAGCCGCCCGCGCCCGGCCCGTTCGAGGTGCCGACCCCGCACCATGCCGAAGTGCTGGCCGCTGCGCAGGCCAGCGGTGCTTCCAGCGTCGCGCCGCGGCGGGTGCGGGTGACGCAGTCGCTCACGGTCGCCGCCGACGCGGTGCCGGCCGGCGAAACCGTGCGCGCGTGGATCCCGTACTCGCGCGCCATCGCCGGCCAGCAGCAGGAGATCCGCTGGCTGGGCAGCGTGCCGGCAGGCGCGCAGGTGGCGCCGGAATCGACCCTGCAGCGCACCGCCTACCTGGAGCGCACGGCGGTGGCCGGCAGCCCCACCGAATTCTCGGTCAGCTACGAGCTGACGGTGTACGCGCGCCACGTCGCCATCGACCCGGACAAGGTGCAGCCGACGCCGCACGACCCGGCGCTGGCGCCGTACCTGGCCGAACGCGCGCCGCACGTGCTGTTCACCCCGGCGCTGCGCGCGTTCTCGCGCGAGGTGGTGGGCGATGAAACCCACCCGTACCGCGTCGCGCGCAGGCTGTTCGACGCGGTGGACCGCATCCCGTGGGGCGGCGCGCGCGAATATTCCACCCTCAGCAACATCAGCGACCACGCGCTGCACGCCAACCACGCCGACTGCGGCCAGCAGACGCTGCTGCTGATCGCGCTGCTGCGGCTGAACGGCATCCCCGCGCGCTGGCAGTCGGGCATGGTGTATTCGGACGACACGGTGGGCTACAGCAACCTGCACGACTGGGGTGCGCTGTACCTGGCACCCTACGGCTGGGTGCCGATGGATGTGACCACTGGCGCGCTCGACAGCGCGCAACCGGCGCTGCGCGACTTCTATTTCGGCGGGCTGGACGCCTACCGCATCACCTTCAACGACGACTACGCGCAACCGCTGTGGCCGGCCAAGCGGCACTTCCGCTCGGAAACGGTGGATTCGCAACGCGGCGAAGTGGAGTGGGCCGGCGGCAACCTCTATTTCGACCAGTGGGATTACGACTTCCGGTGGCAGGTATTGCCGCCGCCGGAAGCCTGAAGCGCTGCACCACCGCCGTACTTCCAACCTCTGCAGGAGAGAGCAGAACGATGAACACGAAAATGCTGAAGAAGGCGGCGCTCTGCGTCGCACTGGGCGCCTGCCTGGGGGCGCTGGCGCCCACGGTCATGGCGCAGAGCGCCACCGGTGCCATCGCCGGCCGGGCCAACGCCGGCGACCAGATCACCATCACCAATACCGCCACCGGCCTGACCCGCACCATCACCGCCAGCCGCGACGGCAACTACCGCCTCGGCCAGCTGCCGGTGGGTGACTACCGCCTGCAGCTGCAACGCGACGGCCGCAGCGAGGGCGAGCCGTTGAACGTCAACGTGTCGCTGGGCGGCACCACCACGGTCAACCTCGGTGGTGGTGATGAGGCGATAACGCTGGATTCGATCCAGGTGGTCGGCTCGCGCATCGTCAACCGGGTGGACGTGTATTCGACCGAGACGGTTACCACCGTTTCCCGCGAAGAACTGGCACGCATGCCGGTGGCGCAGGACATGGGGTCGGTGGCCCTGCTGGCGCCGGGCGTGGTCGGCGGCAACTCGTCGTTCGGCGGCATCAGCTTCGGCGGTTCGTCGGTGGCCGAGAACTCGGTCTTCATCAACGGCCTGAATGTCACCGATTTCTACCGTCGGCAGAGCTTTTCCAGCGCGCCGTTTGCCTTCTTCCAGGAGTTCCAGGTCAAGACCGGCGGCTATTCGGTGGAATTCGGCCGCAGCACCGGCGGTGTGATCAACGCGGTGACCCGCTCCGGCAGCAATGAATTCAAGAGCGGCGTGGAGTTCACTTTCGAACCGAACGCATGGCGCTCGAAGGCGGACGATCACCAGTTCGACAGGGTTGACGGTGACGGCACCGCAGCCTCGGCCGTATACAAGGCCAGCCATGACACCAGCAGCTTCATGAAGGCGAATGCGTGGGCGTCCGGTCCGCTGGTAAAGGACAAGTTGTTTTTCTTCGGCATGTACGAACAGCGCCAAGGCAACTACGGCAACACCAACAATGCTGGCACCGAGTGGTCACGCGCCAAGTCCGACAACGGATTCTGGGGGGCCAAGCTGGACTGGAACATCACCGATAACCATCGGCTTGAGCTGCTGGCTTTCTCGGACGAGGGCAGTACTGACAATTCGACCAATCTTTACGATTTCGACACCCGGGCCATCGGTGACCTGAAGGGCACCAGCGTGGATGATGGCGGCGGCAAGAACGGCTCGCTGACCTACATCGGCCAGTTCGGCGACAATTTCACCGCCAAGGCGATGTATGGCGTCAACCGCAGCCAGGCGCTCAGTGCGTCGCCGGCCGATGCGCTGTGCTCGCAAGTGCTCATCGATGCCAGCTACAACGGCGTCTACACCGCGATGGGCAAACCAGCGGTCAGTTGCCACCCCAGCGCATCGACGTCCGTGGTCGACCACCATGACGAGCGCAAGGTGGGGCGCCTGGATTTCGAATGGGTACTGGGTGACCACCTGCTGCGCTTCGGCCTGGACCGTGAGGAAATGACCACGGACCGCACCACCCACTACCCGGGCTCGACCGGCATGCGTTACTCGGTCTTCGGCGCCACGCCCGGCGCCGAGCTGGACAATGGCGCGCTCGTGCCCGGCGGCGTCGACGCCATCGTGATGGGGCGCCGGCGCATCGATGGCGGCGTGTTCGAGACCACGGCCAACGCGTACTACCTGGAGGACGTCTGGAGCGTTACTTCCAACCTGGTGCTGAACCTGGGCGTGCGCGTGGATGGTTTCGACAACAAGACTGCAAGCGGCGCCAGCTTCATCAAGATGGACAACCTGGTATCGCCGCGGCTGGGCTTCAGCTGGGACATGAAGGGGGATGGCAGCACGAAGCTGTCCGGCAACCTGGGCCGTTACTACCTGCCGGTCACCAACATCATCAACTACAACTTCGCCGGTGGCCTGATCGACGAGCGCACCTTCTATGCGCTGGATGGCTGGCGGCCGGCCACGAACCCGATCACCGGCTCCGGCTACATGGAGCCGGTCCTCGGAGCGCAGATCGGCCCGGTCGACGATTCCTACAACCTGCCCGTCGACGACCTGCGTCAGAGCGTGAGCCGTGATCTGGACGCGGTCTACCAGGACGAGGCAATCCTCGGCTTCCAGCAGATGATCAACCAGGCCTGGTCGTGGGGTGTCAATGCGACCTACCGGCGCATGCCCAATGCGATGGACGACATCCGCATCAACCACACCCCCTGTGGTCCGGTCGGCTACAGCCTGTGGCCTATCGCCAACCCCGGCGAAAAGGTGACCATCTGGGGCAACGAGGACATCGGTTGCGACACCGAGGGCTGGATCACCATCGATACCTCGAAGGCGGGCTACATCAAAGGGGGCAGTGGCGAGGTGGTGGGCTACTCCAAGCCCAAGCGCACCTACAAGGCACTGGAATTCCAGATCGACCGTGCCTGGGACGACAAGTGGGCATTCAACGCGTCCTACCTGTGGTCCAAGTCCGAGGGCAATCACGAAGGCCCGGTGAATTCGGATACCAACTACGGCGACACCGGCATGGTCCAGCACTGGGACCACCCGGCCAACAACCAGGACTACGGTCCGCTGTTCAACGACCATCGTCACCAGATCAAGCTGCGCGGCAGCTACAAGCTCAACGAGATGTGGTCCTTCGGCGGCACGTTCACCGCGCTGTCCGGTGGGCCGATCACCGCGCTGGGCGTTGCGTGGCCGGATGACAGCACGGGTGCCGCCAGTTTCGTGACCGAAGGCTCCGGTGGTGGTTCGTTCTGGCATTGCGTGAAGAACTGTGGCGGGTCGTGGGACCAGCGTGAGTTCGAATACGCCGGGCGCGGCTGGGGTGGTCGCATGCCGTGGACCTACAATCTCGGCGCCAACGTTACCTGGACCCTGCCGGTGGAAGGCATCGACCTGAAGGCGCGGCTGTCGGTCTACAACCTGCTCAACGAACAGGAAGTCATCAACCAGCGCGCGCGGTACGAGAAGGGGCCGGGCGTCACCCGTGGCCTGTACGGCACCGGCACCCGCTGGCAGTCCCCGCGCTACGCGCAACTGGTGGTGACCTGGAACTTCTGATCCGGGCCACTACCGGCAATGCTTGCCGCGGCACCCGCTGCCGTGCAGGAATGCACGGCAGCGTCGCATTGGACAATCACCAGCCGCGGAGTGGAACCATGCCGACCAAGTGCCTGCTGCTATGTCTGCTGTTGCTGCCGGCCGCCGTCCATGCCGCCGTCGATGACGGCACGGCGCGGTACGAGCAGGCACTGGACGCGGCCTACGCGCATTACCACTTGCCGGGCATCGCGGTCGGCGTGATCGAGGACGGCAAGGTCGTCTACACCGGCACCCGCGGCGAACGGGTCTCGGGCGAGGGCACGCCGGTCGATGCCGACACCCTGTTCAAGATCGCTTCCAACACCAAGGCGATGACCGCCGCGGTGCTGGCGCGGCTGGTGCAGGCCGGCAAGCTGCGCTGGGACGACCCGGTGACCAGGCACCTGCCGCCGTTCCGCATGCACGACCCGTGGGTGACCACGCACATGCAGGTGCGCGACCTGCTGATCCACAACAGCGGCCTCGGGCTGGGCGCCGGCGACCTGATGCTGTGGCCGGAGCCGAACCATTTCAGCCGCCAGGACATCATCGCCGGGCTGGCCCACCTCAAACCGGCGGGCAGCTTCCGCGCCGACTACGCCTACGACAACCTGCTGTACGTGGTGGCCGGCGAAGTGGCGGCCGCGGCCGGCGGCAAGCCATATGCGCAACTGCTGCGCGAGGAGATCTTCGCGCCGCTGGGCATGGCGCGCTGCCAGGCCGGGCAGTGGTCGCCAGCCGCGGTCGGCAACGTCGCGCGCCCGCATCGGCGCGCCGCCGCGCGCAACATCCCGGCGGCGGCCGAGCCGGCGCGGGTGGACGACTTCCCGTCGATGGCGGCCGGCGGCGTGCGCTGCAGCCTGAACGACATGCTGCGCTGGATGCAGGTGCTGCTCGACCCGCAGCAGGCGCCGGGCTGGCTGGACGCAACCCAACGCCGCGCGCTGTGGACCGCGCACATGCCGATGCCGGTCGGCCAGCGCCAGCGCGACTGGGACAATACCCATTTCCACGCCTACGGCTACGGCTGGCGCCTGTCGGACATGGACGGGCAGTGGAAGGTCGCGCACACCGGCACGCTGTCGGGCATGTATTCCTCGTTGGCACTGCTGCCGGACCGTCGCAGCGGCGCGGTGATCCTGATCAACGGCGAGGCCGAGGACGCGCGCACGGTGCTGATGCAGGCGTTGCTCAAGCAGCAGACCCGGCCCGGCGCCGGCCTCGACGTGGCGTACTACGCCGGCCTGCTGGAGCAGGAAGCCGCGCAACACCGCGCCGATGGTCACGGTCCCGTTCCCGTGCCGCAGGGCGTACCGGCCACGGTGGCCGGCTTCGGCGCCGATGCCGGGGTGTGGGTTGACCCGTGGTTCGGCCGGGTCGAGCTGTGCCCGGCCGCCGGCGGCATCGCCTTCGCCGCGGAGAAGTCGCCGGCGATGCATGGCCAAGTGATGCTGGCCGACGGCCACCCGTGGGTGCGTTGGCAGGGCATCGGCGAGGACGCCGACGCCTGGCTGGAATTTGCCGGCGACGGTCCGCGGCGGCGCCTGCGCTTGCGCGCCATCGACCCGGACATCGACTTCAGCTACGACTTCCAGGACCTGGAATTCAGTCGCGTCGGCAATTGCCGGTGATGCGGCGATGCACAGTCATGATGTTCACTTCAGGCACGATAGCGGCATGAACACGATGCACATCAGGCTTGCGACATTCCCGCTGCTGCTGGCCACCGCGCTGCTGGCCGGCTGCGGCCACGTGCCCGCGCGCAACCCGTTGGCGACCTGGGTGCCCTCGCCGAACCACGACCTGCGCCGGCCGGTGCTGATCGTCATTCATTACACCGAGCAGGATTCGGTGCAGCGCAGCCTGGACACGCTGCGCAGCCGCAACAGCGGCGGCCCGGTCAGTGCGCACTATCTGATCGGCCGCGACGGCCAGCGCTATCAACTGGTCAGCGACGAACAGCGCGCCTGGCACGGCGGCGCCGGCAGCTGGGGCACGATCACCGACATCAATTCCGCCTCGATCGGCATCGAGCTGGACAACGACGGCCGCTCGCCGTTCGCCCCGGCGCAGATCGACAGCCTGCTGGTGCTGCTGGACGACCTGTGCGCGCGCCTGCGCATCCCGCGCACGCAGGTGGTCGGCCATCAGGATTTCGCGCCCACGCGCAAGATCGACCCGGGCCCGCTGTTTCCGTGGCGGCGGCTGGCCGAGGCCGGCTTCGGCCGCTGGCCGGCGGCCGATGCGCCGCCGGCACCGGACGGCTTCGACCCATGGGCGGCGCTGCGGCTGGTCGGCTACCCGCTCGATGACCGTGAAGCCACCGTGCGCGCCTTCCGCAACCATTTCCGTGGCCTGGACGGTGGCGAACTGGATGCCGAGGACCTGCGCATCCTGCATGCGCTGACGGCCGACGCCGGCAGGCGCTGAGGCCGACCCATGGTCCGTCCGCTCCGGCACATGGTCGTGATCGCCGCGTCGTTGCTGATCCCGGTCGGCGCGGCAACCGGTGACGCGCCGGCGGTATCGCCGGCGTCCGACCCGGCGCAGGCCGGCATGCTCGACGTCGCCACGCTGGCGCCGGACTTCGTGCCGGACATGCGCTACGCCGGCAGCGACAACTTCACCGGCCGCCCGGTACCCGGCTACGAAGCACCGCGCTGCTACCTGCATGCCGCGGCCGCGCAGGCGCTGGCGCGGGTGCAGCGCCGGCTGCGGGCGCAGGGCCACGCGCTGCGCCTGTACGACTGCTACCGCCCGGTGCGCGCGGTGCAGGCGTTCATGCGCTGGGTCGACGACCCCGCCGACCAGCAGGCCAAGGCCCGCTACTACCCGAACATCGACAAGGGCCTGCTGGTGGAGCAGGGCTATATCGCCGCGCATTCCGGCCACAGCCGCGGCGCCACCATCGACCTGGGCCTGCTCGACTGCCGCGGCGGCGCCTGCGTGGAGCTGGATATGGGCACCGGCTTCGACCGCTTCGACCCGCTGGCCCACACCGACAGTGCGGGCATCTCCGCGCACCAGCGCCGCAACCGGCAGCGCCTGCTGGAAGCGATGCGCAGCGAAGGCTTCGCCAACTACCCGCTGGAATGGTGGCACTACACCTTCCAGCCCGAGCCGACGCCCGATACCGCCTACGACTTCCCGGTGCGCTGATCCGTGCGACCGGCGCGGCCCGGATACACTGCGGCCTTCCCGCCGCCGACCGCTACCCGATGAACCTGCAACTGCATTACGGCCTGCTCGGCTCGCTGGAAGCCGCCCTGATCGCGCTGGCGGTCGGCTTCGTGGTGTTCATGCTGTGGTGGCAGGTCTGCCGCCGCATCGGGCTGTCGCAGGGCCACGCCATCGGCTGGGCCTGTCTGGCGGCGGTGGCCATCGGCGCCGGCGTGGATACCTGGAAAATGTTCTCGCTGGGCATGGTGCGGCTGGAGTCGCCGCTCTACGCGCGGTTGGCGTTGGCGAGCATCCACGATCCGGACCAACTGGGTACGCGCGTGGTGCTGGAAATAGTCGGCGTGCTGGTCGGCGTAGGGCTGGGATGGCGGGTGTTCAGCTCGCAGACGATGCGGGAAGACGACACCAGCGGCGATTGAACGCCGCTCGCGCGGTCGGCGGATTCATGGATGGAACGCCCGAATGCGCACCTCACCGGCCGCTCACGCCCGCCTAACCAGCGCCGTAACCGGTCTTGCCGCGGCAAGGGTTAACGATGCATTCGCCGCGAATTTCCGCCACAAAGGGAATTCAGGGCGGGCTTGCGAGGGTAGGGCCGTGCGGAATTACCGCGCATCCCGAATCGCAGGAGGAAACATCCGATGACCGTTCGCAACCGCAACCCGCTGTTCGCCCTCGTTGCCGCCGCCGGCGCCGTGCTGGCGGTGCCGGCCTTCGCCCAGCAGACCCAGCCGGAACCGCAGACCCAGCAGAACCCGGCGACGCCGGTGCAGCAGGGTACCGCCGCCGATGCCGCGGCGTCCGGCAACGGCCAGTCGTGGGACAGCCTGGATACCGATGGCGATGGTGCCGTCAGCCGCGCGGAGGCGCAGGCCCATGCCGGCCTGGCGTCGGTCTTCGACGCCGCCGACGCCGACAAGGACGGCACGCTGACGTCCGACGAATACCGCGCCTATACCGCCGCGCAGCAGCGTTGAGCCCGGCGCGCCGGCGCATCCATGCATCGATCGGGGAGCGGCCGGTTGGCTGCTCCCCTCTTCGTCGCCGGCAGGTTGCTATCCTGCGCGAATGACTTCCCCGAATACCGCTTCCGCTATCGGCCTGGTCGGCTTCGACGGCGACGACACGCTCTGGAAGAGCGAAGACTATTACCGCGTGGCCGAACAGGAGTTCATGGCCATCCTCGGCCACTACATCGACCTGCACGACGCCGGCACCGCCCAGCACCTGCTCAAGGTGGAGCGGCGCAACCTGGCGGTGTTCGGCTACGGTGCCAAGGGCATGACCCTGTCGATGATCGAGGCCGCCATCGAGCTGACCGGCGAGCGTATTTCCGCCGCGCACCTGCGGCAGATCGTCGAGATCGGCCGGCGCACCCTGCAGCACCCGGTGGAGGTGATCGACGGCGTGCGCGAGGCGGTGGCCGCCATCGCCGCGCGCTGTCCGGTGGTGCTGATCACCAAGGGCGACCTGTTCCACCAGGAGCAGAAGATCGAGCGCTCCGGGCTGCGCGACCTGTTCCCGCGCATCGAGATCGTCTCGGAGAAGGACCCGCAAACCTACGCACGGGTGCTGGCCGAGTTCGATCTGCCGGCCGAACGTTTCGTGATGATTGGCAACTCGCTGCGCTCGGACATCGAGCCGGTGCTGGCGCTGGGTGGCTGGGGCGTGCACACGCCCTATGCAGTGACCTGGGCGCACGAAGCCGAACATGGCGTCTCCGCCGACGAGCCGCGCCTGCGCCTGGCCGATACCGCGTGGCAATGGCCGCAGGCCGTGGCCGCTATTGAAGGCGGGAACGATTGATGAGAAACGGGAAACGGGTACACGCAAATGCAAAAGCGGCGGCGTTGCTGCTTGCTCTCGTTGCTCGTTCCTCTGTATTCGTTCCTGTCCTGCTGCTGCCAAATGCAGCATTGGCACAGGCCATCGACACGCTGCCAAGCGCGGTGACTGCTTATGCCCCCGGTACCGGCGATGCCTGGCTCGACCGGCAACTGGCCGATGTCAACCGCTATGCCGAGCGCTACCCGGAAGCCTTCGTCGATGAACTGGTGCGCTACGGTGGCGCGCGGCGCGGCTATCCCGAAGCACTGATGCGGCAGCACGGCTGGGCGGCCGCCGACGTCTGGTTCGCCTGCTTCTGGGGCAAGGCCATCGGCGCCAGCTGCCGTGAACCGGTGCGTGCACGCGCGCAGCATCCGGACGAAGGCTGGAAAGCCGTGGTGCAGACACTGCCGGTGGCGCCCGACAACCTGCACTGGCGTGCGGTGCGGCATGCGCTGGTGGCCAGTTACGACCACTGGGACCGGCCGATCCGCCTGGACCGGCTGTTGCAGCGCCAGCTTGGCGACCGTGCCAAGCGTGACGCTGCCGCTCGTCGAGATTGAAGCCCCTCTCCCGAAGGGAGAAGCCTCCGTAGGTCGGGGTTACATCCCCGACGCGGGGCATCTCGTATCCCGTACGTCGGGGGCGTAGCCCCGACCTGCCTGCTGCACGGGCCCATTCTTCGGGGCGTTTTCTCCGGAAATGGCTGGAAACTTCGCATCCGGGCGAAAATGGCGGCTTTCCCGCCACCGCGCCCGCGCGCCCCGACATGACCGCCGACCGTTTCGTTTCGCCCGACCACATCCGCAGCCTGTTCTCGCAGTCGATGTCGCACATGTACCGCACCGAGGTACCGCTGTACGGCACGCTGGTGGAACTGGTCGGCGAAACCAACGCCGGCGTGCTGGCCGCGCAGCCGGAACTGGCCGGGCAGATGCAGCGCAGCGGCGAGCGCGAGCGACTGGACGTGGAACGGCACGGTGCGATCCGCGTCGGCACTGCGCAGGAGCTGTCCACGCTGCGGCGGCTGTTCGCGGTAATGGGCATGCAGCCGGTGGGCTACTACGACCTGTCTGTGGCCGGCGTACCGGTGCATTCCACCGCGTTCCGCCCGGTCGAGAGCGAAGCGCTGATGCACAACCCGTTCCGCGTGTTCACCTCGTTGCTGCGGCTGGAACTGATCGAGGACGAGGCGCTGCGCGCGCAGGCGGCCGGCATCCTGTCCCGTCGCAACATCTTCACCCCAGGCGCATTGCAGCTGATCGAGCAGTGCGAGCGCGATGGCGGGTTGAGCGAGGAGGACGCCTGGCGTTTCGTGGTCGAGGCGCTGGAAACCTTCCGCTGGCACAACGCCGCTACCGTGTCGCTGGATACCTATCACGCCCTGCACGCCGCGCACCGGCTGGTGGCCGACGTGGTCAGCTTCCGCGGCCCGCACATCAACCACCTCACCCCGCGCACGCTGGACATCGACGCGGCGCAGGCGGCGATGCACGCGCGCGGCATCGCCGCCAAGGCGGTGATCGAAGGCCCACCGCGCCGCGCCTGCCCGATCCTGCTGCGCCAGACCAGCTTCAAGGCGCTGGAGGAACTGGTGCACTTCCCGTCGGGCGCGGACAACGCTGCTGGCACCCACACCGCGCGCTTCGGCGAGATCGAGCAGCGCGGCCTCGCCCTCACGCCGAAGGGTCGCGCGCTGTACGACGTGCTGCTGGCGCAGGCGCGCGAAGGTGTAGGCAGCACCGGTGGCGATTACGCGCAGCGGCTGCAGGCGGCATTCACCGCTTTTCCGGACGAGCACGCCACGCTGCGCCGCGAAGGGCTGGGCTATTACCGCTACGCGCTGACCGACGCCGGCCGCGCCATGCCGGCTACCGAACGCGCGTTGCCGGCCGAGGTGCTGATCGGGCGCGGGTTGGCAGTGGCCGAGCCGATCATCTACGAGGATTTCCTGCCGGTCAGCGCCGCGGGCATCTTCCAGTCCAACCTTGGCGGCGAGGAACAGCGCGCCTATGCCGCCCGCGCCAACCGCGATGCGTTCGAGCAGGCGCTGGGTGTGCCGGTGGTCGACGAATTCTCGATCTACGAGCACTTGCAGGCGCAGTCGCTGGCGCAGTTGGCGGCTTGATCCACGGCGGCAAGGCCCGTGCCGGGCAAGCCCGGCACCTACAAGACTCCGCCACCCCGTAGCAGCGGGGCTCGCCCCGCTGGCTGTTGCCTTGGCTTTGGCGGTTGCCGGTGATTCTGTTTTTGCTTCTGTGCTTTTGACTTTCCGGGTTCCCTTCCGCAGCGACGGAGTCGACGGATAAGACCCCGCAGGGGCGACGTGCAGGGATGCACGTCGTTTTTCGACGAGACAGGGATGTCTCGTCGAAAAATCCCGGCGGCGGAGTGGACCCGACGCGCGTAGCGTGTTGGGCGCGGAGGCAGGGCGTGCTTTCTCTTGGTTACCTTCTCTTTGCACGAGCAAAGAGAAGTAACTCGCTCCCCGATAGGGGAGCGAAAGCCTTTGACGTTGCCTTCGATAAGAAAATCTATAGCAGAAGCAAGAGCTTTCACTCCTGCTACGCAGGAGCGAGTCACTTTTCTTTGCTTGTGCAAAGAAAAGTAACCAAAAGAAAGCACAGCCGGGACGCGAGCCGATGCGGCTGCGCCGCATCGGTCCCCTGCGCTCCTCGCGGGCCGGGGGGACGGCGCACAACTCGCTTCGCTCAGACACGTGCGCCTCTTCGCCCCCCGTCCCGCTGCGGTGCTCGGCTCGCTCTACGGCAAGGGAAATCAAAAGCCGAGGCGACAGCAACGGCCAAAGCCAAAGCAACGGCCAGCGGGGCGAGCCCCGCTGCTACGGGGTGGCCCGGGTGGTGCGTTGCTGGCGGTGTGCCCTGCGACGCGCCCGCCAGCCGCGCCAATGCTGCTGCAGGCACGAGAAGATCACGTACAGCGCCGGCGTGCTCAGCAGCGTCAGGCTCTGCGAGATCAGCAGGCCGCCGATCATCGCGATGCCCAGCGGGCGCCGCAGTTCCGAGCCCTCGCCCAGCCCGATCGCCAGCGGCAGCGCCGCCAGGATCGCCACCATCGTGGTCATCATGATCGGACGGAAACGCACGATGCTGGCCTCGCGTACCGCCTCGGCCGGGCTCTTGCCATGCTCGCGCTGCGCCACCAGGGCGAAGTCGATCATCATGATTGCGTTCTTCTTGACGATGCCGATCAGCAGCACCAGCGCGATCATCGAGATCACCGACAGGTCGGTGCCGGTCATCCACAGCGCCAGCAGCGCGCCCACCGCCGCCGACGGCAAGGTGGACAGGATGGTGACGGGGTGAATGTAGCTTTCGTACAGCATGCCCAGCACGATGTAGACCGTGGCGATGGCGGCGATGACCAGCATCAGCATCGAAGTCGGGTCCAGTGCCTGGCGGAAGCCGCCGGGGGCGGCCTGGCGGATGTCGCCGGGCATGCGCAGGCCCTCGATCACCGACTTGACGATGGCGTCGCCCTCGCCGCTGCTCACGCCGGGGGCGAGGTTGTAGCTCAGGTCCATCACCGTGTACTGGTTCTGGTGGGTCACCTGCGATGGCGCCAGCCCCGGCTCCTGGTGGGCGAAGGCGGTCAGCGGCACCATCTGCCCGCTGCTGGAGGCCACGTACAGGTCCTCGATGGCGGCGGGGCTGCCGGTCTGCCCCGGCAGCGCGTTGACCACCACGCCGTACTGGTTGAGGTCGGCGTAGATGGTGGAAATCTGCCGCTGGCCGAAGGCGCCGTACAGCGCGCCATCGACCGCGCCGATGCTCACGCCCAGCCGCGAGGCCTTGTCGCGGTCGATGACGATCTTCTGCATCAGCCCGCCCTTGTCCACGTCCGAGCCGACGTCGCGCAGCTTCGGGTTCTGCTTCAGCGCGGCCACCACCTTCGGCAGCCATTCGGCCAGTTGCTCGCCGTCGTTGCCCTGCAGGGTGATGCGGTTCTGCGCGCCCTGGCCGCCACCACCCCCGCCGTCGGAGGGCAGGTCCTGGATCGCGCGCAGGCGTACGTCGAGGTCGGGGAACTGCGCGGCCTTGGCGCTCAGCCGTGCGACCACCGTGCCGGTCGGCTCGCGACGGCCCTCGGCCACGGTCTTCAGCTCGATGTTGAACTGCGCGCTGCTGCCCTGGCGGCCGGCCCCGAGCCGGGTACCGACCATCTTCACCGCCGGATCGGCCAGCATCATGTCGCTCAGGCGGCGCTGGCGTTCGCTCATTTCCGCGAACGAAACGGTGGCTGCGGAACTGGCGCGGCCCCAGATCAGGCCGGTGTCCTGCTCGGGGAAGTTGCCCTTGCCGACCGCGCCGCCGAGGTAGAAGGTGGCCACAATCAACAGCAACGGGGTCAGTGCCAGCAGCAGCGCGTGGCGCAGCGAGAAATCCAGCGCCACCGTGTAGGCGTGGAGCATGCCTCCGTGCGCGCGGTCGAGCAGCCGGTGCAGGCGCGATTCGCGCACGTGCGCCTCGTGCGGTTGCAGGAAGCGCGCGCACAGCGCCGGGGTCAGGGTCAGCGAGACGACGGCCGAAACCATGATCGCGGCGACCAGGGTCAGCGTGAACTCGCGGAAGAACGCGCCGAGCATGCCCTGGGCGAAGATGATCGGCAGGAATACCGCCACCAGCGAGGCGGTGATCGAGACGATGGTGAAGCCGATCTCGCGCGCGCCGGCCATCGCCGCCTGCAGCCGCGGCATGCCGGCATCGAGGTGGCGCATGATGTTCTCGATCACCACGATGGCGTCGTCGACGACAAAACCAATGGCGATCACCAGCGCCAGCAAGGTCAGGTTGTTGAGGGTGAAGCCCAGCGCGGCCATCACCAGCGCCGCACCGGCCAGCGACAGCGGCACGGTGATCGCGGCGATCAGCGTCGGCGCCAGCCTGCGCAGGAACAGCGCCATCGTCAGCACCACCATCGCCAGGCTGATCATCAGCGTGATCTGCACCTCGGCCAGCGAGGCGCGGATGGTCGGGGTGCGGTCGAAGTAGGGCGTGAGCGTGGTGCCGGCGTCAAGGTAGCCGGACAGCGCGGGAATGGCCGCCTTGACCCGGTCGACCGTCGCCACCAGGTTGTCGCCGCCACGCAGGTACACGTACATCAGCACGCCGCGCCGGCCGTTGAACCACGCCGCCTGGTAGGCGTCCTGCTGGCCGTCGTAGACGCTGGCGATGTCCCGCAGCCGGACCACCGCGCCGTCGTGGCTGGCGATGGCGATGTTGGCGAAGTCGGCGGCCTTGCGCACCTGGTCGTTGAGGACGATGGCGGTCTGGCTGCGGCCGTCGTCGAGGAAGCCCAGCGGCGAGGCGACGTTGGCCGCGCGCATGGCGTTGCGCAGGTCGTCCGGGCTCAGCCCCAGCGCGGTCATCGCGCGCAGGTTGAGGTCCACCCGCACCGCCGGGGTGGAGGCGCCGGCGATGTCCACCTGCGACACCCCGGGCAGCTGCCGCAGGCGCTGCGCCAGCAGCGAGTCGGCCAGGTTGTACAGCTCGGCCACCGACTGCGTGTCCGAGGTCAACGCCAGCGCGATCACCGGGTCGTCGTTGGGGTTGGCCTTCTGGTAGGTGGGCGTGCCGATGCCGGCCGGTAGGTCGGCCATCGCCGCGTTGATCGCGGCCTGCACGTCCTGCGCCGCCGAGTCGATGTCGCGGCTGGTGTCGAACATCAGGAACACCATGCTGCGGCCGTCGCTGCTGCTGGAGCGCATGGTGCTGATGCCCGGCACCTGGCCAAGGTGGCGTTCCAGCGGTGCGGTGACGGTGGAGGCCATCGTGTTGGCGTCGGCGCCGATGTTGCTGGCCTGCACGAAGATTACCGGGATGGTCAGGTTCGGCAGCGCGGCCACGCCCAGGCGCAGGTAGCAGAGCAGGCCGGCGAAGAACAGGCCGATGGCCAGCAGGCTGATCCCGATCGGGCGCTTGATGAAGGGCGCGGAGAGGTTCATGGCGTGCGCCTCAGCGGGCCATGCGCAGGCGCGTGGCGGCACGTTGCTCGCGGCGCCTTGCAGCCCATCCGGAGAACCGCTCGAAGTACAGGTAGATCACCGGCGTGGTGTACAGCGTCACCAGCTGCGACAGCAGCAGGCCGCCGACGATGGCCACGCCCAGCGGTCGGCGCAGCTCCGAGCCGATGCCGGTGCCCAGTGCCAGCGGCAGCGCGCCGAGCATGGCCGCGGCGGTGGTCATCATGATCGGGCGGAAGCGCAGCAGGCAGGCGCGGCGGATCGCGTCGAAGGCGTTCATGCCGGCGCGCTGCGCGTCCAGCGCGAAGTCGATCATCATGATCGCGTTCTTCTTGACGATGCCGATCAGCAGCACGATGCCGACGATGCCGTCCACCGACAGGCTCATGCCGCACAGGTACAGCGCCAGCAGCGCGCCGACGCCGGCCGGCGGCAGCGTGGAGATGATGGTCAGCGGGTGGATCCAGCTTTCGTACAGCACGCCCAGCACGATGTAGATCACCGCGATGGCGGCCAGCAGCAGCATCACCACGTCACTCTGGCTGCTGGAGAATTCGGCGGCGGTGCCGACGAATTGCGCCTGCATCTGCTCGGGCAACTGCAGCGCGGCCACCGCCTCGTTGATCGCCGCCACGCCTTCGGACAGCGAATAGCCGGGCGCGAGGTTGAAGGAGATCGTCGCCGATGGCAGCTGCTGCTGGTGGCTGACGATCAGCGGTGCGGTGCCCGGCGTGGCGGTGGCGATAGCCGACAGCGGGATGCTGCCGCCGGCGCCCAGCGCGATGCCGGTGTTGGCGTTGCCGATGCCGGTGGCGGTGGAGGAGTTGCTCGACGTCACCTGGCCCAGGGTGGTGGCGTTGCTGCCGGTCAGCGCGCCGCTGCCATTGCTGCCGATCGCCAGCTGGTTCATCAGCGCGTCGGAAGTGCGGAATTCCGGCGCCACCTCCAGCACCACGCGGTACTGGTTGAGCTGGGTGAAGATGGTCGAGATCTGGCGCTGGCCGTAGGCGTCGTACAGGGTGTCGTCGATGGTCTGCATCGGCACGCCGTAGCGGCTGGCCTTGTCGCGGTCCACCTCCACGTGCAGGGCGCGGCCGTGGTTGGCGAGGTTGTTGTCGACGTCGGCCAGCGCCGGCAGCCGGCGCAGCGCATCGGTGACGCGTGCGGTCTGTTCGGCCAGCTCCTTGCTGTCCATGTCCGACAGCGAGAACTGGTAGGCGGTGGCGGCCACGCGCGTGTCCAGGGTCACGTCCTGCACCGGCTTCAGGTACAGCGCGATGCCGGGGATGTGCGCGGCGGCGGCCTGCAGCCGCGGCAGGATGGCGTCGAGGCTGCCGCGCTCGCCGCGGTCCTTGAGCACGATGCTGAGCTGGCCCTGGTTGAGCGTGGGGTTCATCGTGCCGGCGCCGATGTAGGCGGCCACGCCGCTGACCGCTTCGTCGTGGCGCAATGCCTCGGCCACGGCGCGGGTGCGCTGCTGCATCTGCTCGAAGGCCACGTTCTGGTCGGCGATCACCACGCCGGTGACCATGCCGGTGTCCTGGTCGGGCAGCAGGCCCTTGGGAATGACGACGTACAGCAGCACGGTCAGCGCTACCGAGCCCAGCGCGATGCCCAGGGTCAGGCGCTGGTGGCGCAGCACCCAGTCCAGGCTGTTTTCGTAGAGGTGCACCAGCTTCGACCACGCCGTGGCCCTGCCCTGCGCGGCGGCGCGCTCGTGGGCGTCGTCGCCCTCGGGCAGCGCGTCGGGCTTGAGCAGGTAGGCGCACATCATCGGGGTCAGCGTCAGCGAGATCAGCATCGAGATCGCCACCGCGATCGACAGCACCCACGCGAACTCGTGGAACAGGCGGCCGGTGACGCCGGGCATCAGGATCAGCGGCAGGAACACCGCGATCAGCGACACCGTCAGCGACAGCACGGTAAAACCGATTTCCTTCGCGCCGGTCTCGGCCGCTTCCTGGCCGTCCTTGCCCTGCTCGATGTAGCGCACGATGTTCTCGATCATCACGATCGCATCGTCGACCACGAAGCCGGTGGCCACGGTCAGCGCCATCAGCGACAGGTTGTCCAGCGACATGCCGGCGAAGGCCATCACCCCGAAGGTGCCCAGCAGCGACAGCGGCACCGCCACCGACGGGATCACCGTCGCCCACAGCCGGCGCAGGAACACGAAGATCACCGCGACCACCAGGCAGATGGTCAGGATCAGGGTGAACTGCACGTCGTGCACCGAGGCGCGGATGGTGATGGTGCGGTCGGAGAACACGTCCAGCTTCACGTCGGCCGGCAGCATGCCCTGCAGGCCGGGCAGGATCTGGCGGATGTTCTGCACCGTCCTGACGATGTTGGCGCCGGGCTGGCGCCGTACTTCCAGCAGCACCGCCGGCTTGCCATCGGCCCAGGCGGCGATCTGGTCGTTCTCCACCCCGTCGACCACCCTGGCGACGTCGCGCAGCCGCACCGGCGCGCCGTTCTGGTAGCGCACGATGACGTCGTTGTAGGCCGCCGCGTCATCGAGCTGGTCGTTGGTGGACAGCGTGTAGCTCTGGGTCTTGCCGTTGAGCGAGCCCTTGGGCGCGTTGACGTTGGCCTGGGTCAGCGCGCTGCGCAGTCCTTCCAGGGTCATGCCCATGTTCGCCAGTTGCGCCGGGTTGGCCTGGATGCGCACCGCCGGGCGCACGTTGCCGGCGATCGATACCAGCCCCACGCCGTCGATCTGCGACAGGCGCTGCGCCAGCAGCGAGTCGGCCAAATCGTTGACCTCGCGCAGCGGGCGCGTGTCCGAGGCCAGCTTGAGGGTCAGGATCGGCGCGTCGGCCGGGTTCACCCGGTTGTAGACCGGCTGGTAGGGCAGCGAGCCGGGCAGGGTGGCCTGGCGGATCGCCGCCTGCACGTCCTGCGCGGCGGTGTCGATGTCGCGCTCCATCGAGAACTGCAGCACGATGCTGGACAGGCCTGCCGACGAATCGGAGGTCATCAGGTCCAGCCCGGAGATCTGGCCCAGCTGCCGCTCCAGCGGCGTGGTCACCAGCGCGGCCATGGTCTGCGCGCTGGCGCCGGGGTACTGCGTGGTTACCACCAGGCTGGGGGCCTCGATCTCGGGCAGTGCCGCCACCGGCAGGCGCTGGTAACCGAGGATGCCCAGCAACGTCAGCCCGACCATCAGCAGCGAGGTGGCGATCGGGCGGCGGATGAAGAGAGTCGAGAAGCCCACGGTCGGTTCCTGGAATGAAGGGGAGTGCGCGCCATCGCCGGATCAGGCTCTGCCGCGCGCGTCCTGCGGTCTGCCTGCGCGGCTCACCTCATGCGGCGCCGCATCGGCCCGGCTCCATCGCGCACCGCGGAACGGCGCGGGCGACGGCGTGCCGGTAGAGGTTCAGCGCGGGCCGCGGCCGGCACCGCGCCGCTGGCCTGCGGCCTTGAGCTGTTCCTCGCTCGGTGCCGGCGGTGCCTGGCCCGGCTGCAGCGGGTTCACCGTGACGCCCTCCTTCAACCGGAACTGGCCTTCGGTGACCACCTTGTCGCCGGCCTGCAGGCCCTTGTCGATGACCACGTGGCCATCGTCCACCTGCCGGCCCTGCACCACCTCGCGCAGGGTGACGGTGTTGTCCGGCTTGACCAGATAGACAAAATCGCCGGTGCTGCCGCGCTGCACGGCCTCGGCCGGCACCACCACCGAATCCGGCAGCTCGCCCAGCTTCATCCGCACGTTGACGAACTGGCCCGGCCACAGCCCGCCGTCGGCATTGGCGAACTCGGCACGCAGGCGGAAGGTGCCGCTGCTGCTGCTGATCTGGTTGTCCACCACCTGCAGCGTGCCGCCGGCATTGACCACCTCGCCGCCGGCGCGGTCGAGCGTGGCCGTCTGCAACGGGCCGGTGGCCTGCGCGGCCCGCACCGCATCCAGCTGTTGCTCGGGCAGGTTGAACAGCACGTTGATCGGCTGCAGCTGGGTGAGGGTGACCAGTGCGGTGCCGGCACCGACCACGTTGCCCGGGTCCACCGCACGGATGCCGGCCACACCGTCGATCGGCGCGGTGATGCGGGTGTAGTCCAGCTGCACCTTGCTCTGTGCCATCGACGCCTGCGCCGCCGCCACCGCCGCCTGGTACTGCGCCACCTGGTTGCGCAGCGTGGTCAGGTCGGTCTGCGCCACGTACTGGCGGTAGGCCTCGGAGTTGGAACGCTCGTAGTTGGACTGCGCGGTGGCCAGCAGCGCCTGGTTCTGGCGCAGGCTGGCCACCGCCTGGTCGTACTGGGCCTGGAACGTGCGCGGGTCGATCTGCGCCAGCAGTTCGCCCTTCTTCACTGCCTGGCCCTCGCGGAAGTTGACGCTGAGCAGTTGGCCGCCCACCTGCGGGCTGACCGTGACCGTGTTGTAGGCGCTCACCGTGCCCTGCGCGGTGACGTACACCGGCACCGTGTCGCGCGCGGCCGCG